>DATEQV010000557.1:0-16559 GCA_035272265.1 Acidisphaera sp. | reverse complement strand
AGCTCGACGCCGACGCCGAGGCGCCAGAGACGCGGACCTTCAGCGGCGACCCGGTGGCGGCGGTGCTGGCCGACCGCGGGTGCTATGTCGCCGCGGTATTGACCATCGCGCGGGCGTATGTGGTCGCTGGCCGGCCGGATCGGCTGTCGCCGATGCCGAGTTTCGGGGCCTGGTCCGATCTGGTCCGCAGCGCGCTGGTCTGGCTTGGCTGCGCCGACCCCGTGGCGACGGTTACGACGGCGCGAGCGGAGGACCCGCAACGGCAGGCGTTCGCCGCGGTGATGGAGGCATGGCCGACCGACCAGCTCGCCTACACGACGGCCGAGCTGCTCGACCGAGCGACGGCGACCGCTTTCAGCGGGCAACTGGTGCGGCCGGAGTGGCTGGCGGCGGTGCAGGCCGTGGCGACTGATCGGCGCGGCCAACTATCGGCCGTCGTGCTCGGGAATTGGCTGCGGAACCACAAGGACAAGCGCGCCGGTGCATGGAAACTGGTGCGCACTGGCACCGCGACGCGGCCTCTGTGGGGGCGGGAAGATGTGGGGGGGAGTAGGGCGCGTGGGGGTGGCTCCAGCCACGCGCGAAAAAAACACGGTGAATCACAAGAAGAACTAGGGGGACCTGCCCCACAACCCCGACCCGCCCCACACAACGGCGACGCCCGCGACGATGGCGGTGAGGCCGGCGCGGCCGGCGACCCTAACGCCGGGGTGGTGATATGATGCCGGCCGCGGTGCTGGCGGCGCTGCGGGCCGCTGGCGTCCGAGTGGCCGCGGTGAATGGTGGCGGGCTGTCGCTGGTACCGACGCCGCCGGCCGGGCTGTTGGCTGAGGCGCGTGCGCACAAGGCCGCGCTGTTGGCGCTGCTGGCCGCCGGCCCCGACGTGGCCTCGGACACGCCGCCCGCCCCCGGCCTGATCGAGCGGCTGGCGGCGGCGCTCATGGCCCCGCGCCCGTGGCAGTGGATGACGGACCCGGAGCGAGCCGCGATCTACTTCCGGGCTGAGGCCCGGCGCCGGCTTGCGCTGATGACGGATGATACAGCCCGCGTTGAGGCAGTTGAGCTCGTCGAGCGGCGCGTCCTTCGCGGCTAGGCACAGTTGAGCGTCCGTGTCGGACACGGAAGGCTGTTGCGGGGCCGACGCCCTGCGTTCATTGGCACTGTCATCGGTTAGTGGGGGCGGCGCATGAATGCAGCAATCAGTCTGGCGGTTTTAGTCCTAGGCGTGGGGTACTGCTGGTTCCAGAGCTCAAGACGTCAATCTCTCGCTGAAGAAGCGTATGAGCAGGCCTCAACCGCTCAGGTCAGCATCCCGCGCGACGCTCAATTGGCCCGGTTCGTCGTCTTCGCCACGCAAGCGGCGATCTACCGCGGCGCAGGCATCATCCTGTTTTTCGCAGCCTGGGCCGTCTATGACCTTGACCGCGCAGGCATCGTCCAGGGCGCAGGCGAATGGCTCCGCAACCTGCATCTTTCGAACCCTGGCGGATAGCACCGCGCGTCCGCGTGCTGCACCGATGACGCGAAACGGACAGCGGCGCGACGCTGAGCTGCTGCGCGAAGGTGGAGGATCGCCCTCGATGACGGTTGACGAGGCGGTGTCGGCGCAGGCGGAGGCACGTAGGATGCGAGCGGAGGCTTCCGCGATTGAGCGGAGCGATCCGGCATCGGCTGCTGAGAGAACCGAGGACGCCGAGGCGCTGGAAATTTCGGCTCAGGCCGCCCTGGCGCCAGCAACTCCACTGAGAATCGGGCGCGGCGGTGAACTTGTGCGACCCGATGAAGCCGGAGCAGAGCGCTTCTCGCCCGACCTGCTACACGCGGAGGCGAGCGAGAAGCGGCTGCACCTACTCGGCAGCAACGCCGCGCTCGGCCTCGACCTCGCGGACGGGATAGGCGCGAAGAACAGCGCGGAGAAAGCGATGGCACATGAACTGGCGAAGGCCCACGAGCTCGCCATGCGCATGATGGGGCAAGCGGCCCGGTTCGCAGACAAGGCCGAGCGGTTCGACAATCAGGGGGCCCATCATGAGGCCGTCGCCGCGAACATCGAAGCTGCGCGATCGGCAAATGTTGCGGCACGGTTGATGGGCGCCTTCCAGGCTGGATTGCTGACATTCGACACGCTCCGGAACGGGCGCAAGCAGACGGTCGTCGTGCAGCGGCAACAGGTGACATTGCAGGACGGCGGCCAAGCCGTCGTGGCCGGGACGGTCCAAGCCAAGGGGCGGGGGGCGTGACGGTGGCGGACGGGCTGGATACCCGACCACTACGCGCGCAGGCGCGCGCGGGAGAGGGCTCCGAAAGCGGCCTGGAACCCGGGTCAGTGACCGAACCGAGCAAGGGACCGCTTGCGTCCGAGCCTCGCTGGAAGACGGCGCTCCGTGCCGCCAACGCGGCGCCACGCTGTGGAGCGACCCGAAAGCGTGGGGGCGGAGCCTGCCGCGGGGCGGCGATGGCGAACGGCCGCTGCCGGCTGCACGGTGGCAAGAGCACCGGCCCAAGCACGGCCGACGGCCTGGAACGCTGCCGGCAGGCCCCGCGCAAGCACGGTGGTCGCGATGCCGAGGCGCGGCAGGCAGCCAAGGACAGGGAGGAGGCCATGCGGCTCGTTCGGGAGTTGTGCCGCTAGATATTCGACCAAGCCGGGCGGAACGGGCGGTACCGCTGTAGCTGCTGCGGCGGCCGGCGGTCCTGGCAGCGGCGGCGGCCGGACCTAGGCATGCCCGGCCTGTACGCATGGAATTGCGCGACCTGTCACCCGGTCCCCTAAGCAGCCGCTCAATATGTCTCGCTGCAACTGCCTCGGTGCGCTTGACAGTCATTACGGTTCTGTAGTGTGCTCGCCACATACCGGGGGCCGCCTCGATGCTTCGTGCCGTAGCCGCAGTCACCCTGTCCGTCCTGCTCGCGGGTTGTGCAACTCAGGCGCAGCGCGAAGCGCAGAACATCCGCACGCTCACTCTTTCCGCCAAAGCCGCGTTGGATAGCTGCGTGGCCAGCGCCGCCCTCGGGCACGATGATCTGGCGGCTCACATGCCTCTCAACGGCAACGCGGAGCCGAGCCTACAGCAGCTTGCCGATGACAGCCGGATAACTCCCGCGGAAACCCAGTCGCTTATCACTTGGCACTCGGCGATCGAGCAGTGCCGCCACGGGTTACTCGCAGATATCCAGCCGACACTGCCGACCATCGCGGTGGTCCTGCAGACAGCCTATGCGCACTATGATGAAGTCTTGGTCGCCCTCATGAAACATCAGATCTCATGGGGCACTGCGGACCAGCAACTGGTCGCTGTTCGGCGACAGGGCCAAGAAGCTTTGATGCAGGCGTCAAAAGAGATCGTTAGCCAGCTTCAACAGGCCGACGCGGCGGAGCGCGCGCAACGTGCCGCCGCCGCTGCCGCCTTAGCTCAGGCAGCCGCAGCGTTCTCGCAAGCGGCACAGCAGCAGCAGCTCATCAACCAGATGAATCGGCCCGCAATTACGAACTGCAATCGTTTCGGCAACATGGTCAACTGCACGACTTACTGAGCGGAAGGGCGAACTCGGGCGAAGCCCGGCGGCTTCATCGTTGGCGGCATCACCAGCGCGCGCGCCGTCTCGGCCGGCTCGGTTCGCGTAGCTTGCCGCACGGTGCGGGCACGTTCGAACAGCAGCAGCAGCCTTTCCCGCCCCCATGTATTCGAAGAACTTCCGCCCCTCATCGGTCAGGGCAACATGGCGCGGCTTGCCGCCTTGCTGCGGCCGATGGTCACGATGCCGGCCTGGGGATCGAAGTCCGCCGAGCTGGGCTACCCCCCGCAAGTCCCTCTAAGCCCTGCCGTTTCCGGCTGTTGCAGGCGGGGTATGAACGCTCCTACCGTCTTCACCTGGATAACCCACTACGGCGGAGTCAGCATCTCCATGCCAGCATTCATGAACCGTCGTTCGAAGTTAGCCGACCGACGGCGCGCACCGTTGCTGCTATTGGCGGCTTGTCTTTCAGCGGGATCACCAGCTCATGCACAAACCTGCTCGGTCGAACAAGCGACAGCTTCTGTTGAAGAGGATGTGATCGAACGCGGAGGCCGATCTGCAGCCGAGTCTATGGCCATCATTCAGGCGTTGGAGCGGATCACCCATGAGGCGCAAAAGCCAGGTGTGCCACTATCGCGGCAGCTGAACTCCGTAGACGCTGCGCGGTTCACGGAACTCAGCCAGAAGCTCCAGTCGATACGCGTCGGACAATTGATCGAGAGTGCGCGGGCGCGCGATGCGCGAGTCGTTGCGGGAATGTATGCGGCTGCTTGGGCCGCGTATGGAAATCCTTCTTACGTTCCGGCCGATGGCGATGTTCCAGGCGCTACGCTGCTTGTGCTCCGAGTCCTGAGACCGCAGCCAGAAATACCCAATATCCCGCAATCGTCATCTTGCTCTGTAGATAGTGCTCTGGATGCGGTGGAGAGGGAGACGCTTGCGCGGATTCAGTCCTTCGACGCGACGACTCGGCGGAGTCTGGATGTCATTAATCAGGAAAGGCAGAAGTATAACCTGCCTGCGAACGGCTCCATCGATCCGTCTAAGTTGCGGCCTGACGATGCGAGGACGTTACAACGCGCTCAGAGCGAGATGCAGCCAGCCTTCGCCGAAGCGCAGTTGGCTTACGACGCTGCAAACATCATTTCGTGGTGGGACATAAGTAAGCACGTGTACCGCAGCTGGTTGGAGGACATAGAAACATACGGGGCCGATCCTGGGAGCATGGGAAAGACGCTAGACCGCGAAATGGCTTCCTTTGATCAGCAACAGAAAGCCTTACTCGGCATTTGGATCAAGATCGATGAACGAATGCCGAGCGACGCAGAGAAGCAGAATGCAGCTCTTGCCAACGCGCTACGGAGCAACGGGGGCGCCGGGCGGAACTAAGTGAAGCGTGAGCTGACACATCCCGACGCGTTTCGGCCAATTAGCCCGCCTAGCCTAAGCCAGATTATGGACCGAATTGTGGACTGCATTAGAATGATCGCTAAAAGTAGCAAATAAGTCAAGAGGTTACACGCGCGACTGGCGGAGGGAGTGGGATTCGAACCCACGGTACGCGTTAACGCACACACGCTTTCCAAGCGTGCGCCTTAAGCCGCTCGGCCATCCCTCCGTCTCGCGGCAGACCTAGCACCGGGCAGGCCCGCCACGGAAGCATCTGCCGGGGTCAGATGAAGCCCCCGGTCCGGTGCCCCGACGTGCACTCCGCCGGGGGCGCGGGCGGGGAGTCGTCCGCTTGCAGGCTGAAGTCGGTGCAGCCGGGGCCGATCACCGTTCCACCCAGGAACCCCTTGGTCAGGTGGCCTTGCAGATCGACGGTCACGTAGTTCGGCGGCCGCAGCAACCACGCCCCGGCCTGCAAAGACACCGCGCCGGTCCGCGCGTCCCACTGGCCGTGCATGTCGAAGCAGCCTTTGGGAACACCGGGATTGCCGGCCGCCGCGTGGAAATAGAACAGCGCGGACAGACTGCCGTCCTGCGCAGCCCGAATCGACAGCGACAGCGCCGTCATCCCCTGGCCGCATCGATAGGTCCCGGTATAGGTCCCGCTCGGGGTCGCGACCTGGGCGGCGGCGACCGGTCCGCCCACCGGTCCGCCCAGCGCCAGCAGTGCCATCGCCGCAAGTGTCGCGCGCCGCATCAGGCGTCCATCTTCAGGGCGGCCAGGAAGGCCGACTGCGGGATCTCCACCTTGCCGAATTGCCGCATGCGCTTCTTGCCTTCCTTCTGCTTCTCCAGCAGCTTGCGCTTGCGCGTGATGTCGCCGCCGTAGCACTTCGCCGTCACGTCCTTCGACAGCGCGCTGATGGTTTCGCGTGCAATCACCCGCCCGCCGATCGCCGCCTGCACCGCGATCTTGAACAGCTGGCGCGGGATCAGCTCCTTCAGCTTGCCGCAGATCGCCCGCCCGCGGGCGTCCGCGGCGCTGCGATGCGCGATGAAGCTCAGCGCGTCCACCGGATCGCCGTTAACCAGGATCGTGATGCGCACGAGGTCGCTTTCGGCATAGTCGCCCAGCGTGTAGTCGAAGCTGGCATAGCCGCGGCTGACCGACTTCAGCCTGTCGTAGAAGTCGAACACCACCTCGTTCAGCGGCAGCCCGTACACCGCCATCGCGCGGCTGCCGACATAGGTCAGGTCCTTCTGCTGGCCGCGCCGCTCGCTGCACAGCTGCAGCACCGAGCCGAGATACTCGTCGGGCACCAGGATGGTCGCGGTGATCCACGGCTCTTCGATGAAGTCGATCACGCTGCCGTCCGGCATGTCGGCCGGGTTGTGCAACTCCACGACCTCGCCGTTGGTCTTGTGCACGCGATACACCACCGACGGCGCCGTCGCGATCAGGTCGAGGTCGAACTCCCGCGTCAGCCGCTCCTGGATGATCTCCAGATGCAGAAGACCCAGGAACCCGCAGCGGAACCCGAACCCGAGCGCCGCCGAGGTCTCCGGCTCGTAGTGGAAGCTCGCGTCGTTCAGCCGCAGCTTCGCCAGGCTCTCGCGCAGCTTCTCGAAATCGTCGGCATCCACCGGATACAGGCCGCACCACACGACCGGCACCGACGGCTTGAACCCGGGCAGCGGCTCGCTCGCCGGGTGGCGGTCGTCGGTGATCGTGTCGCCGATACGGCAGTCGGCGACGGTCTTGATCGCGGCGGTGATGAAACCGATCTCGCCGGGGCCGAGGTCGTCCACCGGTATCATCTTGGGCGAGAACACGCCGGTCTGCTCGACCTGGTGCACGGCACCGGTCGACATCATGCGGATCTTCTGGCCGCGCTTGAGCCGGCCGTCCTTGACCCGCACCAGGATGACCACGCCGAGATACTGGTCATACCAGCTATCGACCAGCAGCGCCTTCAGCGGCGCCGTGCCGCTGCCTTTCGGCGCGGGCAGCCGCGTGACCAGCGCCTCCAGCACGCCCTCGATGTTCAGCCCGGTCTTGGCGCTGATCTCGACCGCGTTGGAGGCATCGAGGCCGATCACGTCCTCGATCTGCTGCTTCGTACGCGGGATATCCGCCGCCGGCAGGTCGATCTTGTTGAGCACCGGCACGATCTCGTGGTTGGCCTCGATCGCCTGGTAGACGTTGGCGAGCGTCTGCGCCTCCACACCCTGGCTGGCGTCAACCACCAGCAGCGAGCCCTCGCAGGCGGCGAGGCTGCGGCTGACCTCGTAGGCGAAGTCCACGTGGCCGGGCGTGTCCATCAGGTTCAGCTCGTAGGTATGCCCGTCCTTGGCGGGGTACGACAGCCGCACGGTCTGCGCCTTGATGGTGATGCCGCGCTCCCGCTCCAGGTCCATGCTGTCGAGGACCTGGTTCGTCATCTCGCGGTCGGTCAGCGCGCCCGTCGCCTGAATCAGGCGGTCGGCGAGCGTCGACTTGCCGTGGTCGATATGCGCGATGATGGCGAAGTTACGGATGCGCGCGGTGGGGGTGTCGGTCATGCCGCCCAGCAGATAAGGCTCGCGGAGTGCGCTGTCAGCTTTATCCGCACGAGGGTCAGCGCAGCGTGGCGCCGGTGGCCTTCGCGACGGCGGCGACGACCTTGTCGGACGCGTCGGCCAGTTCGGCCTCGGTCAGCGTGCGTTCCTTCGGCTGGAACGTGACCTCGATGCCGAGCGACACCTTGCCCGCGGACAGCGTGCCGCCCTCGTAGCGGTCGAACACGGACACCCCGGCGATCAGGTCGCGCACGGCGCCGCGAGCGGCGCGCACCACGGCCTCGGCCGGGACAGTCGCGTCCAGCACGAAGGCGAAGTCGCGGCGGACCGGCTGGAACGGCGGCGCCTCGAAGGCGCCGCGCCGGCGCTTCGGCTCGGCGATGGCATCGAGGTCCAGCTCGAAACCGACCATCGGGCTGGGCAGGTCCAGCGCCGCGAGCACCCTCGGATGCAGCTCGCCGAACGTCGCCAGCGTCAGCTTCGGGCCTTGCCTCACCCGGCCGGATCGGCCGGGGTGGTAGTGGCTGGGTGCGTCGGTCGTCACGCTCAGCGCCTCCAACAGCACGCCGAGCGTCGTCAGCACCGCCCACAGGTCGCCCTTGGCGTCCATCGCGTCGACCGGACGCGCCGGCGCTGCCCAGTGGCGCGGCGTCGAGCCCGTGCGCAGGCCGGCGGCGATCAGGCGCTGGCCCTCCGGCGCGTCCGCGGCGAAGCCGGGGCCGACCTCGAACAGGCCGAGATCGGGGAAGCCGTAGGCGACGTTGCGGCGCGCGGCCAGCGCCAGCGAGGCGAGCGGCGTCGGCCGGAGCTGGTCGAGGTCGGCCGCAATCGGGTTCAGCAGGCGCAGGCTCTCGGGGGTATCACCGAACAGCGCCGCCTCGGCGCGCGCCACGAAGCTGAACGTCACGCATTCGGCGAGGCCGCGCGCAGCAAGGGTGCGCCGTGCCGTGGCGCGGCGGACCTGGGCTTGCGTCAGCGTTGCCGGCGGGATCGGCTCTGCCTGCGGCAGCGATACCGGCGGCACCTCGTCCAGCCCGCGCAGGCGGAGCACCTCCTCGATCAGATCGGCCTCGGGTTCGATCTCCACGCAGCCCTCGGCCGTCGCCTCTGCTCGTGCGGGTTCGAGCCCGGGTGCCAGATCGAGCGCGACGTTGGCGGCGATGTCGTTGCGCCAGGACGGCACCGCGACGGTGACGCGCTCGGCGTCGCGCGAGCGCACCACGAAGCCCAGGCGCTCCAGGCGGTCCACGGCCTCGTCGGGTGCGATGTCGGCGCCGCCGAAGTCGTGCAGCCGATGGAACCGCAGCGTGGCGTCGCGGCGCCACGCGGGTTCGGCGCCGTCGGCGACAACCGGGCCCGGCTCGCCCCCGCAGATGTCGATGATGACTCGCGTCGCGGCTTCCAGGGCATCCGGCAGCAACGCCGGGTCGATGCCGCGCTCGAAGCGCTGGCGGGCGTCGCTGGCGATCTGGTGCCGCCGGCCGGTCTGCGCCACGCGCACCGGGTCGAACAACGCGCATTCGATGAAGGTCGCGGTGGTGCTCTCGTCGCAGCCGGTGGCCTCGCCGCCGACCACGCCGGCCAGCGAGACGGCGCCCGATGCATCGGCGATGACGCAATCGTCCGCGGTCGCGGTGACCTCTTTGCCGTGCAGGCCGAGGAACGTCTCGCCACAGCCCGGGCGCATCGTCAGCACGTCGCCGTGCAGCTTGTTCACGTCGAAGACGTGCAGCGGGCGGCCGAGATCGACGGTGAAGAAGTTTGTCACATCGGCCAGCGCGTTGATCGGGCGCAGGCCGATCGCCGTCAGCCGGTCGCGCAGCCACGCGGGGCTCGGGCCGTTGCGCAGGCCCCGGATGGTGCGGCCGAGCACCCAGGGGCAGGCCTCCCTCCACTCCACGCGCCAGCGCGGCCCGCCGTGGAAAGCAGCGGGCACGTGCGGGGCGGACCACGGCCGCAGCGTGCCGAGACCGGCCGCCGCGATGTCGCGCGCAACCCCACGCACACTGAGCGCGTCGCCGCGGTTCGGCGTGACGCTGATGTCGATCAGCGGATCGTCCAGCCCCGCCCAGGCCGCGTAGCTCGAGCCCACGGGCGCATCGTCCGGCAGGTCGACGATGCCGGTGTGGTCGTCGCCCAGCCCCATCTCGCGCGCCGACAGCAGCATGCCCGCACTTTGCACACCGCGTATCTCGCCGACCTTCAGCGTGATGCCGGTGCCGGGGATGAAGCTGCCGGGGGCGGCGAACACGCCCTTCATGCCGGTGCGCGCATTCGGCGCGCCGCACACCACGCTCACCTCGCCGTCGCCCGTGTCCACGCGGCAGACGCGCAGACGGTCGGCGTTGGGGTGCGGCAGCGCTTCGATCACCCGGGCGATTCGGAACGACGCCAGTACGGCGCCGCGGTTCTCGATCGACTCCACCTCGAGCCCGATCGCCGACAGTGTCGCGGCGATGCGCTCCAGCGGCGCGTCGGTGTCCAGATGCTCGCGCAGCCAGGACAGGGTGAATTTCACGGGTTCAGCCCTTCGTGCAGCGCCACCGCCGACAGCGGCGAGAACCCGTAGCGACGCAGCCAGCGCAGGTCGCTCTCGTAGAACCGCCGAAGGTCCGGAATGCCCTGCTTGAGCATCGTCACGCGCTCGACGCCCATGCCGAAGGCGAAGCCCTGCCAGTGGCGGGGGTCTATTCCGCAGTTCGCCAAAACTCGCGCATGCACCATGCCGCTGCCGAGGATCTCCAGCCAGTCGTCGCCGCGGCCGAGTTCGCCGCTGCGCCGGTCCCAGCCGATATCGACCTCCATGCTGGGCTCGGTGAACGGGAAGTAGCTGGAGCGGAAGCGCACCGGCAGCGTGCCGATCCCGAAATAGGCGCGCAGGAAGTCGATCAGGCAGCCCTTGAGGTGGCCGAGCGTGATGTCGCGGTCGATCACCAGCCCTTCGCACTGGTGGAACATCGGGCTGTGCGTCGCGTCGTGGTCGGCGCGGTAGGTGCGGCCGGGCACGATGACGCGATACGGCGGTGTGCGCGTCAGCATGACGCGCGCCTGCACAGGAGACGTATGCGTCCGCAGGACGCGCGGCGGCCCGCCGTCGGTGCCGGGCACGTAGAACGTGTCGTGATCCGCCCGCGCCGGATGGTGCGCGGGGATGTTCAGCGCGCCGAAGTTGTACCAGTCGCTCTCGACGTCGGGACCTTCGGCGATCTCGAACCCCATCGCGCCGAAGATCGCCGCCATCTCGTCCATCGTGCGGCTGATCGGGTGGATGGTGCCGGCGGGTTCCGGCCGTGGCGGCAGCGTGACGTCCAGACGCTCGGAGGCGAGCTTCGCGTCCAGTTCCGCCGTCTCCAGCACCGCACGCCGCGCCTCGATGCGTTCGGCGATCTCCGACTTCAGCGCGTTCAGCGCGGCGCCGCGTTCGCGCCGCTGCTCGGCGGGCGTCTTCCCGAGTTCCTTCAGAAGGTTCGTCAACGTGCCGGACTTGCCGAGGACGCCGACGCGGATCGCATCCAGCGCGCGCAGGTCACCGGCGGCGTCCAGCGCCGCTTCGGTGTCGGTCTTCAATGCGAGCAGATCGTCGGTCATCGCGGTTCCGGGCCGCTGCCGTCATGCCGTGCGAAGGCACGGCATCCACGCCTTTGCCGGCCGCGCGAAAGGCGTGGATGGCCCGCCTGCGCGGGCCATGACGATGAGGGTGCGGCGGCTACTCCGCCGCTGCCGCCGGGGCCTGCTCCAACGCGGCCTGCACTTTGCGGACGATCTCGGCGAAGCTCGCCGCGTCGTCGTACGCGATGGCCGCGAGCACCTTGCGGTCCATCTCGATGCCGGCCTTCTTCAGCCCGTCGATAAATCGGCTGTACGTCAGGCCGTGCTCGCGCACCGCCGCGTTGATCCGCTGGATCCACAGGCCGCGGAAGTCGCGCTTGCGGTTGCGCCGGTCGCGATAGGCGTACTGCAGCGACTTCTCCAGCCGCTCCAGCGCGATGCGGTAGTTGGTCGAACTGCGGCCGACGAAGCCCTTGCTCGCCTTGAGGACCTTCTTGTGCCGCGCGTGCGTGGTGACGCCGCGCTTGACGCGTGCCATGGCCCGCCCTCCCTCAGACCAGCCCGTACGGCGCCCACTGCTTGACGGTCAGCCCGTCAGCATGGGTCAGCGTCTGGCTGCCGCGATTGGTCCGCTTGGCCTTCTGGGTGCGGGCATACAGGTTGTGGCGCTTCTTGCCGGGGCCGGCGAGCACTTTGCCGGTCGCGGTGATCTTGAACCGCTTCTTGACCGACGACTTGGTCTTGCATTTGGGCATTTGTCGCTCCTGCAGTTGGGCTTGCTCGCCCCACCGGGGCGGTGCGCAAGCGGTCGCGGCCGGGCATGCCCTTCCAGGCCCGGCGCGCAGACAGGGGCGCGCTGTTAGCCGGTCAGGCGCTCGCAGGCAAGGGTGCGTCCGCGGCCGGGGGCGCCCAGAACCCCCGGACCGGCATTGCGAACGGCTTGCGGGCGACCGGTTCCGGCGCCGGCTCCTCGACGTCGCAGCAAAAGAACGCGTAGAGCTCGATGGCAGTGCGGCAGCCGGTCAGTGCGTCGCGCACATTTCCGCACAGCGTCAGGCGCGACGGGTTGGGCCGGCCGAGGCGCTCGTCCTCCTCGGTGTAGGTCAGCGCCGCGACCAGGCCGGCCAGCCGGTCGTCCGCGTAGTGGCGGTCGAGGTCGCCGTAATGGCGCTCCACCCGCATGGCTGCGCGCACACGTTCGGCGACCGCCTTTGGCGGAAAGCCTTTTGCCTCTAGATACGCCTGGAAATGCCCCTTCATGTCATTTCCTCCTGCCGAGCGCAACCATAGGTTGAATAACGCCTGATGTCCACAGCTTTCGTCAAGATGGAGGGGTGCGGAAACGACTTCGTCGTGCTGGATGCCCGCGCCCGGAAGCTGGCGCTGGACCCGGCACGCGCGGCCGCCATTGCCGACCGGCATCGGGGCGTGGGCTGCGACCAGGTGATCGTCATCGAGCCCGGCCCGGCCATCCGCATCTTCAACCCCGACGGCTCGGCGGCCGAGGCCTGCGGCAATGCCACCCGCTGCGTGGCCCACCTGCTCACCGGCGGACGCCCGGGGCCGGTCGCGATCGGCAGCCCGGGCGGTCCGCTGGCCGCGGAGGTGCTGGCCGACGGGCGCGTGCAGGTGGACATGGGCGCGCCAAGGCTGGGCTGGGACGAGCTCAAGCTGTCGCGCGAAGCCGACACGCTGCATCTGCCGCTCCGTCTGGGTCCGGTCGCCAACCCGGCCGCGTGCAGCATGGGCAACCCGCACGCGACGTTCTTCGTCGCCGACGTCGCGGCGATCGACATCCCGGCGATCGGCCCGGCGCTGGAGCACGACGGGCTGTTCCCCGCCCGCGCCAACATCGGCTTCGCCCAGGTGCTGGCGCCCGACCGCATCCGGCTGCGGGTGTGGGAGCGCGGCGCCGGGCTGACGCTTGCCTGCGGCTCCGGCGCCTGCGCGGCGCTGGTGAACGCGCACCGCCGCGGGCTGGCCGGCCGCTCCGCCACGATGCTGCTGGACGGCGGCGAACTGGAGATCGTCTGGCGCGACGACGGCCACGTGCTGATGACCGGCCCGGTCGCGGTCAGCTTCACCGGCGAACTCCCATGACCGAGGTCGTCACCTTCGGCTGCCGGCTGAACTCATACGAGAGCGAGGTGATCCGCGCCCACGCCGCCGGCCTCGACGACACCGTCGTCGTCAACACCTGCGCCGTCACCGCCGAGGCGGAGCGTCAGGCCCGTCAGGCGATCCGCCGCCTGCACCGCGAGCGCCCCGCCGCCCGCATCGTCGTCACCGGCTGCGCCGCACAGATCGACCCGCAGCGCTGGTCCGCACTCCCCGGCGTGTCGCGCGTCCTCGGCAACGCCGAGAAGCTGCGCGCCGAAAGCTGGACGCACGACGCGCCGTCCGCCGTTGCCGACATCATGGCGGCGCGGGAGACGGCGGCGCATCTCGTCACCGAGTTCGGCGGGCGCGCGCGTGCCTTCGTGCAGGTGCAGCAGGGGTGCGACCATCGCTGCACCTTCTGCGTCATCCCGTTCGGCCGCGGGCCCAACCGCTCGGTGCCGATCGGCGCCATCGTCGATCAGGTGCGCGCGCTGGTGCAGGCCGGGTATCGCGAGGTGGTGCTGACGGGCGTGGACATCGCCAGCTACGGCGCCGGCCTGCCGGGCAATCCCACGCTCGGCCAGATGGTGCGCCGCCTGCTGGCCGCCGTGCCGGAGCTTCCGCGAGTCCGGCTGTCTTCGATCGACCCCGCCGCCATCGACGACGACGTCTGGCGGCTGATCGAACAGGACACGAGGCTGATGCCGCATCTGCACCTGTCGGTGCAGGCGGGCGCCGACCTGGTCCTCAAGCGCATGCGCCGCCGCCACCTGCGCGCCGACGTCCTGCGCATCGCCGCGCGCGCCCGCGCGCTGCGTCCGGACATCGCCTTGGGCGCCGACCTGATCGCCGGCTTCCCGACCGAAACCGACGCGCAGTTCGACGACACGCTGCGCCTGATCGACGAGGCCGGCCTGAGCTTCCTGCACGTCTTCCCGTACAGCGAGCGCCCCGGCACGCCGGCCTCGCGGATGCCCGCTGTGCCCGTCCCGCTGCGGCGCGAACGCGCTGCTCGTCTGCGCGCGGCCGGCGCCCGCGCCGCCGCCGCGTTCTACGCCGCACAGGTCGGCCGCACGCTGGCGCTGCTGACGGAAACCGACGCGACCGGTCATTCCGAGCACTTCGCGCCCGTGCGCCTGACGCACGCGGCACTCCCCGGCCAGCTCGTCGCCGTCCGCGCGATCGCCGCGAACGACGACCACATCCTCGCCGAGCCGGCCTGATGGCGCTCGGCGGGTTTGTCGGCAAGCTCCAGCACGGTCTCTCGCGCAGCACCGCGAAGCTGTCCGGCGGCATCACCGGCGTCTTCAACAAGCGCAAGCTCGACGACGAGGCGCTGGAGGAGCTGGAGGACGCGCTGATCGCCGCCGACCTCGGCACCGAGGTCGCCGCACGGGTCATCGACAGCTTCCGCCGCACCCGCTTCGGCAAGGAAGTCACCGACGAGGAGGTCCGCGAGGCGCTCGCCGCCGAGATCGCGAAGATCCTCGAACCGGTGGCGATGCCGCTGATGATCGACGTCGGGCGAAAGCCGTTCGTGATCCTGGTCGTCGGCGTCAACGGCACCGGCAAGACCACCACGATCGGCAAGCTCGCGCTGCAATACGCCGAGCAGGGGCTGCGCTGCGTGCTGGTCGCCGGCGACACGTTCCGCGCCGCCGCCGTCGAGCAGCTGCAGGTCTGGGGCCAGCGCACCAACACGCCCGTCGTCAGCGGCCCGCCCAACACCGACCCCGCCGGCCTCGCCTACGACGCACTGACGCGCGCGGCGGCGGAGCGGGCCGACGTGCTGCTGATCGACACCGCCGGCCGGCTGCACAACAAGGCCGCGCTGATGGAGGAGCTGCGCAAGATCGTCCGCGTCATCCGCAAGCAGGACGAAACCGCGCCGCACGCGACGTTGCTGGTGCTCGACGCGACCACCGGGCAGAACGCGATCCAGCAGGTCCGCGTGTTCAAGGAGATGGTCGACATCACCGGCCTGATCGTCACCAAGCTCGATGGCAGCGCGCGCGGCGGCATCGTGGTGGCACTCGCCGAGGCGTTCGGGCTGCCGGTTCACGCCGTCGGCGTCGGCGAGCAGGCGAACGACCTGCGTGCCTTCGACGCCGAGGAGTACGCGCGAGGCTTGGTCGGAACGTAGCGCCGGCCGCCGGCGCCCCTACATCGACCTCACCTCACGACCCAGGAACAGGTGACGCGAATGCGCCGTCTTGCTCTTGTCGCCAGCGTAATCGCCGCGATGCTGGGCGCCGCGTCTGCGCTTGCCGCGGACGAGAAGGACCCGATCCTGGACCCAAGCGTCGTGCCGTATCTGAGCGCGGGCGACCGGCACGACTATCTGCGTTTCCTCGATGTCGACCTGCCGTGCGCCTTTGCCGTCTCCTCGGACGGGCATCATGCGTTCGCCGCCCGGGTCAGGGGCAGCGAGCGCGCCACGCGGCAGCGCGCGCTGTTCTATTGCCGCGCCGCCGGAGGCAGGGACTGCAAGCTGTATGCGGTCGGCCTCGACGTGGTGTGGCCGGGCCTCGCCTGGACCGCGAAGCTGCCGCCCGACACCGTCGGCGATCCGACGCTGCGCCCCGATTCGGATTACTTGTGGCACGCGCCGCCGGCCTCGGGCGTTTTCATCTGGCTCGGCAACCTGCCGCCGCCGCCGTTCGCGCGGCTGTACAACAACGCCGGATTCGACGTCGTGCTGGCGACGTCCACGGACCGTCTCGCGGCCCTGCGCGATGCCGGCTTCACCCGTGTCGTGCTGGGCGGCTACGCGGACAGCGCCACCGCCGCACTCGCCGCCAGCCCGGCCGCCGATGCGGTGATCGCGCTGTCGCCGGGAGTCGTGCGGCCGATCCCCGCCGCGCCGCGCACCCGCGTTGCTGTGATCCTGTTCGACGGCAGTCCCGGCGATTCGGACGCCGTGCGACGTGCGGCGCTGGACGCGAAACCCACACTTGGCGACCTGCTGCTGATGCAGCCGGACGGATTTCCCGGCGCCGATTCGGGACTCGCGGTCTCCTTCACCGGCTATTTCGGCGAGTGCCTGTTGCGGTTCGGCGCGAGCGACCGGCCGCCGAGCGCCTGCTGACGCGCGCGCTCCCGCTATCCACAGCGATCCACAGGCTCGCGCCCCTGCACGGACTCGGGCGGCGGGTCTAGGCTGCGTCCGATGAACACGTTCGCGTCCCCGCTGCTCGGCCTCTCGCAACGTCTGCCGCCATCCAACCTGCAAGCCGAACAGGCGCTGCTCGGCGCGCTGCTCGCCAACAACAAGGCCTTCGAGCGGGTCTCGGAATTCCTGGTGCCCGAGCACTTCGCCGACCCGATCCACGGCCGCATCTTCCAGGCCATCCAGCGCCGCGTCGAAGCCGGCCAGCTCGCCGACGCGGTGACGCTGAAGGCGGAGTTCGAGCATTCCGGCGTGCTGGAGGAGGTCGGCGGCA
>DATEQV010000556.1:0-3297 GCA_035272265.1 Acidisphaera sp. | reverse complement strand
CGGCACGGGACCGCAGCCACGCGCAGTCGCGCGCAGGACGCGTGCGGCCGAGCACGGCGAGCATGGCGAGGACCCGCCCTTTCCTCGACGGCCGCCGCCCGGCCTAGAAGGCGCATCAGACCGAGGGGGAGACGCCCGCACCGTGGTCCGAGCGCTGTTCCGGCGAGCGAGAGGGCCTTCATGGCTGCGCACGGCCCCGGCTGCACCCCTGCCTGCCGCCAGCGGATTGTTCCTACCGATACGATCGAGAGATCGCTGCTCCGCTACCACGACCGGCCCTCGCGATGTCGTTGCCGTCGGCTCGCGTACAAATGCAGCTGCGTTCGCGCCGCACGCGGATCGTCGTTGGCGACTGCGTCCGCTTACGGGTCGCCGTGCAACATCATCGATGCGTCGGGGGGTCGACTCGTGCTATGATGTGCACGAGTTCAGGAGGCGGCCATGCGCGCCGAGTCGCTGGCATGACGAACGTGGTGCGGTTCCCGGTCGAGCGTCGTGCGCGGCCGACGCTGGAGCTGCTGCGCGAGATAGCACCGGACGTGCGCGAGGTGCTGGCTATGGCGGACACCCTCGGTGCGGAGGCGCCGGATCCGCGCCTGCGCGATGAGGCTGACGCGGAGATGGCGGAGTGGATCCTCAACCAGGTACCGCCGGCGGGGCCGGAGCGCGCCGCGATGCTCGCGGGCTGCCGGGAGGAAGCGCTAGCCAGGGCGATCTCGGCATGCCGTGCCGTGCACGACGCTTCGCTGCAATTAGCCGATGCACGGCTGACGCTGGTCCGCGCACAGACCGAGGGCCGCTACTGGATTGCGCCTCTCCGCGAACGCGTCGAGGCGTCGACCGAGCAGATGGGGCTGTTGCTTCTCACCGCGCACGCGCGGGCCGAGGAAGCGGAAGGTATCGTGCGCGGGGTCGATCTTGCGCGCTCAGGCCAGCCGTGGACGCCCTTCGACGTTCGGGCCGAGACGGACTGGCTGATCGAGGCGCACGCTGCCGCGGGCTGACCTGCTCCGGCTGCTGGCGCCGGGCGCATGTCGCGCTTTCCTGGGGCGGTAGCGGGAACACGTCGGATTGCTCGGCCTCGGCGCGGCTCGGTGGTCCGACGACCTCGAACGGCGACACATGCCAGGCGGAGTCGTCGCGTTCGCCGCTCGGGCAATGGAGGACAGAGACGCGCGTGCGAGCGTCGCACTCGTCGACGACGACCTCGTAGGTGCCCGCGTCCGACGCGCCGAAAGTCTTCAGGTCCGTCTCGCGGCAGCGCCGCGCGCGATGGATCGCCCAGGAGCGGGCCGCATCGATCGCCATGCCGCGGTCGGTGAACACGCCGATCACGAAACCGGACCGGCCGCTGGCTTCCATGAGTACGTAAACGATCGCTGGCATATCCAGGCTCCTCTCGGCATCGATGGTGTGGGGATCGCTTGCGAACGGCGATCAGGACGCCTCAATGGCGCCCGTGAGCCACCAGTCGGCTTGCCGATCGGCTGCCTCAGCTTCCCGCAGTAGTGCTTGACGAGGGTCCGGGCTGAGGTGCGACAGCGCCGCATGATCACGCAGCGCGGCGGCTTCGCGCCGCCAGGCTGTGTTGCTGGCGAGGCATTGCCTCGCCGCTTCCTGCGTTTGCATCACTGTCAAACCATCATGATCAGGAGCTCTTCGGCGCCGAAGACGCCGTTCTCGCTGCACGCCTCGCACTCGTAGCTGCGAGCGTCGGGTTCGACGCCTTCGGCCTCCGCGCCGCAGCGGACGCAGAACCCAGCGACTGTCGAGTGTCGTGTGGTGGCGTTCGACGGCCTCGGCGACGCGATCGAGCGTGACGGACGGATGGAGGCGCATGGCGGAGATGTCCTTGCAAAACGAAGGCGCCGCTCCTGGGAGCGGCGCCGCTGGATTGTTTCGGTGATCCGTGAACCGCCGGAGCGGCTCAGGTGTCTGCCGGACCCGAAGCCGGCAGACGCGGCTGGCGGCCGCTCAGAACGGGATCTCGCCGAGATCGTCACCCGAAGGCGGCGTGTCGCCGTTGTCGCGGCTGCCTCCGTCGCCAGAGCCGCCGTTCTTGCGGCTGTCGAGGAAGGTCAGCGTGCCGGTGTAGGGCGAGAGCTCGATCTGCGTCGTGTAGCGATCGTTGCCCTGCTGGTCCTGCCACTTGCGGGTGGAGAGCTTGCCCTCGACGAAGACCTTGGCACCCTTGGTCAGGTACTTCTCGGCAATCTTGCCGAGGCCCTCGTTGAAAATGACGACGCGGTGCCATTCGGTGCGCTCACGCTTCTCGCCGGACTGCGCGTCCTTCCACGTCTCGGTGGTGGCGACACTGAAGCTGACGATGCGCTGGCCGTTCAGCGCGGTGCGGGCTTCGGGATCAACGCCCAGATTGCCGATGATGCTCGCGCGGTTCAGATAACCGGACATGGTCCACTCCTGCTGTTCGTTCCTGAGAGTGCTGCCCGGCACCGTGCCGGGTGTCGTTCTCTCGGATGCGGGCAAAGGAAACCGAGGGCTGGACCGCCCGCCCCCGAGCGGCGCGGCTTGGTGCGGGAGCGCAGCGACACGGCAGCGTCGCGAGCCGCAGGCGCTTTGCGCAGCAAAGCGGGGTTGCGGAAGCGGGCCGGAACCCGGTTTAGACCGCACGTATCCGGGACACGGGGACGACGCCTGACGCGGTGCGGGCAATCCTTCCGTCTTTCATTCGCGCCCGCAGCGCAGTGGCCCGTCTCCGAAGGGCGCTCGGCCGCAGTGCGGGGAGGCCAAGCAGGAATGCAGGTCGTTGTTCACCGCGCGCCCGCCGCCGCGGCACGCCGCCACACTGCGGGGTTCGCGCCGGGTGTGTCCCAGCCGATCCGCGAGCCGTGCTTCATGGCGCGTTTCTGTTCCGGTGTTGGCGGATGTGCGAGTTTGGCGTTCAGACAGTCCGGCGAGCAGTTGGTGTGTGCCGGACGCCAGCCCGGTTCGCCGCGGATGATGATGACAGTCTCGTCTGTCTCAAGGTGACGGATGTAGCAGAGCGGTGGGAGCGCGGATGCGCTGTCGCGGGCGTCCGACATTTTCTGTTTCCTTGTAACTGCCCAGGTTTCGCAGGCCAGATCAGCCGACGCGCAGGTCCACGATCAGGCTGAGTGGGTTGGCGGTGAGTGTTCCCAGCATATCCCAGCCTTGTTTTTTGGCGGTCGAGAGCAACGACCGGATGACCCCGAAATCAGCCGCTCCGTCCTCGGAGCGAAAGCCGCCGGAGATCTTCTGCCGCAGCTTCATCATCCGACCATCGCGTTCGGCCTGGTTGTTGGTGAACGGCACGGC
>DATEQV010000555.1:0-5634 GCA_035272265.1 Acidisphaera sp. | reverse complement strand
TCATGGGGTGCCCGAACGTGCTGCGCGGGCGCAGCCACCTGGGCTGGGCGAGTGCGGCTCGGCTGGCCGAGGCCGGCATCTGCACGGTGCTGTGCAGCGACTACTACCATCCGGCGATGGCGCCGGCGGCGATGACATTGTCGCGCGGCAAGCTCGGGCTCGCCGGCGCGTGGTCGCTGATCGCGGACGCTGCGGCGGAGGCGGCGGGCTTGGCCGATCGCGGCCGGCTCGCGCCCGGCCTGCGCGCGGACGTGACGTTGGTCGACGGAGACGGTTCCGTCGTCGCGACGATCGTGCGCGGCCGGATGGCGTGGGTTGCACCGGCGGCGGCGGATCGGTGGCTGTGACCGCGATCCCGTGCAAAGCCCCGGCAGTTGCGTCGCGGCTTCAGGCTTATTGCGTCGGCTCGCGCTTGGCCGCGTGGTACTTCCGGCGGATGTCGTCGAGATCGACATGCGGCGCCGGCAGCTTCAGGCCCATGTCGTCCATCGTGTCGGCGACGATCTGCGAGATCGCCAGATTGCGGAACCACTTGCGGTTCGACGGGATCACATACCAGGGCGCCCACTCGGTGCTGGTCAGGCGGAGCGCGTCCTCGTACGCCGCGATGTAGTCCGGCCAGAACTTGCGCTCGGTATAGTCGCTCTCGCTGATCTTCCAGCGCCGCA
The DNA here is from genome assembly GCA_035272265.1 of Acidisphaera sp. Taxonomy (GTDB): domain Bacteria; phylum Pseudomonadota; class Alphaproteobacteria; order Acetobacterales; family Acetobacteraceae; genus Acidisphaera. The sequence continues at coordinate 4,966 of DATEQV010000555.1, read as the reverse complement.
TCGGGTCGTCGAGACGCTTTTCGAATCGTTCGAGCTGCTCTTCGGGGCTGATGTGGAGGTAGAATTTCAGGATGCACGTGCCGTTGTCGGACAGCATCTTCTCGAAGCCGTTGATCAGCTCGTAGCGCCTCGACCACGTCTCGCGCGGCACGAGGTTGTGCACGCGCACGACGAGCACGTCCTCGTACTGCGAGCGGTTGAAGATCACGACCTCGCCACGGGCCGGTGCGCGCTGGTGCGCGCGCCACAGGAAGTCGTGGGCAAGTTCGGCGGGCGTCGGCTCCTTGAACGCGGCGACCCGCGTGCCCTGCGGGTTCATGCCGGTGAACAGGTGCCGGACGGTGCCGTCCTTGCCGCCGGCGTCGAGCGCCTGCAGCACGATCAGCAGCGATCGGCTGGCGTCAGCGTACAGCAGGTACTGCAGCCGGTCCATCCGCTCGACAGCCTCCTGTATCTCCGGCTTGGCTTTGTCGTGCGCGTCGTGCTCGCCCTTGTACGACGGGTCGATGCTGTCCAGTTTGACGGCGGAGCCGGGAGCGACGGCGAACGTCTTGCGGTAGTCCATGTGCCGAAAACCCGTGGTTGTCGATGACTCGGACGCCTGGCCGGAACAGGTGCCAACTTGCGCCGCACGGCCGGACAGGCTCTGCTTGGGGACAAGCTTATAAGAGCATAAGGGGGAACGCGCATGGTCCTTTGGAGCCGGCTCCTGGCTGTCGCGCTTGCGTTCGCATGTGCGATATCCGGCGTGGCGCGCGCGCAGACCATCACCGTGACGCACTGGGGCGCGGCTTTCTACGGCGCGCCCTATGCGGTCGCGATGGCCAAGGGCTTCTTCCACGCACACGGCGTCGAGGTCACCGGCGTACTGACGTCCCAGGGCGGCGGCACGTCGGTGCGCAACATGCTGGCGAGCGAAGTGCCGTTCGGCGAGATCGCGCTGTCCGCGGTGGTGCAGGCCGCCGATCACGGCCTGCCGCTGAAGATCATCGGCGGCGGCGTCGATTCGATCGGCGACATCCTGTGGATGGCCAAGAAGGGCTCGCCGCTGCACGCGCTGAAGGACATCGAGCACCACACGGTCGGCTTCACCTCGCCCGGCTCGGTGACCAACATGCTGATCCTGATGGCGATGAAGGCGCACGGGATCGACGCGTCGACGGTCAAGCTCGTGCCCGTCGGCGGCATCGGCGCGAACGTCACCGCCGTGCTGAACGGGGCGATCGACACCGGGATGTGCGGCGAGCCGGTGTGGAGCGAGAACGAGGCCCAGCTGCAGCTGGTGTTCTGGGCGAAGGACGTGCTGCCGGCCAACATGATGCAGACGGTGACCGTCACGACGGAGGACTACGCGAAGACCAACGCCCGCGAGCTGAGCGGCTTTCTCGCCGCGCGCGCGGAGGGCGTCGCCTACATCATGGCGCATCCGGACGAGGCCGCCGACATCACGGCGAAGGCGTATTCGAGCAACCGCAACGACCTGTACCGCGCGGTGTTCAAGAAGCTGGTCGCGGTGAACTACTGGTCGGCGGGGCGGCTCGACTACGACGGCATGGACCGCATGGTCGAGGGGCTGGCGATCGTCGGCGAGATGTCCGGCAAGCCCGACTGGTCGAAGCTGGTGGACACGTCGTTCCTGCCGCCCGACCTCAGGCAGTGACGGGGCTTCGCGACCTTCGTTCGGAGGCGGCAGGCGCGCAGTCATGCACGCCACATGCGAGGCTGACTTGTGTCACGCGGATCTATCAGGGCGCGCGGACGACGCACGCGCTCGGGCCGGTGGATCTGGCGATAAATCGCGGCGAGTTCTTCTCGGTGGTCGGGCCCTCGGGGTGCGGCAAGTCGACGCTGCTGGACGCGCTGGCCGGGTTGTCCGCGCCGACCGCAGGGACCGTGGAGTTCGAGGGAAGGATCGTCAGCGGCACCGTGCCCGACGGGATCGGGGTGGTGTTCCAGGAAGACGCGTCGTTCCCGTGGCTGACGGTGGCCGACAACGTCGCGTTCGGACTGCGCCGAGTGGGCGTCGACGCGGGCGAGACCCGGCGCCGCGTGGACTACGCGCTGGGGTTCATGGGGCTGCGCGACTTCGCGGGGGCCTATCCGGCGCAGCTGTCGGGTGGGATGCGCCAGCGCGTGTGCATCGCGCGCACGCTGGTGATGCAGCCGCACCTGATCCTGCTGGACGAGCCATTCGGGGCACTGGATCAGCAAACGCGCCTCCTGATGGGCGACGAGCTGTTGCGCCTGTGGCGCGATACCGGAGCCACGATCGTATTGATCACGCATGCGCTGGACGAGGCGGCGATGCTGTCGGACCGCGTGGGCGTCATGTCCGCGCGGCCGGGGCGGTTCATCGACATGGTCGAGACCGGGTGGGGGCGCGAGCGCGACTCGCGCATCGTCGCCGCGCCCGAGTTCGGCACGGTCACCGCGCGGCTGTGGTCGTCGCTGCGCCCGGAATCGATGAAGGCGCTCGGCCGGTGAGCCGCCGCGCCCGCGCCGCCATCCTGCGCGTGTTGGTCGTGGCGATCTTCTTTGGCGCGCTGGAGGCGATCTGCCGGCTTGGGCTCGTCAGACCGACAACGCTGGTCGCACCCTCGGCGATGGTCGCGGAGCTGTGGAAGCTGCTGACAGCCGGCACGCTGGCGGGCGACGCCGCGCGTACCGCGACCGAGGTCGGCGGGGGGTTTGCGGTGTCCGTCGTGCTGGGGCTGGCGTGCGGCGCGGTCGTGCACGCGCGGCCGGGGTTGCGGGCGGCGATCCAGCCGGTGCTCGCGAGCTGGTATTCGGTGCCGAGCTTCGTGTTCTACCCGCTGCTTGTCGCATTGCTCGGCCTGACCGCGGCTCCGTTGATCGTCATCGGGGCGATCGCCGGCACGCCTGCGATGATGATCGGCACCATCGCCGGGCTGGACCGCGTGCCGCGGGTGCTGCTGCGCGTGGCGCGGGTGCATCGGCTGTCGCCGGTTGCGAGCTTCCGGCTGGTGACGCTGCCGGCGATTTCGCCAAGCCTGTTCACCGGCCTGAAGCTCGCCTTCGCGTACGCGTTCATCAGCGTGATCGCGGGGGGGGTTCATCCTGGCCGGGGGCGGGCTCGGCTACAGCATCTCCTCCGCCTACGAGAATTTCGAGACCCGCAAGATGTACGCGCTGATGCTGTTCGTGCTGCTGGTCGCGGCCGGCGTGAACGGTGGGCTGTCGTGGTGGGAGGGGCGCATGCTGCGTCGGCGCGGGCTGTGAGCGCGGGACGGTGATGCTGGCGCTGCGGCGAACTCGCAATACCGGCCTCATGCTCGGAGTGATCTGGCTGGTCTGGTATGCGGCGTGGTCGGAAGCAGGCGACTCCGCGATCACGCCGCCCGCGCGCACGCTCGCGTATGCCGTCGATCTGCTCGGCTCTGCCGACTTCTGGGGCCATGCGCAGGCCACGCTCAAGGCGTTCGCCCTTGCGCTGGTGATCTCCGGCGTGGGGGGCGTCGCGCTCGGCCTGTTGCTCGGCGTTCGGCGGTTTGCGGGCGAGGTGGCGGAGCCGTTGCTGACCTCGCTGTACACGATCCCGAAGGTCACGTTGTATCCGGTGATGCTGCTGCTGTTCGGCCTGGGCATGTCGGCCAAGGTCGCGTTTGGCGTCATCCACGGCATCATCCCGGTGACGCTCTTCACGCTCGCGGGAATCCGCAACCTGCCGCCCGTGCTGCTGCGCAGCGCGCGGGCCATGCAGCTGTCGCCGCGCGCCACCGCGCTGCACGTGATGGCGCCGGCCGTGTGGCCGGAGATCGCCAGCGGCCTGCGCATCGGCTTCGCGCTGACCTTCCTCGGCGTGCTGATCGGCGAGATGTTCGCCTCGTAGCGCGGGCTGGGGTTCCTGATCATCAACGGCATCAACTCGCACGACGTGGCGTTGACCACGTCCGTCACCGTGATCGTGGTGGCCGCGGCGGTCGCGATGAATGCCGGCTTGCTCGCCTTGGACCGCCGCCGGTAGCCTGCCACGAGAGGGAGAACGCCATGTCTGCCAGCCACGCCGCGCACCTGCGCAACCTGCTTCGCGAGCACCGTATGCTGACCGCGCCCGGGGCGTACGACGCGATCACCGCGCGGCTGGTGGTGCAGGCGGGATTTCCCGTCGTCTACATGACCGGCGCGGGCACCGCCGCGACGCTGGGGTTTCCCGATTACGGCCTGGTGACGGCGACCGAGATGGTGGACAACGCGGCGCGGCTGGTGCGCGCGGCGGACGCGCCGGTGATCGCCGATGCCGATACCGGCTACGGCAACGAGCTGAACGTGGTGCGCCTGGTGCAGGATCATGCCCGCGCCGGCACGGCCGGCATCCATATCGAGGACCAGGTCAGCCCGAAGAAGTGCGGCCATCTCGATGACAAGCAGATCGTGCTCCGCGAAGACTGGCTGGCGAAGATCCGTGCGGCGGTTGCTGCTCGCGTCGATCCGGATTTCGTCGTCATCGCCCGCACCGACAGCCGCGCGGTGGCCGGGTTCGACGAGGCGGTCGCGCGCTGCAACGCGGCGCTGGCGGCCGGGGCGGACATCGCGTTCCTCGAGGCGCCGCAGACGATCGAGGAAGTCGCGGCGGTGCCGAAGCACGTGAACGGCCCGTGCCTGTACAACCTGGTGAAGGCGGGCAAGAGCCCGGACGTGCCGCTGGATGACGCCGAGGCGATGGGATATCGGATCGTCATCGTGCCCGGCCTGATGTTCAAGACGGTGATCGCCGCGGGCGATGCGGCGCTCGCCGAGCTGAAGAAGACGCGGCGGCATCCGGAGGTCGGGGGCCTGACGGTGCGCGACGCCTTCGCCCGCGTGGGTGCGGCCGAGTGGGACGCGTATCGCACCAAGTTCCGCGCGGCGGAGAAGGCCGCCGCCGAATGAGCGCGTCGCTGTTCGACAAGATCTGGCAGCGCCACGCGATCCTCACGCGGCCCGACGGCGCGGTGTTGCTGCATGT
>DATEQV010000554.1:0-3697 GCA_035272265.1 Acidisphaera sp. | reverse complement strand
GGCAGCTCGATGAACACGATGTCGCCGAGCGCCTCCTGCGCGTGCTCGGTGATGCCGACCGTCGCGACATAGCCTTCGAGGCGCACCCACTCGTGGTCCTTGGTGTAGCGCGTTGTCATGCGGAACCCTCAGCTCCTGTATCGGTGGGGGACAAACGGAAGCGGTGCCACGCGGGCGGGCAGCGGCTTGTCGCGCACCATCAGCGCAAGCGGCGTGCCGTCAGCGGCGAGATCCCGCCGCACGTAGCCCATGGCGATCGGCGCACTCAGCGTGGGCGAGAACAGGCCCGACGTCACGGTGCCCGCGCCGGTGCCGTCGCTGGCCACGATCAGCGCACCCGCGCGGGCGGGCGCGCGCCCATCGGGCCGGATTCCGACCCGCGTCCGGTGCGGCCCATTGTCGAGCTGGTCGCGGATGGCGAGCGCGCCGGGGAAGTCCCAGCTCATCTTCCGCCGCTTGCCGATGGTCCAGGTCAGCCCCGCCTCGACCGGCGTGGTGAGCTCGTCGATGTCCTGGCCGTACAGGCACAGCCCCGCCTCGAGCCGCAGACTGTCGCGCGCGCCCAGGCCGGCCGGTGCCACCTCGGGCTGCGCCAGCAGAACGCCGGCGACGCGCTCGGCCGCGTCGCCGGGCACCGAGATCTCGAACCCGTCCTCGCCCGTGTAGCCGGAGCGGGATACATCGCACGCCGACCCGTCGATCGTCACTGTGGCCACACCCATGAACGGCAGCTTGTCGGCATCCGGCGCGAGTCGCGCGAGGACGCTCGCCGCCGCCGGCCCTTGCAGCGCCAGCAGCGCGCGATCCTCGATCACCTCCAGCCGCACGCTGTCGGGCAGCGAGGCGGCGATCACGCTCGCGTCGTTCTCCTTGCGGCTGGCGTTGACGACCACGAACAGCGCGTCATGCGCGCGTCGGGCGACCATCAGGTCGTCCAGGATGCCGCCCGCCTCGTTCAGCAGCAGCGTGTAGCGCTGTCGCCCCTCGCGCAGGCCCACGATGTCGCCGGGCACCAGACGCTCCAGCGCCTCGGCCGCGAGCGCGCCGCGCAGCCACGCCTGCCCCATGTGCGACACGTCGAACAGCGACGCCTGGTTTCGTGTCTGCGTATGCTCGGCGACGATCCCGCGCGCGTACTGCAGCGGCATCGAATAGCCGGCAAAAGCCACCATGCGCGCGCCAAGCTCGCGGTGCAGCGCGTCGGCCGGCACCGTCCGCAGCACGGGCGCGGTCGGGTCGTCCGGCAAGTCGTTCGGAATCGCGTCTTGCGGCACGTCGTTCTCCCAGGTCGCCCGCGCGGCATTTTGCCGCGAGGTCGGCACCGCGCGACTGCGGCACCATGCGACCCCCCTCTGTCCGTGTACCTGAGAGATTCGGGCGCGAACGCGTCGCGCCCTTACTCCTTCGGTGCGACGGTCTTGCGCCGCCGTCTTTCCAGAGGTCCCTTCCCCGCTGCGGTCCTTCTGCCTGAGCGTTTCCGGGGGCCGGTTGCGCCTTCGGCGGCAGGCCGTCCGATCGTCACCCGCTTGTGCGCTCGGCCGCCTGCTCTCTCCCGCGCCGGGGGTGGCTGGGACGCGCGGAACATGCGTCAGCCGACCAAGTCATTCAAGCGCCGAATGATCCGATCGGGCGGGGGCGGCCCGATACCGCTCGTCCCCTCAGTGCATACCCTTGCTGCGATTATAGGCGAGTTCGTCCGGCGTCAGCTGGAAACCGGCGAGCACGTCGAAGGACGCGCCCGACTTGTCCTTCGTGGTAGGCAAGCTGAGCGTGATCGGGGCGGAGGTGAACTGCACGCGGTCGACGTTCGGCGGGAACTCGACGGTGGCCGTCTGCGGGTCCTTCGCCAGGATGGTGTCGCCGTTGGAGACCGACAGGAAATACGGCACGCTGACGGTGCGGCTCGCCAGCGCGGGCCCGCGCGTCAGCTGCACCAGGACCGTCACCTTCACGCGCTCGCGCCCGTTGTCCTCACGCGAACAGGCGCCGCGCAGCCCTGTGATCCGTCCGGTGACGATCATATCTGTCAGGTCCTGGCTCGGCCCGGATGCGGTGGGGCGGAAACTCACGATATCGGCCGCGTCCGCCACAATGCCGGTGCGCGGACAGGGCGGGGCGAATTCATAGGCACCGGGCTGCGAGCAGGCGCCCAGGTTCAGTAGGGTGACGACCGCCGCGAGGGCGACACCGAGCCGCCGGACGGGAGACGCGACGGAAATGGCGATGGATTCGATGAACGGGACACGCATCGGAAACTCCGGACGACAACCCGGCGGCATAGGGCGCGCGGCCCCAGGGATCAATGCAGGGGCCGGACGGGGGATCGCCCCTGACGCCAGGCCGCCGCTGCGCGTGGTGCTCGCCGGCCCGCGCGGCTTCTGCGCCGGGGTGGATCGCGCCATCCGCGTGGTCGAGGAGGCGCTGCGCCGCTACGGGCCGCCGGTCTATGTTCGCCACGAGATCGTCCACAACGGCCGTGTCGTCCAGGATCTGCAGGCCAAGGGCGCGGTGTTCGTCGACGAACTGTCGGACGTGCCGGCCGACGCGCCCGTCGTGTTCAGCGCGCACGGCGTGCCGAAATCGGTGCCGGCCGAGGCGCAGCGCCGCAAGCTCGTCTATCTCGACGCCACCTGCCCGCTGGTCAGCAAGGTCCACCGCGAGGCGGAGCGCCACTTCGCCGATGGCGGGCCGGAGCAGCGCCACATCCTGATGATCGGCCATGCCGGCCACCCCGAGGTCGAAGGCACGATGGGCCAGCTGCCGCCCGGCGCGATGACGCTGGTGCAGGACGCCGCGGAGGCCCGCAGCGTCGCACCGCCCGATCCCGAGTGCCTAGCGTTCATCACCCAGACCACGCTGAGCGTGGACGACACCGCCGAGATCGTCGAGATTCTGCGCGCCCGCTTTCCCCGCATCGTCGGTCCCAAGCGCGAGGACATCTGCTACGCCACCACCAACCGGCAGTCCGCAGTGAAGGCGATCGCGTCGGACTGCGACCTGCTGATCGTCATCGGCAGTCCCAACAGCAGCAACAGCCAGCGCCTGCGCGAGGTCGCCGAGCGCGCGGGCGCGCCGCGCGCGATCCTGCTGCCGTCCGCCGCATCGCTCGACTGGTCGGTGCTCGACGGCGTGACCACGCTCGGCCTGACCGCCGGCGCGTCGGCGCCCGAAAGCCTGATGGACGAGCTGATGGACGAGCTGCGCGCCCGCTACGAGATCGCGGTCGAGGAGCGGCGCGTCACCGAAGAGGACGTGATCTTCAAGCTGCCCGCCCCGCTCGGGTAGCGTCAGCTCGCGCGGCCGGCGCACTCTCCTCGTCATCGTCGGGGTTGTCCCGGCCAGCCACGATTGTCTTGCATGGGCCGGCAAAGTCGTGGATGGCCGGCACCAGACGCGCGATCCGGAGCCGCATGGCCGTTTACACCGAAGTCACCGACGAAGCCCTCGCGGCCTTCCTGCGCGACTACGACATCGGCAGCGTCGTTGCGTTCCGCGGCATCGCCGAGGGCGTGGAGAACAGCAACTACGCGCTGCGCACCACGACCGGCGACTACATCCTCACGCTCTACGAGAAGCGCGTCGATCCGGCGGAACTCCCCTGGTTCCTCGGCCTGATGGAGCACCTCGCGCGGCGCGGCATCACCTGTCCGCTGCCGGTGCACGGACGGGACGGCGCGGCGCTGCGCGTGCTGTGCGG
>DATEQV010000553.1:0-7845 GCA_035272265.1 Acidisphaera sp. | reverse complement strand
CCCTATCGCCAGAAGGGCACCGGCAATGCGCGCCAGGGCAGCCTGCGCGCGCCGCAGTTCCGCACCGGCGGCCGGGTGCACGGGCCGGTGGTGCGCGACCACGGCTACAGCCTGCCGAAGAAGGTGCGGCGGCTCGGGCTGATCTCGGCGCTGTCGCAGAAGCAGGCCGAGGGCAAGCTGGTCGTGCTCGACCAGGCGGCGACCACCGGCAAGACCCGCGAACTCGCGGCGAAGCTGCGCGCGCTCGGCTGGACCTCCACGCTGCTGATCGACCACGAGGTCGACGAGGCGTTCCTGCGCGCGGCGCGCAACCTGCGCGAGATCGACGTGCTGCCGACGATCGGCGCCAACGTCTACGACATCCTGCGCCATGACGTGCTGGCGATCACCGCCGCGGCCATCGAGGGGCTGAAGGAGCGGCTGGCGAACGGCAGCGGCAAGCAAGCGGCTGCGCCGGCGAGCGAACCGGCGGCTGCGCCCGCGAGCGAAGGAGCGGCGGCATGAGCGACGCACCGAAGGTGAACCGCAAGCCGGTGCTGTCGCGCGAAGGCATGTACCAGATCATCCGCAGCCCGGTGATCACCGAAAAGGCCACCACGCTCACCGAGCGCAACCAGGTGGTGTTTCGCGTGGCGCTGGAGGCGACCAAGCCGGAGATCAAGGCGGCGGTCGAAGGGCTGTTCGGCGTGACGGTCACCGCGGTGAACACGCTGGTGCAGAAGGGCAAGACCAAGCGCTTCAAAGGCCGCCCCGGCCAGCGGAGCGACGTGAAGAAGGCGTATGTGACGCTGGCGGCGGGTCAGTCGATCGACCTGACGACCGGGCTCGCGTGAGGCGCGGCAGATGGCACTGAAGCAATACAACCCGGTCACGCCGAGCCTGCGCGGCACGATCCTGATCGACCGCTCCGACCTGCATAAGGGCAAGCCGGTCAAGGGCCTGACCGAGGGCAAGCACAGCTCGGGCGGGCGCAACAACCACGGGCACATCACGTCGCGCTTCCGCGGCGGCGGGCACAAGCAGGCCTACCGCACCGTCGACTTCAAGCGGCGCAAGTTCGACGTGCCCGCGCAGGTCGAGCGGCTGGAATACGACCCGAACCGCACCGCGTTCATCGCGCTGATCAAGTACCACGACGGCGAGCTGGCCTACATCCTGGCGCCGCAGCGGCTGCGCGTGGGCGACACCGTGGTCTCGGGCCAGCGCGTGGATATCAAGCCCGGCAACGCGATGCCGATGGCGGCGATCCCGGTCGGCACGATCGTGCATAACGTGGAGATGAAGGTCGGCGCGGGCGGCAAGATCGCGCGCGCGGCCGGCACCTACGCGCAGCTGGTCGGCAAGGACGCGGGGTATGCGCAGATCAAGCTGATGTCGGGCGAGGTGCGCATCGTGCGTGCCGAGTGCATGGCGTCGATCGGCGCGGTGTCGAATCCCGACAATATGAACCAGTCGATCGGCAAGGCCGGTCGCAGCCGTTGGCTCGGCCGCCGCCCGCACAACCGCGGCGTGACGATGAACCCGGTGGATCACCCGCATGGCGGCGGCGAGGGCAAGACCTCGGGCGGGCGTCATCCGGTCACGCCATGGGGCCAGCCGACCAAGGGCTACAAGACGCGCAACAACAAGCGGACGAGCAGTCTGATCATCCGTCGCCGCAACAAGGGTAAGAGCTGATGGCACGCTCGGTCTGGAAAGGTCCGTTCGTCGACGGATACCTGCTGGCGAAGGCGGACGCGGCGCGGGCGTCGGGGCGCAACGAGATCATCAAGATCTGGTCGCGCCGCTCGACGATCCTGCCGCAGTTCGTGGGGCTGACGTTCGGGGTCTACAACGGCCACAAGTTCCTGCCGGTGCAGGTGTCGGAGAACATGGTCGGGCACAAGTTCGGCGAGTTCTCGCCGACCCGCACGTTCACCGGCCACGCCGCCGACAAGAAGGCGAAGCGGCACTGACATGAGCAAGCCGAAGCATCCGCGGCTGCTGGCCGACAACGAGGCGCAGGCGGTCGTGAGCAACCTGCGGGTCAGCCCGCGCAAGCTCAACCTGGTCGCGGGCCTGATCCGCAACCGGCCGGCCGCCGACGCGGTCGCCGTGCTGACGTTCAGCAAGCGGCGCATCGCGCAGGAGGTGAAGAAGGCGCTGGAGAGTGCGATCGCCAACGCCGAGAACAACCATCAGCTCGACGTGGATCGGCTGGTGGTGTCGCGCGCCGAGGTCGGCCGCTCGATCGTCATGCGGCGCTTCCATGCGCGCGGCCGCGGCCGGGCGTCGCGCGTCGAGAAGTGGTTCAGCCACCTGAAGATCGTCGTGGCGGAGCGGGCCCAAGAGGCCGAACAGCAGGCCGAGGAGGCCGCGTAATGGGTCACAAGGTCAACCCGATCGGGCTGCGGCTCGGCATCAACCGCACCTGGGACAGCCGCTGGTTCGCCGGCGACGATTATTCGAAGCTGCTGCACGAGGACCTGAAGCTACGCTCGCACCTGCGCGCCAAGCTGCAGGGCGCGGGTGTGAGCCGCGTGGTGATCGAGCGGCCAGCGAAGAAGCCGCGCGTGACGATCTACGCGGCGCGTCCCGGCGTGGTGATCGGCAAGAAGGGCCAGGACATCGAGGTGCTGCGCAAGGACCTCGCCCGCATGGCGAAGGCCGACGTGGCGCTGAACATCATCGAGATCCGCAAGCCGGAGATCGACGCGCAGCTGGTGGCCGAGAACATCGCCCAGCAGCTCGAGCGACGGGTCGCGTTCCGCCGGGCGATGAAGCGCGCGGTGCAGAGTGCGATGCGCCTGGGCGCGCAGGGCATCCGCATCAACTGCGGCGGGCGTCTCGGTGGTGCGGAAATCGCTCGGGTCGAGTGGTACCGCGAAGGCCGCGTGCCGCTGCACACGCTGCGCGCCGACATCGATTTCGGCATGGCGACGGCGAAGACGACGTACGGCACCTGCGGCGTGAAGGTGTGGATCTTCAAGGGCGAGATCATGGCGCACGATCCGCTGTCGCAGGATCGCCGCGCGGCCGAACAGGCACCGCAGCGCTAGGGCAAGGACGATGCTTCAACCGAAACGCACCAAGTACCGCAAGGCGCACAAGGGCCGGATCAAGGGGATCGCGACCAGCGGCACCGACCTGAACTTCGGCACGTTCGGCCTGAAGGCGCTGGAGCCCGAGCGCATCACCGCGCGGCAGATCGAGGCGAGCCGCCGTGCGATCACGCGCGCGATGAAGCGCGCCGGCCGCGTGTGGATCCGCATCTTTCCCGACGTGCCGGTGAGCAAGAAGCCGGCCGAGGTGCGCATGGGCTCCGGCAAGGGCAGCCCGGAGTTCTGGGTCTGCCGCGTCAAGCCCGGCCGCATCCTGTTCGAGATCGACGGCGTGCCGCCGGACCTCGCGCGCGAGGCGCTGACGCTGGGTGCGGCGAAGCTGCCGATCCGCACGAAGTTCATCCAGCGCATCGGAGACGCGTGAGATGGCGAAGGCTGCCGTGAACTCGATCGGCGACATCCGGGCGAAGACGCCGGACCAGCTGAAGGAGATGCTGCTCGATCTGCGCAAGGAGCAGTTCAACCTGCGCTTCCAGCGGGCGACCGGCCAGCAGGAAGGCACCGGGCGTGTCCAACAGGTGCGGCGCGAGATCGCGCGCGTGAAAACCATTCTCGGCGAGCGCGACCGCGCCGCCGCGGCCAAGACTTAAGGAGGCTCGGGGAATGCCGAGGCGCGTCCTGACCGGACGAGTGACGAGCGACAAGATGGACAAGACCGTCACGGTGCTTGTCGATCGCCGCGTCATGCATCCGATCTACAAGAAGTTCATCCGCCGCTCGAAGAAGTATGCGGCGCACGACGAGCACAACGTCTGCAAGACCGGCGACGTGGTGCGGATCGTGGAGTGCCCGCCGATTTCCAAGCGCAAGGCGTGGACGGTGGTCGAGCGCAACGGCGAGACGCTGGGCGACGCGCCGGCGGTGGCTGCGGCCGAGTCGCACGCCCACGCGCCTGTGCCTACGGCCGGATAGGGGGTTCGCGATGATCTCTGTCGAGTCCAACCTGGAAGTCGCCGACAACTCCGGCGCGCGGCGCGTGCAGTGCATCAAGGTGCTGGGCGGGTCGAAGCGCAAGACGGCGTCGGTGGGCGACGTGATCGTGGTCTCCGTCAAGGAGGCGATCCCGCGGGGCAAGGTGAAGAAGGGCGACGTGCACCAGGCGGTGATCGTGCGCACGAGGTTCCCGGTGCGCCGGCCGGACGGCAGCGCGATCCGCTTCGACCGCAACGCGGCGGTGCTGATCAACAAGCAGCAGGAGCCGATCGGAACCCGCATCTTCGGCCCGGTGGTGCGCGAGCTGCGCGCGCGCCGGTTCATGAAGATCATCTCTCTGGCGCCGGAGGTGCTGTGAGATGGCCGCGCGTATCCGCAAGGGCGACCGCGTGCAGGTGATCAGCGGCGCGAACAAGGGCCAGCGCGGCGAGGTGACGCAAGTCATCCCGCGCGCCGATCGCGCCGTGGTGCAGGGCGTCAATCGCGTCACCAAGCACACCAAGCCGCGCGGGATGGGCCAGCCGGGCGGGATCGTGGAGGTCGAGGCGCCGATCCACGTCTCGAACCTGATGCTGATCGATCCGAAGACCGACAAGCCGACCCGGGTCGGGTTCCGGGTGCTGCACGACGGCCGCAAGGTGCGCGTCACGCGCCCCGGCGGCTCGGTGATCGAGGACTGAGACGATGAGCGACACCAAGGGCAAGAAGGGCGGCCCGCCGCAGCAGGCGAAGGGCGGCAAGCCGGCGAAGGGACAGCCGCCGCAGGACGCGAAAGCGAAGGGCGGCGCGCCGAAGGATGCCGCGAAGGATGTGAAGAAGCGCGAGGCGGCGCCGCCGCAGGAGCGCGCCCATGACGCCGAGGCCGCGCCGCGTCCGCCGAGCGACTACAAGGTGCCGCGCCTGCTGAAGCACTACAACGAGACGGTGCGTCCGGCGCTGCAGAAGGAGTTCAACTACACGAACCCGATGCAGGTGCCGCGCATCGAGAAGATCGTCCTCAACATGGGCGTGGGCGAGGCGGCGGGCGACCAGAAGAAGCTGGATGCGGCGGTGGCGGAGATGGCGGTGATCTCCGGCCAGAAGCCGGTCAAGACGCTGGCGAAGAAGGCGATCGCCGGGTTCAAGATCCGCGAGGGTCTGGCGATCGGCTGCAAGGTGACGCTGCGCAAGACGCGCATGTACGAGTTCATGGACCGGCTGATCACCATCGCGCTGCCGCGCGTGCGCGACTTCCGCGGGATCACCGGCAAGGGATTCGACGGGCGCGGCAACTTCGCGATGGGTGTGAAGGAGCAGATCATCTTCCCGGAGATCAACTACGACCGGGTGGATGCGATACGCGGCATGGACATCGTGTTCGTGACGACGGCGAAGACGGACGCCGAAGCGAAGGCGCTGCTGAAGGCCTTCGACTTGCCGTTCGCGAACTGATGGCCGGGACAAGCCCGGCCATGACGGTGACGTATTTGGAAGACCGCCGGCGAATGCCGGTGCGTTCCGGAGGATAGGGTATGGCGAAGACGTCTCAGGTGAACCGCAACAAGAAGCGCGAGGCGATGGCCAAGCGCGACCGCGCCAAGCGGGCGGCATTGAAGACGACGGTGATGGACCGGTCGGTGCCGGTCGGGGAGCGGTTCGAGGCCTCGATCCGGCTCGCGCAGCTGCCGCGCAACGGTGCGGCCAGCCGCGTGCGGCTGCGCTGCGAGATCACCGGGCGCTCGCGCGGCAACTACCGCAAGTTCAAGCTGTGCCGGAACATGCTGCGCAGCCTCGCCAGCGCCGGGCAGATCCCCGGCATGGTCAAGGCGAGCTGGTAGGGCGGGGAGGCACGAATGTCATTGTCCGATCCGCTCGGCGATATGCTGACGCGCATCCGCAACGCGCAGCGCGCGCGGCAGACGGTGTGCGTCGCACCCGCCTCGAAGCTGCGCGCTAACGTGCTGGACGTGCTCAAGCGCGAGGGCTTCATCCGCAGCTTCGCCACCGAGGAGCTGCGGCCGGGCATCGCGCAGCTGCGCATCGAGCTGAAGTACAACGAGGGCGAGCCGGTGATCAAAGAGATCACGCGCGTCTCCAAGCCGGGGCGGCGCGTGTACTCGAAGATCAAGGAACTTCCGCGGGTTTACGCAGGGCTTGGGGTCTCCATCCTGTCGACGCCTCGCGGCGTGATGAGTGACGCGGAAGCGCGCGCTGCCAATGTCGGCGGCGAAGTGCTCTGCCGCGTGTTCTGACGGGGGCGCAGATGTCACGCGTCGGAAAATATCCGGTCGAGCTGCCGGCGGGCGTGCAGGTCGCGCTCGCCGGGCGCACGCTGACGGCCAAGGGCAAGCTCGGCGAGCTGAAGCTGGAGCTGACGGACCACGTCGACGCCAAGGTCGAGGGCAACACGGTCGCCATCGCCCCGCGCGGCAACGCGACCAACGCGCGCATGATGTGGGGCACCACGCGGGCGCTGGTCGCCAACATGGTGCGCGGCGTGTCCGCGGGTTATGCGAAGACCCTGGAGATCACCGGCACCGGCTTCCGCGCCGCCGTGCAGGGGAAGAACCTGGTGATGAACCTGGGTTACTCGCACGACGTGGTCTATGCGGTACCCGAGGGGATCAAGATCACCACGCCGCGCCCGACCGCGATCACCATCGAGGGCGTGGACAAGCGTCTGGTCGGCCAGGTGGCCGCCGAGATCCGCGCGTTCCGCCCGCCCGAGCCGTACAAGGGCAAGGGCGTGAAGTTCGAGGGCGAGGCGATCCGGCGCAAGGAAGGCAAGAAGAAGTGAGCGGCAAGACCGACATCCGGGAGCGCCGGCGCGAGCGCCTTCGCTTCCAGCTGCGACACAAGGGCGGCGGGCGTCCGCGCCTGTCGGTGTTCCGCTCGTCGAAGCACATCTACGCGCAGGTCATCGACGACGCGCAGGGCAAGACGGTTGCCGCCGCATCGTCGCTGGACAAGGGCCTGCGCGAGGGCCTGCGCACGGGGGCCGACAAGGCGGCCGCGGCGGCGGTCGGCAAGCTTGTCGCCGAACGCGCGATCGCGGCCGGCGTCAAGGAGGTCGTGTTCGACCGCGGCGCCTATCTGTATCACGGCCGCGTCAAGGCGCTGGCCGATGCCGCCCGCGAAGGCGGGCTGGCGTTTTGAGGATCTGAACCATGGCACGTGAAGCGCGAGAAGGCGGCCGGGGTCGCGACCGCGACCACAGTCGCGACAGGGACCGCGACGACGACATCATCGACAAGCTCGTCACCATCAATCGCGTGGCGAAGGTGGTGAAGGGCGGACGCCGGTTCGCGTTCGCGGCGCTGGTGGTCGTCGGCGACCAGAAGGGGCGCGTCGGCTACGGCGCCGGCAAGGCCCGCGAGGTGCCGGAGGCGATCCGCAAGGCGACCGAGCGCGCTAAGCGCGGCATGATCCGCGTGCCGATGAAGGAAGGCCGCACGCTGCACCACGACGTCGAAGGCCGCTACGGCGCCGGCAAGGTGGTGCTGCGCGCGGCGTCCGCCGGCACGGGCATCATCGCGGGCGGCCCGATGCGCGCGGTGTTCGAGACGCTGGGCATCGGCGACGTGGTCGCCAAGTCGCTCGGCAGCCGCAATCCGCACAACATGGTCAAGGCGACCTTCGCGGCGCTGCAGAGATGTGCCTCGCCCCGGTCGGTTGCCAACCGGCGCGGCAAGAAGGTCAACGAAATCCTCGGCCGCCGCGACACCGCGGCTCCGGCCGAGGGCGCTGCCCCGGAGGCCGAGGCCCATGTCTGAAACCAAAGGGCCTGAGACCAAGGGGCCTAGGATCAGGGTGACGCAGACCGGCTCGCGGT
>DATEQV010000552.1:0-17413 GCA_035272265.1 Acidisphaera sp. | reverse complement strand
GACGGGTCGCCGCACTGCGCCTGCCGCCCGAGGAGTCGCTGGTGGCGACGGTGTTCGTGCGCCGGATCGACCGCTACGCCTCCAGCGCACTGGCCGCGTTCCTCGACACGATGCGCGCCGAGGAGATGGCGCAGGCGGCGGATTGAGCCTCGCCATCAGGGAAAGTGATCGGCGGTATCGAAGGAAAGCGTTTCGCAGCCACGGCGGGCGCACCTAACTCTGGCCCCATGCAAGTTGCGACAGCACAGACCGGACAGGCCGGATCGACGTGGCGCCCCGTTTTCGCCGGCCTGTCGGCCAGCTTGGTCGGCATCGGGCTGGCGCGGTTCGCCTACACCCCCCTGATTCCCGCCCTCATCGCCGACGGCTGGCTGTCGCCGTCCGACGCCTACTACGCCGGCGCGGCGAATCTCGCGGGTTACCTTATCGGGGCGCTGGTCGGGCGGCGGGTGGGGGCGCGGATCGGCGCTCGCGCCGCGCTGCAGTCGATGATGCTGCTGGCGACTCTGTCCTTCGCCGCCTGCGCGCTGCGCCTCGGCACCGGCGAGGTCGTGTGGTTCACCGTCTGGCGCGTGGCGGCCGGGATCGCCGGCGGCGTGCTGATGGTGCTCGCCGCCCCTGCGCTGGTGCCCACGGTGCCCGAGCGGCGGCGGGGTCTGGCTACCGGCGCGATCTTCATCGGCGTCGGCCTGGGCATCCTGATCTCCGGCACGGTGATGCCGCTGCTGGTGGCGCACGGCGTGGTGCCGGCCTGGGTGGCGCTGGGCGTGGCCTCGGCGCTGCTGACCCTCTGGTCGTGGGGCGCGTGGCCGCGCGCGGTGGTGGCGGCCCACCTGCCGCCGCTGTCGCCCACCCCCGGCCTGCTGCGGGTCTGCCTGATCTACGGGCTGAATGCGGGCGGGCTGACGCCGTTCATGGTGTTCCTGGTCGACTACGTCGCGCGCGGCCTCGGCTACGGCATCGCCATCGGCTCGGGCTTCTGGGTGCTGTTCGGCGCCGGGGCGAGCCTGGGTGCGCTGGTGATGGGCGGGCTCGCCGACCGGATCGGGATGCGCGGCACAGTGATCGTGGCACTGGTGGCTCAGGCGCTGTCGACGGCGACGCCGCTCGCCACCTCCGCGCTGCTGCCGCTGGCGATCGCCGCCTTCGTCGGCGGCGCGTTCGTGACAGGTGTGCTGCCGATCACGCTCGGCCGGGTGAGGTCGCTGCTGCCGGCGGCGCAAGCGACCGCCGGCTGGAGCCGGGCCACCGTGTTCTGGGCGGTCGGACAGGCGGCGGCCGGCTACGCCTTCGCGGCACTCGCCAGTTGGACGGGCGGCATGACGGCGGTGTTCGCCTGCGGTGTCGCGTTGCTGGTGCTGGCGCTGGCGCTCACCGCCACCGAATAGGTCGGCCGCTCTTTCAGGCCTCGTGTGCCGCGTGGTGTCCCGCTTGTTCCGGCGGGTGCTCGTGCCCCCCGCAGCAGTGCGCCGGGTCGGCGGCCGGGGCGTGCTCATGGTGCCCGTGGTGTTCGCAGTGCGCCTGCATCGGCTGGCTGCGGGCAAGCCGGAACAGCGCCGCCGCCACCCCGATCGCGACGATGTTCAGCCAGAACGTATAGTCGATCGCGAAATGCGTCATCCGCGCGTGCAGCGCCGCCGCATCCCGCGCCGGCACCCAGCCGAGCGCGCTGAACGCCACGTCCATCAGCATCGCCGAGACCGCCATCGTCACGTAGAACACGGCGAAGATGTACGCCGCCATGCGCCAGCCGTAGTATCGCCGGTAAACATCCAGCAGCGGCAGCACGATCAGGTCGGCGTACAGGAACGCCAGCACGCCGCCGAAGCTGACGCCCGAGCCCCACAGCACCGCCGCCATCGGCACGTTGCCAATCGAGCAGACGAACGAGATCATCGCCACCAGCGGCCCGAGCAGCGCGTTGGCCGGCACCTGGATCCAGGCCGGCGCGCCCTGCACGAACAGCGCCTGCCACACGCCGTCGGGCACGAAGGCGCCCAGCGCCCCGGCGATGCCGAACCCGAGCAGCAGGTCCTTCCACAGCATCCCCCAGTCCATCGCGAAGTTCTGCGCGATGCGCACGCGGGTCTGCGGATCGCGCAGCCGCGCGATCACGCCGCCCTCGGCCGCCGCGGCGGGGTGCTCGTGCCCGCCGCCTTCTTCCTTGTGACGGCGCGCCGCCTCGATCAGTGCGGGCGACGCGGTCAGGTGCACCAGCACCGCCATCACCGCGACCAGCACCACGTCGCCGATCCACTCGGCCGCGGTGAACTGCCAGCCGAGCAACAGATAAAGGACGATCCCGAGTTCGACGACGAGGTTGGTCGAGGCGAACAGGAACGCCAGCGACGGCACCAGCCCGGCACCCCGCTTGAACAGCGTGCGGCTGATCGCTGCCGACGCATACGAACAGGAGGACGACGCGGCACCCGCGAGCGTGGCGAGTGCGACCGGCCGGATGCCACCGCCGCCCAGGGCCGCGCGCATGCGCTCGGCCGGCACCAGCGCCTGCAGCGCGGCCGAGATCGCGAAGCCGAGCACGAGGCTCCAGCCGGTCTTCCAGAACATGCCGGCGGCAAGCAGCAAGGCCTCGCCGATGCCGCCGAGGAGATGTCCGACCGATCCGTTCACCACTTCGCGCTCCGACCCGAGCCGAGCATGTAGGCGGCCGGCCGGCGCGTTTCACGCAGCTGCGAACAGATAGGGCCGTGCCCGCGGGCTGAACCGCGGCCACGGCCCGTTCTGTCAGCCGACACCGTCACGCCCTGCCTGGGACACGGCGTCCAGGTGTCAGGCCCTCAAGCGATCGCGCCCTGACCGTGCGGTCCGGCGCGACCGCCGCGCCTCACTTCGCCGGAGCGGGTGCCGGCGGGGGCGCCGCGTTCAGCTTCGAGAGCTCCTGCCCATTCAGCATGTCGGCCGAGTTGTCGGCGCTCGGGCCATGCGCAGTCGGGTGGACATAGTGGTGCCCGGTCTCCGTCGCGTGCTGCGGCATGTAATGCGTGCGGCCGGTCGAGGTGTGGTAGTGCGGGATGTGAGCGTAGTGCGGGTGCATCGTGCTGGTCGAGGGATGCGGGGTGGTGCTGACCGGCGGGACAGTGGTGGTTCCCGGAGCTGTCGTCGTGGCCGGGGGAGTGGGCGTGGAAGTCTGCGCCAAAGCCGGCACCGCGAGGGCGGATGCGGCCAGCGCCAGCAGGAGCAGTCGTCCGTTCATTTTGCTGGTCTCCTCATGGAAGGGTCACCGCCCAAGCATCTAGAGCAGGCGGGCGACACTGTAACGGGTTTTCGTACCACACGCACGTCGCTTTCGTGCAACTTCGGCAATCATTCCGGCGCGAAAAAGGCTCGCCCGGTCGACCGGGACTGGCCCCGGAACTCGGCCACCACGTCGCCGTCCGCCCCTGTCACCCGCACGTCATAGAGCCCGGTCCGCCCCGCGCTGACACGCTCAACTGCCTGAGCAATCAGGCGTTCCCCGAGCTGCCCGGGGCGGACGAACAGGATCGAGGCCTGCTGCGCCACGGTCCGCTCGCCATAGGTGTTGCAGGCAAACGCGAACGCGCTGTCGGCGAGCGTGAAGATGTAGCCGCCATGACACATCCCGTGCCCGTTCACCATCGCCGGCCCGACCGTCATCGACAGCGTGGCCGTTCCCGACCCGACTGCGTCCAGCGACATTCCCAGCCCCACGCTGGCCCGGTCCTCCGCCCACATCGCGTCGGCGCAGGCGCGGGCGAGGGCCACGGGATCGTCAGGCGGCTGGTCGGACATGCGGGCCTCGCACCTTCAGGAAGCAACAGCCGGGTTTCTATCGTGCCGGGCGGCGCAACGGCAGGTTGGTGCGATAGACCACGCGCTTGAGCGCGAAAGCCGAGCGGATGGCGCGCACGCTGCCGATCTTCGCGAGCAGGCGGCGGATGAACTGCTCGTAGGACCCGAGATCGGCGCACACCACGCGCAGCAGGTAGTCGCTGGTGCCGGTCATCTCGTAGCACTCCATGATCTCCGGACAGTCGGCGACCGCGGTCTCGAACCGCTGCAGGCTCTGGTCGCTGTGCTCGGCCAGCTCGACCGTCACGAACACGCTGACCGGCAAGCCGACGCGCTCCTGGTCGAGTAGCGCGACGTAGCGCTGGATGACGCCGGCTTCCTCCAGCAGACGCTGGCGTCGGTGGCACGGCGAGGGCGACAGCCCGGCGGCCTCGGACAATTCGAGCGTCGTCGCGCGGCCGTTTTTTTGCAGGTGCTCGAGGATCGCCACGTCGATACGGTCGAGGTCCATCGGTCACGCCTCCGCGACGCAAGATCAGCCCAGGTTTCTGGCCTGCACGGGACCATCTTGCCATGTCGCAGCGCAACATTGGAAGATCCTGCCAAATCAGCCGAGTCGCAGGGCCAAGAATGGCAGCACTTCTTTGCCACCGGGGGCTAGTCTCCGGCGTTGTGGCAACAAAAATGCCGCACATGGGAGTGCGTCTTATGGACATCGGTCTCGCGCCAGCCGCCCAGAGCCTCGAAAGCCGCTACGCCGAACTCGACCGTCCGGTGCTGATGACCGGCATCCAGGCGCTGGTCCGCGTACTGCTGGAGCAATCGCGGCTCGACCGCGCCGCCGGCCACCACACGGCCGGGCTGGTATCGGGCTACCGCGGCTCGCCGCTGGGCGGGCTCGACCTGGAGCTGTGGCGCCGCAAAGCCATCCTTGATGCGCACGACATCCGCTTCCAGCCCGGCCTGAACGAGGACCTCGGCGCGACGATGTTGTGGGGCGCACAGCTGCTCGACGCGTTCCCCGGCAAGCGGGTCGATGGCGTTTTCGGCATGTGGTACGGCAAGGGGCCGGGCGTGGACCGCAGCGGCGACGCGCTGCGCTGCGCCAACATGATGGGCACCAGCGCGCTGGGCGGCATGCTGGCCGTCGCCGGCGACGACCACGGCGCGCAAAGCTCGGTCTATCCGCACCAGACCGACCACATCTTCCACAGCGTGATGATGCCGGTGCTGGCACCTGCCGGCGTGCAGGACATCATCGACTTCGGCCTCGCCGGCTTCGCGCTGTCCCGCTTCTCCGGCGTGTGGACGGCGCTGAAGCTGACCAGCGAGACCGCCGAGCAGGGTGCGACGATCACCGTCGGCAGCGAGCGCGACTACGCGACCCCCGATTTCGCCGTTCCCGCGCACGGGCTGAACTACGACCCCACGATGGTCTTCCCGCGCGACCGCGCGGAGCTGGAGCGGCGCATGCTGCTCGAGCGGATTCCCGCCGTCCTCGCCTGGGCGCGCGCCAACCCGCTGGACCGGCTGGTGTCCGGCACGCCCGACGCGGCGGTCGGCATCGTCACCGTCGGCAAGGCGCACGCCGACGCGGTGCACGCGCTGCGCATGCTCGGCCTGGACGGCGACGCGCGGCTCGCGCTCTACAAGGTCGGCCTGACCTGGCCGATCGAAGCCGACGGCCTGCGCGACTTTGCGCGCGGCAAGCGCGTGCTGCTCGTCGTCGAGGAAAAGCGCAGCATCGTCGAATCGCAGCTGCGCGACGCGCTCTACAACATGCCGGCCGACGCCCGCCCGCTGATCGTCGGCAAGCAGGCGGTCGACGGCAGCCCGCTGCTGCCCGCCGTGATGGAGTTCTGCCCCGAGGACGTCGCCGCCGCCATTGTGCGCACCATGCGCCACGTCGATCTGAGCGCGCCCGAGGCGCCCGCGCCGTTCACCGCCGAGCACCCCGCCGGCCTGCTGACCCGCATCCCCGCCTTTTGCGCCGGCTGCCCGCACGGCACGTCGACGAAGGTGCCGGAGGGCAGCTTCGCCAACGCCGGCATCGGCTGCCACTTCCTCGCCACCGGCGAGGACCCGAACACCACGCGCACCTTCAGCCACATGGGCGGCGAGGGCATCGGCTGGGTCGGCATGGCGCCGTTCACCGACGTGCCGCACATGTTCGTCAACCTGGGCGACGGCACCTACACGCACTCCGGCATCCTGGCGATCCGGCAGGCGATCGCGGCGAAGGCCAACGTCACCTACAAGATCCTGTTCAATGACGCCGTGGCGATGACCGGCGGCCAGCCGGCCGAGGGCGCCCCGAGCGTGCCGATGATCGCCGCCCAGGTCGCCGCCGAAAGGGCCGCGAGGGTTGTCGTCCTCGCCGACGACGTTTCCCGCCTGCCGCCCGCCTCGGCGCTGCCCAAGGGCGTCGGTCGTTTCTCCCGTGACGACCTCGACCGCGTGCAGCGCGAGATGCGCGACACCAAGGGCGTCACCGTCATCATCTACGACCAGGTGTGCGCCACCGAGAAGCGCCGCCGCCGCAAGCGCGGCAAGATGGCGCAGGCGACGCGCCACCCGCTCATCAACGCCGATGTCTGCGAGAACTGCGGCGACTGCAGCGTGCAATCGAGCTGCATCGCGATCGACCCTGTGGAAACCCCGCTCGGCCGCAAGCGGCGCATCAACCCTACCAGCTGCAACGTCGATCTCTCCTGCCTGAAGGGCTACTGCCCGAGCTTCGTCACGGTGGACGGGCCGCCGCGCGCGCCCTCGGTCGATTCGCACTGGAAGGACGAAGAGGCGGCCCTCGCGCAGGGCCTCGGCGAGCCCGACCTGCGCACCGCCGCCCTGCCCTGGCGCGGCCTGTTCGCCGGCATCGGCGGCGGCGGCATCGTCACCGCCGGCGCGATCTTGGCACAGGCGGCCAACATCGAGGGCTGGGACGTCTCGACGCTCGACTTCACCGGGCTGGCGCAGAAGAACGGCGCCGTCGTCTCGCACGTGCAGATCGGCCTGCCGAACTCGCTCGACGTCGTGCGCATCCCGTCCGGCCACGCCGACGTGATGATCGCGGCGGACCTCGCGGTCGCGGCCGGCCCTGGCGTGCTGGAGCGGGTGCGGCCGGCGGGCACCGTGATCGGCAACCTCGACCTCGCCGCCACCGCGGCGTTCAAGAAGGACCCGGCGCTGTCGATCGACGCCGCGCTGCATCGCCGCGCCATCGAGAAGCACGCCCGCGGCAACGCCAACATGTGGCTGCACGCCGAGCGGATCGCCGAGAAGCTGTTCGGCCAGGCGCAGGCGCTGAACACGGTGCTGCTGGGCGTCGCATGGCAGCGTGGACTGATCCCGGTCGGCTCGGGCGCCATCCTGCGCGCGATCGAGCTGAACGGCGCCTCGGTCGAGATGAACAAGCGCGCCTTCCTGTGGGGCCGCATCGTCGCCGACAAGCCGGCGATGGTGGCGCGCGTTCTCGGCAACGACGCGGCGAAGTCGCGGCCGCAGACCCTGGCCGATCTCGTCGAGAGCCGCGCCGGCTACCTCGCGCAGTATCAGAACCGTGGCTGGGCCGACCTGTACCGGGCGCGCGTGCAGGACGCGATCGCGGCGGAGACGGCGGCGGTCGGTCGTGCGGGCCGGTTCGCCCGCGCCGCGGCCGAAGGCTGGTTCCGCGCGATGTCCTACAAGGACGAGTACGAGGTCGCCCGCCTGCACGCCGAGGCTCCGTCGTTCGGCGCCAAGCCCAAGTTCCACATGGCGCCGCCGCTGATCGGGCGCGTCGATCCGGCGACCGGACGCCGCCGCAAGGTGGCGATCCCCGGCTGGCTGGCGTTGCCCGTGTTCCGGATGCTGCGCCACGGCAAGGTGCTGCGCGGCACGCCGCTCGATCTGTTCGGCCTGCAGGAAGACCGCCGGATGGAGCGCGCGCTGATCGGCCAATACGAGGCGGACATGCGCGCGGCCTGCGAGAAGCTGCGCGCCGACAACCTGGACGCTGCCGTCGCGGTGGCGATGCTGCCGGATGCGGTGCGCGGGTTCGGCTCGGTGAAGATGGCCAACTGGCGCCGCGCGCAGGAAAGCCGGCCGGGGCTTCTCGCCGCCCTCGATCGGCGCATGATGGCGGTCGCGGCTTAGGGGTTCATCGTCATGGCCGGCCTTGTGCCGGCCATCCACGATTTCCTTTCTTCGCCGCCGCTTGCAAAAGTCGTGGATGGCCGGGACAAGCCCGGCCATGACGCTTGAAGTGCGGGAGCACCGAGTCATGCTGGACCACACCAGCGGCGCCGACACACTGGTCGTCGAGACCGCCCGGCGATTCTCGGCCGAACGCCTCGCGCCGCACGCGCACGCGCGCGAAAAGGCCGGCGCCATCGAGCCGGAGATCATCCGCGAGATGGGCGAACTCGGCTTCCTCGGCGCGACCACGCCGGAGGACTGGGGCGGCACCGCCATCGACACCGTGACCTACGCGCTGCTGCTGGAGGAGATCGCCGCCGGCGACGGCTCGGTCAGCACGCTGGTGTCAGTACACAACTCGCCGTCCTGCGCGGTGCTGGCGGCCTTCGGCAGCGGCGCGCAGAAGGACCGCTTCCTGCGCCCCCTCGCTGCGGGCGAGCACGTCGGCAGCTTCGCGCTGACCGAGGCCGGCGCCGGTTCGGACGCATCCGCGCTGAAGACGCGCGCGGTCAGGCGCGGCGACCGCTACGTCATCAACGGCTCGAAGCAGTTCATCTCCTCGGGCGGCATCCCCGGCAGCACGATCATCTTCGCGATGACCGATCCGCAGGCGGGCAAGCGCGGCATGAGCGCGTTCGTCGTGCCGAAGGACACGCAAGGCTATCGCGTCGTCCGCCGCGAGGAGAAGCTCGGCCAGAAAGCCAGCGAGACCTGCGCGCTGGCCTTCGAGGACATGGAGGTCCCCGAGGACTGGCGCATTGGCGCCGAGGGCCAGGGCTACCGCATCGCGCTGTCGACTCTCGAAAGCGGCCGCATCGGCATCGCCGCGCAGTCGGTGGGGCTCGCGCGGGCGGCGCTGGAGTATGCGACCGCGTATGCCCGCGACCGCGTCGCGTTCGGCCAGAAGATCATCGACCACCAGGCGGTCGGCTTCCGGCTGGTCGACGCCAAGACGAAACTGGAAGCGGCGCGCCAACTTGTGCTGCACGCCGCCCGGTTGCGCGCGGCCGGGCACCCTGCACTGGAAGCCGCGTGCATGGCGAAGCTGTTCGCGGCGCAGGCTGCCGAGGAAATCTGTTCCGCCGCCATCCAGACTTTGGGCGGTTACGGCTATCTCGCGGACTACCCGGTCGAGCGGATGTACCGCGACGTGCGCGTGTGCCAGATCTACGAAGGCACCAACGACGTGCAGAAGATCATCCTGCAGCGGATGCTGTAGCGCAGCATCCGGGTCGACTTACCCCGCCGTCCCGTGCGCGCGCACACCGGACGGCGGGTTTCGCCAGACTACTGCTTCGTGATCTGTCCGCGCAGCTCGCCGCCGGGATTGGCGCCGGTGTGCACGTTGACATACGCATTGCCGGCCATGATCGCCTGAACCGTGGCGTCATTCACCGTCGCCGTGCCGCTGATCGGGCTCGCCGGGCTCGGGAACGGGAACAGCACCGGCGCGTTCGCGCCGGCCGCCGCCGGGCCGTGGATATGCGCCATCGTCGCCGGGCCGCTCAGGCCCGAGTAGGTGATGTTATACGTCAGCGTCTTTGTCGTGGTGTCCAGCGTGCCGGTCATGGTGCCGGAGCCGCTCGCGGTCTTGGGCGGCACTTCCTGGCTGGCGCTCAGGTTCGCCGTCAGCTTCAACACTTCCGCGCGCGCCGCGCCGGTAGCAAACAATGCGGCGGCCGCAACCGCCGTGAACAGCATCTTCCGCATTCCACTCCCCTGTCGGTTATTGCCAAGCCCCTCACCCTAGCATCGCTGGAGCTAGGATGGGATCGCGGTTTTGCGACCGCCCCGGGACGCGCTAGCGTCCAGTCCCCCGGCCGGCATGGCCTGGAAGCTGCATCATCGGCCGCGTTCCACCGACGTGCCGGGCCGCGCCCCGGGCAAGGAGATGACCATGAAGCGACGCGATTTCCTCATCGGCGCCGCTGGAGCAGGAGCGGCGCTCGCCGCCCCGCACATCGCCCGCGCCGCCGGCAAGCCGCTGAAGTTCGTGCCGCAGGCCAACCTTGCCAACCTCGATCCGATCTGGGGCACGCAATACGTCGTCCGCAACGCCAGCCTGATGATCTGGGACACGCTGTACGGCGTGGACGCGACGCTGACGCCCAAGCCGCAGATGGCCGAGGGCCACGAGGTCAGCGACGACGGCAAGACCTGGACGTTCAAGCTGCGCAGCGGCCTGAAATGGCACGACGGCGAGCCGGTCACCTCGAAGGACTGCGTGGCCAGCATCAAGCGCTGGTCGATGCGCGACACCATGGGCGCCCTCATCCGCAAGCAGCTGGTTGCAATCGAGCCGATCGACGACCGCAGCTTCCGCATCGTCATGACCAAGCCGTTCGGCAAGATGCTGTTCGCGATCGGCAAGTCGAACTCGCCGGCCTGCTTCATCATGCCCGAGCGCATCGCCAACACCGATCCGTTCAAGCAGATCACCGAGATCGTCGGCTCCGGCCCGATGCGGTTTGTGCGCGACGAGTGGGTGCCCGGCTCGCACGCCGCCTTCGCCAAATTCGACGCCTACGTGCCGCGCGACGAGCCGACCAACTGGATTTCCGGCGGCAAAAGGATGCTGCTCGACCGCATCGACTGGCAGATCCTGCCCGACCCCGCCACCGCCGCCGCCGCGCTGCAGAACGGCGAGGTCGACTGGTGGGAGACGCCGCTGCCGGACCTGATCCCGCTGCTCAAGCGCAGCGGCAAGATCAACGTCGATATCGCCGATCCGCTCGGCAACATCGGCTCGTTCCGCATGAACCACCTGTATCCGCCGTTCAACGACGTGCGCGCGCGGCAGGCGATGCTGATGGCGCTCGACCAGACCGAATACATGACGGCGGTGACCGGCGGCGACGAGACGCTGATGCGGACCTGCCCGAGCTACTTCACGCCGGGCACCGCGCTGTACACCGAAGCCGGCGGCGACCTGCTGAAGGGGCCGCGCAAATACGACGAGGCGAAGAAGCTGCTGGAGGCGAGCGGCTACAAGGGCGAACCCGTGGTCCTGCTGGTTGCAACTGATATCGCGATCACCAAGGCCGAGGGCGACGTGACGGCGGACGCGCTCAAGCGCATCGGGATGAACGTCGATTACGTGGCGCTCGACTGGGGCACGGTCGGCCAGCGGCGCGCCAAGAAGGACCCGCCGGACAAGGGCGGGTGGAACATCTTCCACACTTGGCACGCGGGCGCGGACTGCGTGAACCCGGCGCCCTACACGGCGCTCGACGCAAGCGGCGACACCGCGTGGTTCGGCTGGCCGAAGTCGGACGCGGTGCAGGCCGCGATCCACGAATGGTACGACGCCGCGCCGGGCGACGCGGAGAAGGCTGCGATCGAGAAGGTCAACCGCGCCAGCTTCGAGAACGTGACCTATGTGCCGACCGGCTTCTTCCTCGGCTACCAGGCCTGGCGCAAGGAGGTCAGCGGCGTGGTGAAGGCGCCGTTCCCGGTGTTCTGGGGCGTGACAAAGGCGTGATGCGCGATCGCCCTCACCGGCCGACCCACCCCTACACCGTCATGACCGGCCTTGTGCCGGTCATCCACGACTTCCTTCTGCCTGAAGCACGGCAAATCGTGGATGGCCGGGACAAGCCCGGCCATGACGGGGCAAACTGATGCTCCGCTACGCCGCGCGCCGCATCGTCGCCACGATCCCGGTGATGCTGATCGTGGCACTGATCGTGTTCTCGCTGCTGTATCTCGCACCGGGCGACCCGGCCGCGATCATCGCGGGCGATCAGGCGACCCCCGCGGACGTCGAGCGCATCCGCGAATCGCTCGGCCTCGACCGCCCGTACGTCGTGCGCTTCGCCGACTGGCTGTGGCATGTCATGCAAGGCGATCTCGGCGTGTCGATCTTCACCAACCTGCCGGTCACCAAGATGATCGCGCAGCGCGTCCAGCCGACCGTCTCGCTGATGACGACCACGCTGCTGCTGTCGCTGGTGATCGCCATCCCGATGGGCGTTGTCGCGGCATGGCGGCAGGGGCGTATCGTCGATCGCGCGGCGATGGTGCTGGCGGTGCTCGGCTTCTCGGTGCCGGTGTTCGTGGTCGGCTACCTGCTCGCCTACATCTTCGCGCTGCAGCTCGACTGGTTCCCGGTCGAGGGCTACACGCCGATCCAGGACGGCTTCTGGCCGTGGCTGTCCGGCCTGATCCTGCCGTCGGTGGCACTCGGCGGCATCTACGTCGCGCTCATCGCCCGCATCACCCGCGCCTCGATGCTCGAGGTCCTCAGCCAGGACTACATCCGCACCGCGCGTGCCAAGGGGCTGAGCGAGCGGCCGATCCTGTTCGTGCATGCGCTGAAGAACGCGGCGGTGCCGATCGTCACCGTCGTCGGCCTGGGTTTCGCCGCCCTGATCGGCGGCGCCGTGGTGACCGAGAGCGTGTTCGCCATCCCCGGCCTCGGCCGGCTGACCGTGGACGCCATCCTGCGGCGCGACTACCCGGTGATCCAGGGTGTCGTCTTGCTGTTCAGCTTCGTCTATGTGCTGGTGAACCTGATCGTCGATCTGCTCTACACCGTCTTCGACCCGAGGATCCGGTATTGAGCGCCACCACCGACACGCCAGCAGTACGCCCGGCGCACGCCGCCCCCGCGCTGCCGGCGGTTCTGCCGGAGCCGCGCCAGCGCTCGCGCGTCGGCCGGTTCGTGGTGCGCCATCCGACCATCGTGATCGGCGGCGCGCTGCTGCTGGCGATGCTGTTCATCGCTGTCGCCGCCCCCTGGCTCGGCACCGTCGATCCGACCGCGCTCGCGCCGGCCAAGCGCACGCGCCCGCCGTCCGCGCAATACTGGTTCGGCACCGACATGCTCGGCCGCGACGTCTATTCCCGCGTGATGTACGGCGCGCGCGTGTCGCTGCTGGTCGGCTTCGCCGTCGCCGCGCTGTCGTCCGCCATCGGCCTGCTGATCGGGCTGACGGCCGGGTTCGTGCGCTGGGCCGACGGCCTCATCATGCGCTGCATGGACGGCCTGATGTCGATCCCGCCGATCCTGCTGGCGGTCGCGCTGATGGCGCTGACGCGCGGCTCGGTGCAGAACGTCATCATGGCGATCACGCTGGCCGAGACGCCGCGCGTCGCGCGCCTCGTGCGCGGTCTGGTGCTCAGCCTGCGCGACCAGCCGTATGTCGAGGCGGCGATCGCCGCCGGCACGCGGCTGCCGCGCATCGCGGTGCGCCACATCCTGCCCAACACGACGGCGCCGCTGACCGTGCAGGCGACCTATATCTGCGCGTCGGCCATGATCACCGAGGCGATCCTGAGCTTCATCGGCGCCGGCACGCCGCCGACCATCCCGAGCTGGGGCAACATCATGGCCGAAGGCCGCGCGCTGTGGGAGGTCAAGCCCTACATCGTCTTCTTCCCCGCCGTGTTCCTGTCGATCACCGTGCTGGCGGTGAACCTGATGGGCGACGGCCTGCGCGATGCGCTCGACCCGCGTCTGGCGAAGCGGCTGTGATTATCCGTCATCGCGAGCGAAGCGTGGCGATCCAGGGCAACGTGACGAATGCCTGTCGCTCGGCCCTGGATCGCCACGTCGCTGCGCTCCTCGCGATGACGACAACCGGGCCCCGATCAGGAATGCACCATTAGATGCCCCTGCTCGAAGTCGAGAACCTGCAGACGCATTTCGCCACCCCCGACGGCGTGGTGCGCGCCGTCGAGGGCCTGTCGTTTCACATCGAAACGAACGAGACGCTGGCCATCGTCGGCGAGAGCGGCTGCGGCAAGTCCGTCACCTCGATGTCGATCCTGCGCCTGGTGCCGGAGCCGCCCGGCCGCATCCGCGGCGCGATCCGCTTCGAAGGCCGCGACCTGCTGACCTTGCCCGAACGCGCGATACGCGACCTGCGCGGCAACCAGATCTCGATGATCTTCCAGGAGCCGATGAGCAGCCTCAATCCGGTGCTGACCATCGGCCGCCAGATCGGCGAGACGCTGCAGCTGCACCAGGGCCTGTCGCGCCGCGACGCAATCAAGCGCGCGGTGGACGCGCTGACGCTGGTCGGCATTCCCGCGCCGGCGCGGCGGGTGCACGAATATCCGCACCAGCTCTCGGGCGGGATGCGCCAGCGCGTGATGATCGCGATGGCGCTGGCGTGCAATCCGAAGCTGCTGATTGCCGACGAGCCCACGACCGCGCTGGACGTGACGATCCAGGCGCAGATCCTCGACCTGATGCGCGAGATGCAGCAGCGCCTGGGCTCGGCGATCATGCTGATCACGCACGACCTCGGCGTGGTGGCGGAGATGGCCGACCGCGTGGTGGTCATGTACGCCGGCCGCAAGGTCGAAGAGGCGCCGGTGCGCACGATCTTCGCCCAGCCGCTGCATCCGTACACGCGCGGCCTGCTGGGCGCGGTGCCCCGCCTCGGCTCGTCGCTCGTGCCCGGCGGCACGGGGCGGCTGGCGGAAATCCCCGGCGTGGTGCCGAGCCTGCGCCGCCCGATCGTCGGCTGCGCCTTCGCCGGGCGCTGCACGATGGCGACCGCGCTGTGCCGCGAGGTCGCCCCCGCGATCGAGCGCAAGGCCCCGGCGCACGACGTCGCGTGCCACTACGCCGAACCGGCGGCGGTCGCGGCATGACCCCGCCGCTGCTCGAGGTGAACGCGCTGAAGAAGCACTTCCCGGTGCGCGGCGGCGTGCTCGGCGGCCCGGCAGCGTGGGTCTATGCGGTGGACGGCGTGACGTTCAGCATCGACCGCGGCGAGACGCTGTCGCTGGTGGGCGAGAGCGGCTGCGGCAAGTCGACCGTCGGGCGCACCATCCTGCGCCTGATCGATCCGACCGACGGCGAGGTGCTGCTCGACGGCGAGCGCATCGACGACCTGCCGCAACGCCGCCTGCGTCCGATGCGCCGGCGCATGCAGGTGGTGTTCCAGGACCCGTTCAGCAGCCTCAATCCGCGGATGCGGGTGCGCGACATCCTGGCCGAGCCGATGACCAATTTCGGCATCGCGCACGGCCGCAGCGAGATCGACGACCGCGTGGCCGCGCTGCTCGACAAGGTGCGTCTGCCGCGCGATGCGATGCGCCGTCTGCCGCACGAGTTCTCCGGCGGCCAGCGCCAGCGCATCGGCATTGCACGGGCGCTCGCACCGGGCGCCGACCTGATCATCTGCGACGAGGCCGTGTCGGCGCTCGACGTGTCGGTCAAGGCGCAGATCGTCAACCTGCTGTCGGACCTGCAGGACGAGCTGGGGCTGGCGCTGCTGTTCATCAGCCACGACCTGGCGATCGTTGAGCACCTGACGCACCGCGTCGCCGTGATGTATCTCGGCCGCATCGTCGAGGTCGCCGAGCGGCGCGCCCTGTTCGCCACCCCGCACCATCCCTACACGCGCGCACTGCTCTCCGCGGTGCCGGTTCCCGACCCGACCGCGCGGCGGCATCGCGTGATGCTGTCGGGCGACGTGCCGAGCCCGATCAACCCGCCGAAGGGCTGCCGCTTCCACACTCGCTGCCCCTATGTCTTCGACCGCTGCCGCCGCGACGAGCCGATGCTGCGCACGGTGGGCGGCGCGCATGTCTCGGCGTGCCACTTGGATCACGTGCCCGGCGAGCTGCCGGTGCCGCAGGCGGCCTGAGCCTCGTCATACGAGGAACGCCTCATCCCGTCATTGCGAGGAGCAACGCGACGAAGCAACCCAGAGCCGCGTGACAGGCGTTCGTTGTGTTGCCCTGGGTTGCTTCGCTTCGTTCCGGTCACGCAGACTCGGTACCGCGTCATCGCGAGGACGGCGAGCCTCTCAAAGAGCCTCGGTATCATCCTCCCGCGGAGTCGGTCAGAACGCCTGTCGCTCCTCGCGCGCGAGCTCGGCGAACTCCTTCAGCAGATCGAGCCCCGACCTGCCCCCGCTCTTCATCATGTCATGCACCTCGCCGATCGTCTTGTTCGGCGCGAAGTAGGTATCGAGTGTCACGCCCATGACTTTATCGGCGCACGCGACAAGTCGCGGCGAGCACACGATGCGCATCCTGCTCATCAGCGCATACAGAGCGACGATGTCCTCACCCTTCGGGTCGTTGCTCGTGAGAGCTTCGCCATAGGCTTTCGAGGCGGCGACAATGAAGTCCCTGTAGAGGTCCTCTCTCCGCGCCTGATCGTGGGCGCGCTGCCCGGCCATCACCTGCTCGCGTTGACTCAGCCAGGTGGCGGCGCCCGATATCAGGCCGCCGACCACCGATCCACCAAGCGCCGAGAGCGCCGAGACGTATGCGACTTCCATGCACTGCTCCTGGACGCCCGCACATTCCGCCAGAGCCCGGCCAGGCCGACCGGCTACGTCGCCGCCCGCTCGATCGCCTGCCGGATCATCAGCTGCGCCTCGGCCCTATCCCCCCAGCCGATCAACTTCACCCACTTGCCGGGCTCCAGGTCCTTGTAGTGCTCGAAGAAGTGCTGGATCTGCTCCAGCGTGATCGGCGGCAGGTCGCGGTAGCTCTCGACATGCATGTAGCGCTTGGTCAGCTTGGTCGACGGCACCGCGATGATCTTCTCGTCGCCGCCGCCCTCGTCCTCCATCTTCAGCACGCCCACGGGGCGCACGTTGATGTAGGCGCCCGGAACCAGCGGACGCGTGTTGGCGATCAGCACATCGATCGGATCGCCGTCGGCGGACAGCGTGTGCGGCACGAAGCCGTAATTGCCGGGGTAGCGCATCGGCGTATGCAGGAAGCGGTCGACGAACAGCGTGCCGGCCGCCTTGTCCATCTCGTACTTGATCGGCTCGCCGCCGATCGGCACTTCGATGATGACGTTGACGTCCTCCGGCGGGTTCTTCCCGATCGGAATCTCGTCGATCCGCATGGCAATCCCTCCCAGTGGCCGGCGTGGCGGACGGCGGCCCGAACCCGGACCGCCGCCTGACCCCGCGCCCCTAGCTTGCCAGGATCGCCAGCAGCAGCAAGGCGACGATGTTGGTGATCTTGATCATCGGGTTCACCGCCGGGCCCGCCGTGTCCTTGTACGGGTCGCCCACGGTGTCGCCGGTCACCGCCGCCTTGTGGGCGTCCGATCCCTTGCCGCCGTAATTGCCTTCCTCGATGTACTTCTTGGCGTTGTCCCACGCGCCGCCGCCGCTGGTCATGCTGATCGCGACGAACAGCCCGGTCACGATCGTGCCCAGCAGCATCGCGCCCACCGCGCTGAACGCCGCCGAGCGGCCGGCGATCGCGTCGATCACAAAGTATAGCACCGGCGGCGCCAGCACCGGCAGCAGCGACGGGATGATCATCTCGCGGATCGCCGCCTTGGTCAGCAGGTCCACCGCGCGGCCGTATTCCGGCTTCGCCGTGCCCTCCATGATGCCGGGGATCTCGCGGAACTGCCGCCGCACCTCGACCACCACCGAGCCCGCCGCACGGCCCACCGCCGTCATCCCCATCGAGCCGAACAGGTACGGCAGCAATCCGCCGATGAACAACCCGACCACGACGTACGGGTTCA
>DATEQV010000551.1:0-12999 GCA_035272265.1 Acidisphaera sp. | reverse complement strand
ACCGCAGGAACCATGTAATCGGGCAATTGCTCCGCGGCGAACCGCCGCAAATCCTCGATCAGGACCGCACGGCCTGGTTGCCAGGTCAGATAGGCGACGAGCTGGGGCTCGCCGGGCACGTCCTCTCGCAGCAGCACGACGGCTTCCCGCACCGCCGGGTAGCCGGTCAGCACCGTTTCGATCTCGGCCAGTTCGATGCGAAAGCCGCGAATCTTCACCTGGTGGTCGATGCGGCCGAGATACTCGATTTCGCCATCCGCGCGCCGCCTTGCCAGGTCGCCCGAGCGGTAGAGGCGGCTACCGGCGGGGCCACCGAACGGATTGGCGACGAAGCGCTCCGCGGTCAGAGCGGGTCGGTTCAGATAGAAGCGCGCCAGGCCGGCCCCGCCGACATAGAGTTCTCCGGTCACGCCGTACGGCACCGGCTGTCCGTGGCGGTCGAGCAGGAAGAGGCGCAGGTCGGCCAGGGGCGCGCCGATGACGCTGAGCGCGGCCCCTTCGGTATCGGCGCGGGTGATCGGCCGGCAGGTCACATGGACCGTGGTTTCGGTGATGCCGAACATATTGACCAGGCGGGGGTGCTCGTCGCCGTAGCGGCCGAACCAGCCCCGCAGGCGGCGGAAATTGAGCGCCTCGCCGCCAAAAATGACCAGCCGGAGCATCGGTGGACAGGGCGCGGCGGCCGCCTCGCAGGCATGGGAAAGCTGCCAGAAGGCAGAGGGCGTCTGGTTGAGGATCGTTACTTCCTCGGCAACCAGGAGGTCGAGCAGGGCATCGGGCGACCGGGTCTGCCAGAACGGCACGATGACGAGGCGCCCGCCATGCAACAGGGCGCCCCAGGTCTCCCAGACCGAGAAGTCGAACGCATAGGAATGGAACAGCGTCCACACATCGGCCGCGCCCGGCGCGAATTCGCGCTCGGTCACCAGGAACAGTCGGATGACGTTCCGGTGCTCGATCGGGACCCCTTTCGGTCGTCCGGTCGAACCCGAGGTGTAGATGACATAGGCGGCGTTGCCTGGCGTAACGCCGCTGTCCGGGCAGCAGGCTGGCTGCGAGGCGATGACGGCAGCATCGTCATCCAGGCAGACGGCCGGAGGATGCCCGGCAGGGATTCGGCCGAGCAATTCGTGCTGGACCACGACAAGATGGGCACCGGTGTCCGCCATCATGAAGCCAAGCCGCTCGGCCGGACAGGCGGGGTCCATGGGGACATAGGCCCCGCCTGCTTTCAGCACGCCCAGGATGGCCACGACCATCTCATCGGACCGGTCGAGCAACAGCGCCACACGGGTTTCAGGACCAACGCCGAGGCCGCGCAGATGATTGGCCAGCCGGTTGGCCCGGGCATCCAGCTCGGCATAGGTGACCCGCAGGCTGCGGAACACGAGGGCGACCGCGTCGGGCGTTTCCGCCGCACGCCGGGAAAACTGCTCGTGCAGGCACAGGGCAAGGCGCGGATCGTCCATCGGCGGCGGTAGCGGCGGCAGCAGGGCAGCGCGTTCCTCGGCCGACAGGATCGGCAAGGCGGAGAGCATGCGAAGCGGGTCGGTGGCGACGGCCGTCAGCAGATTGCTGAAATGCTGGAGCAATCGGTCAACGGTCGGTCCGTCGAAGAGATCGACGGCGTAATCGACATGCCCTACCACGCATCCCTCGGCCTCGTGCAGCTCGACGGTCAAATCGAAGCGCGCGGTGCCCGGTTCGGCGTCGTACTCCGAAAGCACGACGTCGGGCAGCGTGATCGGCGGCATCGGAGCGTTTTGCAGCGCGAACATGATTTGAAACAGCGGCTGCCGGGCGAGGTCGCGTTCCGGACGCAGGAACCGGACGACTTCGTCGAATGGGAGATCTTGGTAGGCGTACGCGTCGAGTGCCTGTTGCCGCACCCGGCCCAGCAGTTCGACGAAGCTCGGGTCCCGCGCAAGATCGGTGCGCAGGACGAGGGTGTTGGCAAAAAAGCCGACGCACCCTTCCATCTCGGTGAGAGGGCGGTTGGCGATCGGCGTGCCGATGGCGATGTCGGTCTGGCCGGTGTAGCGATGGAGCAAGGTCTTGAATGCCGCCAGCAACACCATGAACAGCGTCGCGCGGTGGCGTCGGGCGAGATCGTGCAAGGCGGCGGAGATCCGCGCGTCGATCGCGAAGGGCCGGCGGGTGCCGCGAAAGCTGGGGATTGCCGGGCGCGGCCGATCGGTGGGCAATTGCAACGTTGCGATATCGGCCAGCCGCGAGCGCCAGAATTCCAGGCGCGACGCCATCAGGGGCTCCTGCACGCGGCGCTGCCACGCGGCGAAGTCCAGGTAGTGATAGGGCAGGTCGGGTAGCGGTGCCCGATCCGGATCGATGCCGGCCGAGCGGTAGGCGGTGGCGATGTCGCGGCACAACACGCCCACCGACCAGGCGTCGAACACTAGATGGTGCATGACCAGCACCATGACATACTCGGCATCGGCCAATCGAATGAGGGTTGCCCGCATCAAAGGCGGTTCGGTCAGATCGAATGGCCGGGCGAGCTGGTCGGCGATGATCCGCGCTATTTCCGACCTCGCCGGATCCGGTGGCAGGCCGGACAGATCGACGCGACCGAGCGTCAGCTCGGCCTGGGGCGCGATGACCTGGGTCGCCTGCTGACCCTCCATGCGAAAGCTGGTGCGCAGTCCCTCCTGCCGGCGCAGGACGAGATTCAGGCTGGCCTCCAGCCGATCGGCGGCGAGCGGTCCGGCGATACGGATCGCCATCGGCGTATGATACGCCGCAGTACCGGGCGTGACCTGTTCGAGGAACCACAGGCGTTGCTGGGTATAAGAGAGCGACCAGCCTCGGGCGCGCGAAACCGCCACGACAGGTATTGCGGCGGCACGCGAAGCCACGCTGCCGAGCGCGCTGTCCACCACTGCCGCGAGGGCCCCCAGTGTCGGAGCGTCGAACAGGGCAGCTATCGGGACATCGACCCGGAACGCGTCCTTGATCCGCCCCAGCATCTGCATTGCCAGGATCGACTGGCCGCCCAGATCGAAGAAGTTATCGTTGATTCCGATTTGCTCGACACCAAGAAGCTGCGACCAAAGCGCCAGCAGTATTTCTTCGGTCGCGGTCCGCCGCGGTGCATGATCCGGACGCGCCGCTCGCAACGCCGGCCCCGGCGTGCCCAGCGCTTTGCGGTCGAGTTTACCCGTGATCGTTCGCGGCAACTCGCGCAAGGGAATGAAAGACGATGGGATCATGATGTCGGGCAGGGTGAGGGCGAGCCAGGCGCGCAGCGCGGCGGCCGACAAATCCGCGCGCAGGACGACATACGCATAGAGGGTCTTCGCGCCGGACGCGTCGTCGTGGGCGACGACCGCGGCATCCGCCACGTCCGGCATCTCGCGCAGCCGGCCCTCGATTTCGCTCAACTCGACGCGGACGCCGCGGATCTTGGTCTGCTGGTCGCGGCGGCCGATCAACTCGAAGTTGCCATCCTCGAGCACGCGGCCGAGATCGCCGGTGCGATAGACGATATCGGCCTGGTCGTTGCGTGAAACCGGATTGGGAACGAAGACCTCTGCGGTCAAATCCGGCCGCCGGTAATAGCCGAGCGCCCGATAGGGCGAGCGGATCAGAATTTCACCAATGGTGCCGTTGGGGCAGGGCCGGTTCCTGGCATCGACGATGAGCACGCGCGTGCCTGGCATCGGCCGGCCGATCGGTACCGTGCGTCGCTTGGCGTCATCCGCAGTCACCAGATGGCAGAATTTGGTCATGGTGGTTTCGGACGGGCCGTACAGATTGGCCAGTCGGATGCGATCGCCGAACAACTGGAACCATCTTGCCACGTCCGACGGCATCACCGGCTCGCCGGACAGCAGAACCCAGCGGAGGTCGGGCAGCGCCGCCGTGTCTCGCAGCTCATTCAGCAGCAACCGAAACACGGTCGGGACGCAATGCAGCAGATTGATCCGTCGGGCTTCGAGCCAGTGTGCCAGGCCGCCGGGCGCCAGCACCCGTGTTCGGTCGTCGGGCACGCAGACGGTGCCTCCTGCACAGAGCGGCGTGAACACGTCGCGCAGGTAAGCGTCGAAG
Organism: Acidisphaera sp.; assembly: GCA_035272265.1. Classification (GTDB taxonomy): domain Bacteria; phylum Pseudomonadota; class Alphaproteobacteria; order Acetobacterales; family Acetobacteraceae; genus Acidisphaera. Next base: position 8,934 of record DATEQV010000551.1, on the reverse strand, counting down.
GATGGGGTGGTGAGTTGGCTGACCCGTGTCCCGGGACTGACGCCAAACTCGTCGATCTCCCACCGAATGAAATGGTCGATGCCCTTGAGCTGGCCGGCGATGCCCTTGGGTTGTCCGGTCGAACCGGAGGTGAAATATATGTAACAGAAGGCCTCCGGGGGCAGCGCGACCGCAAAGTCGTCGTCGGATTCCGCCAGCCAGGGGTCGGCGCACACCTGCCAGGCGGCGGCCAACGCTGCAAAGCCGTCCACCGTGCCGAGCGGCGTCACGACCGGCCGCATCGACTGTGGCAGGTCGAGTTGCGCCAGCACCCGTGCCATGCCGTCGTCGGCCAGCAGCAGCGGCGGCTGTGCGAGATCCAGCATGGCAACCAACCGCGCCGACGGCAGACGCGGATCGAGTGGCATGAAGGCGGCCCCGGCCTTGAGCACGCCCAATATGGCCGTGACCACGGCGATCGTGTTGTCGGCCAGAATGGCAACCGGAACGCCTGGTCCGGCACCGCGTGCGGCGAGGTGCCGGCCCAGTCGATTCGACTGACGTTCCAACGCGGCATACGAGATGCCCCGATCCTCGTACTCGATGGCGACGCTGTCGCTGAAACGCCGGGCCGCCTCGCGAAACAGGAACCGGATATCGGGGGCGGACATCGAGCGGTGCTCCTCCTGTTCACAGAGCTTCGTTGAAGCACGCGATCATCTGTGCCGGGATGTCGTCGGTCTCGCCGTTGAGCAAGTCGTTCAATGACCGGTCGAGACGATCCGGCAGGCATTGGAGGAAGCGGACGAGCCGAGACAGCATCGCCTCGGCCGCCGGTCGGCTGATCCGGCTGCGGTCATAGGTCATGCGCAGGCGCAGGCCGGGCCCGGGGACCGCCATCACCACCACGGCCTGCTCGCTCCGCTCGGTTGTGTCCAACTTGCTGATGGTCAGCCCGCCTGGCGGGGTCTCCAGCGAGGCGGTGACGGGATAATTCTCATAGACCAACACGCTGTCGAAGAGCGGCCCGCCGCACCACGCCTGAATCTGCGCCAGCGGCGTGCTCTCGTGGTTGCGCGCCTCGGTGAAAGCGGCCTGGAGTCCGGCGAGCCAACCGGCGAGCATGGCCTCGCTTGGCAGCCGGACGCGGACCGGCAGCACATTGATGAACAGGCCGACCATCGCATTGATCGCGGGCAACTCGGCCGGCCTTCCGGCGACCGTGGCGCCGAAGATCACCTCATCGCCACCGGCTTGCGCCGCCAGCGCAAGGGCCCAGGCCCCCTGCACCAGCGTGTTCGGTGTCAAACCCTTGCCTCGGGCGAGGGCCTCCAGCGCCGCCGTCGCGGTGTCAGTCAGCGTTTCCTCGATATCCTCGAATCCTTCGCCATCACCCGGGTCCAGCGCCAGCGGGGTCGGGGCCACGACCCCGGCCAGCGTCTCGCGCCAAAATGCCTCGGAGCGGGCGGCATCCTGACGCTCCAGCCAATCGGCATAGGCAAGCAGGGACGGTGCGGGTGCGAACCCGGCGTCGCGTCCTGCCAGTTTGGCGTCATAGCACGCCAGGACCTCATGCACGACGATGGCCAGCGCCCAGCCGTCGAGCACGATGTGATGGTGGCAGAGGACCAGGCGCCACGCCTCCGCCCCGATCCGCAGCAGCGTCAGGCGCAGCAGCGGCCCGTTGCGGAGGTCGAAACCGCGCGCCCGATCCTCGGCCTGGAGTGCCAGCGCCCGTTGCTCCTGTGCCTCATCCGACAGCCCGCGCAGATCGTGCAGGACGATCGGCACCTCGACCTCCGGCCCAATGAGCTGGAGCGGCCCGGCGAGGCCGTCCCATTCGAAACGGCTGCGCAGTGCCTCATGCCGCGCTGCGACGATGCGCCAGGAAGCGGCGAAAGCCGCTTCGTCGAGCATGCCGTCGAGCCGGGCGGTGATCTGCTGCACATAGGCGTCGGTGTCGGAGGCGCGCAGCGTCCTGACCAGGATGCCATGCTGCATCGGGGTGAGCCTGTAGGCTGCCACGATCGCGCCCGCGCCGCTCTTCGTCGCTCCCGGTGCCGCGGCCGGAACGATTGCGTGCTGCAACATCGCGGCAAAGCGTGCCGCCAGCGCTTCCACCGTTGCGCGCGACAGGCGGCGAGGCGCGTAGCGCCAATCCACGCGCAGGCGCCCATCCACCACCTCGGCGATCACTTCCAGCGGCCATTGCATGGTAGCACGCGCGCTCCGCGCCGGGGGCGGCGGCTCCGTCGCCGGATGGATATCCAGGGCGGAGTCCGGGGCCTCGAAGCGGCCCAGATAGTTGAACAGGATCTCCGGCTCCGGCAGCGCAGCCAGCGCCTCGCGGGCGCCTGGGCCAGCCATCCCCTGGAGAAGCGGCAAGAAGGCGAAGCCGTCGCGGGGAACGTTGCGCCGCATACGCCGAACCATGGAAATCCAATCGTCCGGGTCGCCGCTGCGCGGCAACTGGAGCAAGATCGGGAACATCGCGGTAAACCAGCCGACCGTGCGACCGACATCGACGCCGTTGCCGAGGCCGTCGCGGCCATGATGCTCCATCTGCACCAAGATGAAGTCGCCGTCGGTGCCGAGTGCCACCGCGCGCACCAGCGCGGCCAACAGAATCTCTTCCAGATTCGCGCGATAGGCCCAGGGCAGCTTGTGGACCAGCTCTGCGGTCGCCTCTGTCGGGACTTCGATCGTGACAACACCGGCATCCGCCTGCGTGTCGCCAGGTTCGGTGGCGGCGAGCGTCACTGCCCGTCGCCACGGTTGGGCAAGCCACCAATCCGCCTCCGCCGATGGCGCGGCGTCACCCGGTCGCGCCGCGACGCGGCGTGCCCAGTCACGGAAGGCGACCGTCTTGGGCGGCAACGTCGCCGGCAACCCAGCGGCCAGACTTTCCAGCAGCGACGCCAGATCCTCCAGCAGGATCCGCCAGGACACGCCATCCACCACGAGGTGATGAGCGACGATCAGCAGCCAGTCAGGCTCCTGCTCGCCGAGGGTAAAGCGTAGGATTTTCACGACCGGTCCCGCGAAAGGATCGATCGTGGTGGCCTGGGCATCGATACCCCGGCGTAAGGCATCGGGCCGATCGGCAGGCGGAACCCCAGACAGGTCGATCTCGTGGCAAGGCACGCTGCCCACGATGTCCCCGGTAATCTGCTCCCACCCGCCGGGACCGGCCTGGAAACGACTCCGGAGCGCGTCGTGATGTTCCAGCAGCCGCGCCGTGGCGGCGCGCAGCAGCGACGGCGCGATGCGCCTGCCGATTGTCAGCACTACCGCCTGGAGGAAATGCCCGGGGTCCACCGGATCGCCTTCGAGGAACCAGCGCTGGATCGGCGTCACCGGAGCCGCGCCGACGACCACTCCGGGTTCGGCCGGCAGTAATGCGCGGGCGGTGCCCGCGACGGCGGCAAGATCGGCCAATACCGGATGGTCGAGGATGGCGCGCGCGCTCACCGACAGGCCGGCGGCTTGGGCGCGGGCGGCGATCTGGATTGCCTGGATGGAGTCGCCCCCGAGTTCGAAGAAATTGGCCGCGCTGCCGATCGGCCCGACCCGCAGCACGTCGGTCCAGATCGCGGCGAGGGTGCGTTCCCCTGCTGTCGCCGCGCTCCTGGTCGCGACAATCGGATCGGCGTCCGCACTCGGGAGGGCGGCCAGCGCGGCGCGATCGACCTTGCCGTTTGGCATGACCGGCAGCGCGGGCAGGATGCGAATTGACGACGGTACCATCGGCTCGGGCAGGCGCTCGCGCAGATGGGCCAGCAATTCATCGGAAGAGGATGCCGCTCCGGCCCGTGACGCCACGAATGCGCGGAGACCGCGATATGCATGCACTGCGCCGTCCGCGATTACCGCACAGGCGCCGACGGCCGGATGTGCCGCAAGAGCCGCCTCGACCTCGCCGAGCTCTATGCGATGGCCGCGGATCTTCACCATGGCATCCGAACGGCCAAGGAAGTCGATGATGCCATCGGCCGCCTGTCGCACGCTGTCGCCGGTGCGGTAAAGCCGCGCGCCGGGCGTGTCGGCGAAGGGGTCCGGCACGAAGGCGGCAGCGGTCATCGCCGGATGGCCGGCATAGCAGCGGCCGACTCCAGGGCCCCCGACATAGAGTTCGCCTTCGGTGCCGGGCGGGACCGGCGCCATGTGGTCGTCAAGGATATGCAGCCGCACACCATGGATGGGGCGACCGATCGGTGGGCGCGCCGAACCCTGGTGGTCGGTCACGTCCTGGACGCAGCACCAGACCGATGCTTCGGTCGGGCCGTATTCGTTGTAGAGCCGGGCGCCTGGAACGGCGGCGCGATGGCGGGTCGGCAAGTCCGGTGGGCAAGTTTCCCCGGCCACGATGACGACCCGCAGCCGTGCGAGCACTGCGCGCGGCGCGTGCTCCAGCAGCAATGCGTAGAGCGATGGCAGCGCGAGCATATGCGTCACGCCGTGGCGTTCGATCAGCGTCGCCAGGCTGGCTATATCCGTCCGGGCCGCCTGGTCGGCGATCACCAGCGTGCCGCCGACGGCCAGTGTCCAGAACAGCCCTGCGACCGAACTGTCGAAGGAAAAGGGCGATACCATCAGAAAGACGTGCGGCGCATCGCCATACCCCGCCAGCCGCGCCCAGGTCGAATGCACGGCATTCCGGTGGGTGATCGCCACCCTCTTCGGGCGCCCGGTCGAACCGGAGGTGAACAGGACGTAGGCGAGTGCGTCGAGGCTGACCCAGGGTGCTGCCGCCATCGGGTCGGCGCCGGGTTGCTCTGGATAGGCATCTTCCAGGATCAGGACGGTTGCGCCGAACGCCGCCGGTTGCACCTGCAGCAGCCCTCGCGACGCCAGCACGATGCGGGCCTTGCTGTCCGCCACCATCAGGGCCAGCCGCGACGACGGATAGGCGGAATCGAGCGGCAAATAGGCGGCGCCGGCCTTCAGCACGCCGAGGATGGCGACGACCATGTCCACCCCATCCTCGGCATAGATGCCGACGACGTTGTCGGGGCCGATGCCAAGCCCCCGCAGCCGTGCCGCCACCTGGCCGGCGAGCCTGTCCAGTGTGGCATGGTCGAGACTGCGTTCGCGGCTGACAACGGCCGTGATATCGGGCCGGGCCGTGGCTTGCCGTTCGACCAGAACGTGGAGCGGCACGGTCGGAGCCTGCCCCGCAGGGCCCGCGGTCAGGGCGAGCGCGTGGTTGTCGTCATTCCGCGCCACCAGCGCCGAGAGGCGGGACTGGGGATTGGCGGAAGCTGCCTCCAACAGCGCGGCATAGCGACGCTGCAAGGCCCGGATGGTCGCGGCGTCGAAGCGTGTCGGATCGTATTCCCACAAGCCGGTAAACCGACCATCGGCCTCGCTGAGATTGACGACCAGATCGAGGCGATCGGTGCCGCGGTCGAGTGCTACGGGGCGGACCTCGAGACCCGGGAGATCGAACACCGGGGCCGGGACGTTCTGCACGACCAGCTTGACCTGGAACACCGGCGGCACCTGGGGCTGGCGCGGCGGTCGCAAGGCCGCCACCAGCTGCTCGAATGGCAGCTCCTGATGGGCGAAGGCGCCGGTCGTCGTTTCGCGCACCCGCTGCAGCAATGAACGGAAGTCCGGATCGCCAGACAGGTCGCAGCGCAGCGGCAGAGAGTTGATGAAAAAGCCGATCAGCGCCTCGGTGCCCGGCAGATCGCGACCGGCCACGTCGGTGCCGATCACGATGTCGGTGCTCCCGGTCCGTTCGTACAGCAGCAGGGCGAGTCCGGCCAGCAGCAGCATGAAGGGGGTAACCTGTTCGCGGTGCGCGGCGTCGAGAAGATCGGCAGCAAGGGGCTGCGGCAGCGGCAGCGCCTCGGAACTGGCTGCCGACCGGACTCGCTCGCGGTCGGGCGCAAGGTCCAGCACCGGTGTCGCCCCGGCCATTTGTTCGCGCCACCAGGCGGACAGCGCCTCCTGGACGCCGCCGGCCATACGCCGGCGCTGATGCACGGCCACATCGGCGTACTGGAACGGCAGGACCGGCAGATCGCCAGGCCGCCCGGCGGTGAGCGCGGCATAGAGCGTGCTGAGTTCTCGGGTGAAGATGGCGGTGGACCAGCCATCGGTGACGATGTGGTGCAGCGTGATGATCAGCCAGTACCAGTCATCGCCGAGATGCAGCAGGGTGACCCGCAAGGGCGGCTCCCGACCGAGGTCGAAAGGCCGTCCCGCCGATTGCAGCGCCAGGCTGCGCCGGCGCGCCTCCCGTTGCGCCGGCGGTATGGCGCGCAGGTCGATCACCGGCATGCGCGGCGGATCGCTGAGCAAGGCGACCTGGGACGGAGTCCCGTCGCGCACGATGATGACCGAGCGCAGCACCTCATGCCGCTGCACGATCGTGGCGATTGCCGCCGTCAAGGCCGCGATGTCGAGCTTGCCGCGCAAATCGAGGGCGCTGGCCAGGACGAAGGCGCTGCTGTCCGGCTCGATCTGTTCGAGCGCCCAGAGTCGGAGTTGGCCGAAGGAGAGCGGCAGCGGGTCGGTCCTCGGCTCCGGCGTGATTGTGGTCTCGGCAGACTGGCCGCCGGCGGCGGCTATCGCCTGGGCGAGGCCGGCCGGCGTCGGCGATGCCAGCAATTGCGACAGCGGAAGCCTTATCCGAATTCTTTCGCCCAGCAAGGCAGCGATCCGCAGCGCCGCGAGGGAGTCGCCGCCCAACGCGAAGAAATTCGAATCAGGCGCCACGGCGTCGTGGCCCAGGACCGCGCGCCAGGTCTCCAGAACGGCGGTCAGGGCATCACCGCGGCGCGGCAGCGGGACGACCGGCAGCTTTGTCGTAGGGGGTGCCTTGGCCGGGCGTGGTCCAGCCCAGGCAGCCAGCCGTGCCGCCATATCGCCGGCGGCAGCCGCAGCCATCGCAAGGCGGCCGGGGGCATCGAGCCGCAGCGCCGCGAACAGCGCTGTCATGCCGTCCTCCGGAGACAGCGCGCGTGATGCGGTTTCGCGACCGGCATCGCCGGCGAAGGCCCAGGCATCCCAGTCGAGCGCGATCCAACGGGTGCGGGACGCCGGGTCCAGAGCAGTACCACCGTGACTGGAATCCGGGCATGGATCTTTCCAGCCAGGGTGAAATTGCTCCAGCCCCTGGGCCAACGCGTCGGCGGCCCGGTTGGCGGCGGTGTAGGCCGCGAAACCGAAACCGCCGAGGACGGCCGCCAGGGACGAGAATACCACCACGAAGCGCGGTGACCGTCCGGCGGAAGCCAAGGCCTGCAAGCCGCGAAGTTTCGGCCGGGCGTGCCGTTCCAGCACGTCCGCCGTCACGTCCTCGAGTGCGACGAAGGAGGCGGCGCCGGTCAGTCCAGCGCAATGGAACACCCCGTCCACCGGACCGAACCGGTCTTCCGCCTGGCGGAAAGCGGCGTCGAGCGTGCTTTCCTCGGCGACGTCGCCGACGATCAGCTCGACCTCGATACCGCGCGCGCCGAGCGTAGCGAGCCGCGCCTGTGCCGCTTCGCCGGGCGGCGAGCGGCTGAGCAAGACCAGGCGTGCCTGGGTCCGCGCGGCGAGTTCCTCCGCCAACCGCAGGCCGATCCGACCCAAACCGCCGGTCACCAGATAGACACCACCGGGCCGCAGGAGCGACGGCGCATCGCTCGCGCTCCAGGGCTGGTACGCCATCAGGTGGCGCCCGTTGGGCCGCAAAGCGACCGTCCCCACGCCTGGTTCGATCAGCAATTCATCGACCAGGGCGTGGACCATCGCCTCCGGCTCGGTTGCCGGCAGATCGATGTGGCGGCGCGACAGCCAGGCCAGCTCCTGCGGAAGAACGAGGCCCAGGCCGGCCAGAGCAGCGGCGGCCGGATCCGGGCGTTCGCCGTCCAGGATTGCCTCGGCGCCACGCGTGACCAGGTCGAGGTGGAGCGGCACAGCAGACCCGGCCAGCGCGCGCAAGGCGATCAGCAGCCCGGCGATATCGCCGCGCAGGTCGACCACGCGATCCGGCGGCTGTCCGTCTCCTACGGTGATGACAACCTGGCCCGGCAGGTCGGCCAGACGGCGGGCGACCTCGCGGGACAGCGGATCGTCGCCCAGCACCAGCCAACGCCGGGCCTCCGTTGCGGCCGCTTGTGGCGGCGGGACCAGCCGCCAGATCGGCCGCAACAGGCGCCAGGGCGGCGCCTCAGTGGCGGCCGGCGCGGCGTCGGGCTCGAGCGAAGGCGAGGCGTCGGGCCTGACCGCCGGCGCGTGTTCGACCGCCGGAGCGGCGTCCGGCTCGATCCAGTGGCGCCGACGCTGAAACGGGTAGGTCGGCAGCGGCACGCGGCGCCCGCGCCCGGCCGTGACGCCGGCCGCGTCCACCGCGGCACCGGCGGTCCAGAGCCGGCCGAGTGCACCCAGCATCTGTTCCGGCTCCTCGGCGCCCGGTCGTTCCAGGCTGGCGACGACGACTGACGCCGATCCGGCGCCCAGACGGCGGCGTGCCAATGCCGAAAGCGCGGCTCCGGGTCCGACCTCGAGGACGTCTATCGGGCGGCCGCCGGACGTCGCGTCATCCAGCAGTCGGCCGAGGCCGGCATCGAACTGGACGGTGTGGCGCAAGTGGCGGACCCAGTACTCGGGCGCCGTCGCTTCTTCGGCGGCGATCCAGTCGCCGGTTAGGTTCGACACGTAGCGGACCCGCGGCGGGTTTAGCGCGATGCCGGCCAGTTGGTCGCGAAACGCCGTCAGGATCGGGTCCATGAGGGCGGAATGGAAGGCGTGCGACGTGCGGAGAGGGTGACATGGCGTCCCGGCCGCCGTCAGTGTTGCGGCGAAACGATCGACCGCGGCGGCCGGGCCCGCGACAACACATTGACCAGGGCCGTTTACTGCGGCAAGATCGAGCCCGGGCGTGAGGCGCTGACGCACCGACGCTGCGTCCGCTGCCACCGCCAGCATGCTCCCGGCCGACGCCCCGGCCATCAATCTGCC
>DATEQV010000550.1:0-2645 GCA_035272265.1 Acidisphaera sp. | reverse complement strand
CGACGGCGTGGGATTGGGCAAGCTCATCGACAGCAAGCAGATCAAGAAGATGATCAGCTCCTATGTCGGCGAGAACAAGGAGTTCATGCGCCAGTATCTGGCGAAGGAGCTGCAGATCGAGTTCAACCCGCAGGGCACGCTCGCCGAGCGCATCCGCGCGGGCGGCGCCGGCATCCCCGCCTTCTTCACCGCCACCGGCTACGGCACGCTGATCGCCGAGGGCAAGGAGACGCGCGAGATCGACGGCCGCGGCTATGTGCTGGAGCGCGCGCTGTTCGCCGACCTGGCGATCGTCCACGCCTGGAAGGCGGACACCGAGGGCAACCTCGTGTTCCGCAAGACGGCGCGCAACTTCAACGCGCCGATGGCGACCGCGGCGAAGACGACGGTGGTGCAGGTCGAGCACCTCGTGCAGCCCGGCGAGATCGACCCCGACCACATCCACACGCCGGGGATCTTCGTCGACCGCATCGTCAAGCTGGCGGTGGTGAACAAGCCGATCGAGCAACGGACCGTGCGCAAGCGCGTGGCCGCGTAAGAGGAGGACGTCATGCCCTGGACCCGCGACGAGATGGCCGCGCGAGCCGCCCGCGAGCTGCGGGACGGCATGTATGTCAACCTCGGCATCGGCATCCCGACGCTGGTGGCGAATCACATTCCGCCGGGGATGACGATCCAGCTGCACAGCGAGAACGGCATGATGGGCGTCGGTCCGTTCCCGTACGAGGGCGAGGAGGACCCCGACCTCATCAACGCCGGCAAGCAGACGGTGACCGAGCTGCCGACGACCAGCTACTTCGATTCGGCGCAGTCCTTCGCGATGGTGCGCGGCGGGCACATCGCGCTGTCGATCCTGGGTGCGTTGCAGGTGGCGGAGAACGGCGATCTGGCGAACTGGAACGTGCCCGGCAAGATGATCAAGGGCATGGGCGGCGCGATGGACCTGGTGGCCGGCGTGCCCCGGGTGGTCGTCGTGATGGAGCACTGCGAGAAATCGGGGCTGCCGAAGATCGTCAGCGACTGTTCGCTGCCGCTGACCGGGACGCGGGTCGTCAGCCTGATCATCACCGATCTGGGCGTGTTCGAGGTGACGAAGGACGGCCTGGTGCTGGTGGACGTCGCACCGGGTGTCACGATGGACGAGCTTCGCGACAAGACGGAGCCGCCGTTCCGCGTGCATCAGGACCTGAAGCTGGCAGCGTAGCACCTCCCGTCATGGCCGGCCCCGGGCCAGCCCCTCCGGGCTGCCCGAGGACATGCCTTGTGCCGGCCATCCAGTACGTTCCGGGCGAACACCCCGCTCGATTCAAGCGCCGGGTATCAGGCGTCCGCCAATTTGCGGAGGATTTCCCGATCCTCGCGCATGATCATCTCGGCCAGCGTAAGCTGACGCTCGACCGACTGACGTTTCGCCGCTTCTTGCGAGCCTGCATCGGGCATTTCGATCGGAGCGGCCGGGCTGCTGTTACGAACCCGCGGGTGGTTCGTCGAGTCTTTGGTCACGGCAACGTCCTCGCGTTGATCTCGATCGACGGCATTATGTCAGGCGTCGGGAAACCGGAAAATCCGTTGGCTGAAGTGACTGCGCGGCGCAGAGCGGCCGCCGGCCTTCGACCCGCACCGTGCTTCATGCGAAACGGACCCCCATGCAATTCGTGATGCATCCCGACATGGTCTACGACTTCCCGATCTGGGCGGTCGCGGCCGTGGTGGTCGGCGGGGCGGTGCTCGGCGCCATGGCGATCGAGCTGGCCGTCCGGCGCCTGCTGCTGCTCGACAGCAGGCGCGCGCAGAACGACGTTGCCGCGGCCATGTTCTCCGTCATCGGCGTGCTGTATGCCGTGCTGCTGGCGTTCATCGTGATGCTGGTGTGGGAGGACTTCAACGCCGCCAAGGCGTCGAGCTTCCGCGAAGCCGCCGCGATCGCCGAGGTATGGAACATCGCGTCCGGCGTGCCCGACCCGGCCGGCGCCGCGCTGCGCGACGGCGCGCACGCCTACGCCCGTGCCGTCGTCGCCTACGAGTGGCCCGCCCAGGCGCGCGGCCAGCGCATCGATGCCGCCGCCGCCCCGCTCGAGACCCTGCACCGCGCGACCATGACGGTCCACCCGGCGACACCGGCCGAGATCAACATGCATGCCGCCCTGATTGCGGCGATCGCGCGTCTGGAGGATGCGCGGTCCGACCGTCTGCTCGCGGCGCAGACCACGGTGCCGAGCATCGTCTGGGCCGTGATGGTGCTGGGCGCCGCCATCAGCATCGCGTTCGCGTCATTCCTGCGCGCCCCGAGCCTGGGGATGCACCTGGCGATGTCGGGGGCGCTGGCACTGTCCGGCGCGCTGGTGCTGGTGCTGGTCATCGCGCTGAGCAACCCGTTCCGCGGCGACTTCCGCGTCTCGACCGATCCGTACGACCGTGTGATCAAGCGGATAGAGGCGCGGGCGGGCGAGTGACGCGCGGGCGGGTCGCGGCCGCGTGCCGCGCTGCGATTTCATATGGTATGACACTACTGTCCGGTTAAAAACCTAGGAAATTCAATTGGTTATCGTCGTGTGCAACTTCGAAACCGTCGGCCTCGCGAGAAAATGCCGTCTGGATCTCGATCTTTTCAAAAACCGCCACCGAAAAGACCTGCAGCAATGTGT
>DATEQV010000549.1:0-4157 GCA_035272265.1 Acidisphaera sp. | reverse complement strand
CCCACGACGCTGCTCGCCATCGCCACCGACCCGAGCCGCGTCTCCCGCCTGACGAGACTGGCGAGAATGGCCGCAACCTCAGGCGTCTCGCCGCGGAAGGCGCCGGGGGCGAAGCGGTCGGCAGCATTCTCCCGCTGCGCCAGCGCCGCGGTCTGCTGGTCCGACGCGGTGCCGGCGAGCGTGTAGACGCTCGCCCCGCGCACGCTGGAGTCGGCCAGCGCGTCGGCGTGCATCGAGACGAACAGCGCCGCGCCGTGCTTCTGAGCCGCCTCCACCCGACCGCCGAGCGGGATGAACACGTCGCGCTGGCGGGTCAGCACCACGCGATAACGCCCGCCGGCTTCGAGCTGCCGCTTCAGCTCCATCGCGGTGGCCAGGGAGACGTGCTTCTCGAAGGTGCCGGAGACCCCGATGGCGCCCGGGTCCTTCCCGCCATGCCCGGGGTCGAGCATCACCAGCGGGGCCGGCCCAGTGGCGGGAGACGCGGACCTGGGCCGCTTCTCGGCCGATAGCGCGGCCGCGGCCGGCAGCAGGAACGTGCACGCGCACGCCCCCATCGCCAGCCGCCGACTCAGCACCCCATCCATGCCGCTCCTCTTAACATCGCGTCGACGCATTCTCATCTTACATATTGATGAGCCGAGCTTCCTGGCTTGCCGCGCGTGCTTTGCCTTGCAGGCCAACCGGCTTTCCGGCATGGTCGCACCGCTTGGCGACGCGCGCGGGCAGGCTGCCGATTACGGCGGCACGCACACAGCGGTCGGCCGATTCGCAAACAATCCGAGAGGGTTACGGCGGATCGGCCGGGCTTTGGCCGTCGTGTCCGCCGGGCTCGCATCACGCCCGCCTCGTGCGGGCGGCCAGGTGCGGCTCACCCCGGCAGGTCCAAGCTGCCGGCAGGAATAACCGGGCGCCCGATACGGCACCCACCAACGAAGGACGGCGGCCCCTCGTGCCAGTGACCCAATCGGCCGGGATGTTGCCTCCAGCGGGAAGATCGATCGCCCGCACCCTCTCTCACACCATCACCATTCGCCGGCCGCCCCTGCGCGCGGTCCCGGGCGCTTGCCCGGCCGATGCGCGACGCCGCCCGGCGCCCTGGCGGCATCCCCGCCGGGGAATCCGGAGTTCAGGACTACATGACCAAACGTATGCTCATCGACGCCACCCACGCGGAAGAAACCCGCGTGGTGGTGCTGGACGGTAACCGCCTCGAAGACTTCGACGTCGAGACCCAGGCCAAGCGCCAGCTCAAGGGCAACATCTACCTCGCCAAGGTCGTCCGGGTAGAGCCCAGCCTGCAGGCCGCCTTTGTCGAGTACGGCGGCAACCGGCACGGCTTCCTCGCCTTCGGCGAGATCCACCCCGACTACTACCAGATCCCCGTCGCCGACCGGCAGCGCCTGCTCGCCATGCAGGCCGAGGAAGCCCGGCACGCCGAGGAGGAAGAGGACCGCGCCGCCGCCGAGGCCGAGGCCGCCCATCATCACGGCCCGCGCGACCGCGCCCACCAGCCGCCCGGCCCCGATCAGCCAACCGGCGGCGACGCGGAGAGCGTCGAGAGCGTCCCGGACGAGCCCAGCGGTGACGAGGCCGTGTACGAAGACCGTCCGGACGGCGAGCCCGGCGAGGACGAGCACCTCCACGACGAGGCGCACGCCCTATCCGCCGCCGAGCCCGCGGCGGACGCCCCGGACGAGCACCACGCGGAACCGCCGGTCGGGCACGAGGCCGAGGCGCATGGGGAGCCGTCGGACGACGAGAGCGACGAGCCGTCCGCCTCGCACGCGCTGCCCGCCGCGATCGAGACCGACACCGTCCACGGCCCGGTCCTGACCGACGCGCCGGAGGACGCCGCGCATCACGAGCACGAGCCCATCCTCGCCGACCACAGGGTCGAGCGGCTGCAGGACGAGCCGCCGGTCGAAGAGACCGCGTCCGAGCACGCCGACGAGGCACACGAACACGGGCGCATCGCCAGCGTCCCCGCCGCCGACGTCCCGCCGCCGGAGACCGTGGGCGGCGAGGCCGATGCCGCCGAGGACCAGCGCGATCGCCGCCCGCCGCCCAAGTTCCTGCGCAACTACAAGATCCAGGAAGTCATCAAGCGCCGGCAGATCCTGCTGGTGCAGGTCGTCAAGGAAGAGCGCGGCACCAAGGGCGCCGCACTGACCACCTACCTCTCGCTCGCCGGCCGCTACTGCGTGCTGATGCCCAACAGCCCGCGCGGCGGCGGCATCTCGCGCAAGATCACCTCGGCGGCCGACCGCAAGCGGCTGAAGGACGTCGTCGCCGAACTCGACATCCCCGACGGCATGGGCCTGATCGTGCGCACCGCCGGCGCCAACCGCCCCAAGCCCGAGATCAAGCGCGACTGCGAATACCTGATGCGGCTGTGGGACGACATCCGCGACCTGACCATGAAATCGACCGCGGCCGCGCTGATCTACGAAGAGGCCAGCCTGATCAAGCGCGCGATCCGCGACGTGTATGCGCGCGACATCGACGAGATCATCGTCGACGGCGAGGAAGGCTGGAAAGCGGCGCGCAGCTTCATGTCGATGCTGATGCCGACGCACGCGCGCAAGGTGCAGCTCTACAAGGACGGCGGCATGCCGCTGTTCGCCAAGCACCAGGTGGACGCACAGCTCGACGCCATGCTGTCGCCCACCGTGCAGCTGCGCTCGGGCGGCTACCTGGTGATCAACCAGGCCGAGGCGCTGGTCGCGATCGACGTCAACTCCGGCCGCTCGACGCGCGAGCGCAATATCGAGGAAACCGCGCTGCGGACCAACCTCGAGGCGGCCGACGAGGTGGCGCGCCAGCTTCGCCTGCGCGACCTCGCCGGGCTGATCGTCATCGACTTCATCGACATGGAGTCGAAGAAGCACAACGCGATGGTCGAGCGGCGCATGAAGGACGCGCTGAAGCACGACCGCGCCCGCATCCAGGTCGGCCATATCAGCCATTTCGGCCTGCTGGAGATGAGCCGGCAGCGGCTGCGGCCGTCGCTGGCGGAGACCAGCTTCATCCCGTGCCCGCAGTGCGGCGGCACCGGCCATGTCCGCGGCACCGAGAGTGCGGCGATCCACGTGCTGCGCCACGTCGAGGAAGAGGGCGCAAAACGCCGCGCCGCCGAGATCGTCGTGCACGTCGCCACTCCCATTGCGCTCTATCTGCTCAACAACAAGCGCGACCGGCTGCGCGAGATCGAGGCGCGCTACGCGATGCGCGTCGTGTTCAGCGGCGACGACAGCCTGCTCCCGCCGGAGATCCGCATCGATCGGGTGCGCGCCCAGACGGCGCGAGAGGAAGCCGCGCCGGTGGCGATGACGGCGGAACTCGCGGCCTCGCTCGACGCAGCGGCGTCGCAGGCGGAGGCCCCGGCGGAAGCCGAGGACGAGGAGGACGACGACGAGGAGACCGAGGCATCGGCGGAAGCCGACGCCGCCCCGGTCGCCGGCGAGACGCCCGAGGAAGCCGACCACTGCAAGCGTCGCCGCCGGCGCCGGCGGCGCGGCGGCGGACGCCGCGACGAGCTGACGGCCGAGACCACGCATGTCGAAGGCGTGCCCGAATTCGCCGACGCCGAATCGGAGGCGAGCGAGTCCGAAGCCACCGACGAGGGAGCGGCTGCAGAGGAAGCGATGCCCGGAGACGCGGTCGCCGGAGCAGCGCAAGCCGACGAGCAAGGCGAGCGCCGGCGCCGGCGCAGCCGTCGCGGCGGCCGCAACCGCCGTCCCGAAGGCCGCACCGACGCCGTGCCGCCGGTCGGCATCCCGGGCGCGGACCAGCCGGACATTCCCGCGGTGCCGTATTTCGGCCCGACCCCGGCCAATCCGTTCGGCCCGTCGAACTTCGACATTTTCGACGTACTCGATCAGGCGCATGTCGAGCCCTCGCCCCGGCCGGCCACGCGGCCCGAGCCCGAGTCGTTCCCGCCGCCCACGCCGGTCCGCGGCGAGTCCGCGCCGGAGGAGGTCGCGGAGCACGACGTCGCCTCGCCCGAACCGCTCGGGCACGAGGCGAACGAGCCGGATGTCGAGACGCTGCCCGTCGCCTCGACGCAGGACTACGCGTACGTGCCGATGGAGGAGTCGCAGGCCCACGTCGATGCGGAAGCCGCGGCAGCGGTGCGTGCGGCTTCGCCGCTGAAC
>DATEQV010000548.1:0-17927 GCA_035272265.1 Acidisphaera sp. | reverse complement strand
GGCATCGACGAGGCCGACGCGATCCTGCTGGTCGGCACCAATCCCCGCCGCGAGGCGCCGCTGATCAACGCGCGCATCCGCAAGCGCTGGCTGAACGGCGGTGCAATCCCGATCGGCGTGATTGGCGAGGCGCACGACCTGACCTACCCGGTCGCGCAGCTCGGGGGCACGCCGTCGGCGTTGCGCGCGCTGGTGGACGGTCAGGGCGCGTTCGTCGGCACGCTGCGCGACGCCAAGCTGCCGATGATCGTCGTCGGCCAGGGCGCGCTCGCGCGTCCCGACGGTGCGGCGGTGCTGGCCGCCGCCTGGGCGCTCGCCGCGTCGGTCGGCGCGCTGAGCGGCGAGTGGCACGGCTTCAACGTGCTGCACACCGCGGCCGCGCGCGTCGGCGGCATGTTCGCGGGCTTCCTGCCCGGCCCCGGCGGCAAGGGCCTGGACGCGATGATGGGCAGCGTGGATCTGCTGTGGCTGCTCGGCGCCGACGAGTTCGACATCGCGAGTATCGGCGCCGAAACCTTCGTGGTCTATCAGGGCCACCATGGCGACCGGGGTGCGTCGCGTGCCGACGTGATCCTGCCGGGTGCGGCCTACACCGAGAAGAACGGCACCTACGTCAACACCGAAGGCCGCGTGCAGCGCGGGTACCTGTCGGTCTCGCCGCCGGGCGACGCGAAGGAGGACTGGGCCATCCTGCGCGCGTTCAGCGCCGTCGTCGGCAAGACGTTGCCGTACGACACCATCGCCACGCTGCGCGAGCGGCTGGTGCAGGCGCATCCGTCGTTCGCCCGCATCAACCACCTGCCGCGCTTCGGCTGCACCGACCACACCGGCCCGGCCGGCGATCCCGCCGCACTCGGCGACGCGCCGTTCGTCTCGCCGGTCGCGAACTACTACCAGACCGACCCGATCAGCCGCGCGAGTCCGACGATGGCGGAATGCAGCCGCGTCAACGCCGCGACCCCGCTGCTGCAGGCGGCGGAGTAGGGCGATGGGGTTCTGGAGCACCGACCTGGGCCAGCTCATCCTCGTCGTCGGCGAGATCCTGCTGCTGCTGGTGCCGCTGCTGCTCGGCGTCGCCTACCTGACCATCGCCGAGCGCCGCGTGATGGCGGCGATGCAGCTGCGCCGGGGGCCGAACGTGGTCGGCCCGTTCGGCTCGCTGCAGGTGTTCGCCGACGCGCTGAAAATGGTGGCGAAGGAGATCATCATCCCGGCCGGCGCCAATCGCGGCCTGTTCTTCATCGCGCCGATGCTGACGATGGTGTTGGCGCTGATCGCCTGGGCGGTGATCCCGGTCAGCGACGGCTGGGCGATCGCCAACATCAACGTCGGCGTCTTGTACCTGTTCGCGATCAGCTCGCTCGGCGTGTATGGCGTCATCATCGCCGGCTGGGCGAGCAACTCGAAATACGCCTTCCTCGGCGCGCTGCGATCCGCCGCGCAGATGGTCAGCTACGAGGTCTCGATGGGCTTCGTGCTGGTCACCGTGCTGGTGTGCGTGGGCTCGCTGAACCTCAATGACATCGTGCTGGCACAGCGGAACCTGTGGTTTTTCATCCCGCTGTTCCCGATGTTCATCGTGTATTTCATCTCCGCGCTCGCGGAGACGAACCGCGCGCCGTTCGACCTCGCCGAGGGCGAGAGCGAGATCGTCGCGGGCTTTCACGTCGAGTACAGCGGCATCGCGTTCGGCCTGTTCTTCCTCGGCGAATACGCGAACATGATCCTGCAGAGTGCGATGGTGACGATCCTGTTCCTCGGCGGCTGGCTGCCGCCGGTGGCGGTCGCGCCGTTCACCTGGATCCCCGGCCTGGTGTGGTTCCTGCTGAAGGTGTTCCTGGCGCTGTTCGTCTTCATCTGGGTGCGCGCGACGTTCCCGCGCTACCGCTACGACCAGCTGATGCGGCTGGGCTGGAAGGTGTTCCTGCCGCTGTCGCTGCTGTGGCTGGTGCTGACGTCGGGCGCGATGGTCGCGTTCGGCTGGCTGCCGAACGCATGAGCGGCATGAGCGCGCGGAGGGTCGTCTGATGGCTTTCATCGATCGCACGGCCGGCAGCTTCCTGCTCAAGGAACTGGTCACCGGAATGGCGCTGACGTTCCGCTACATGTTCCGGCCCAAGGCGACCGTGAACTACCCGTACGAGAAGAACCCGATCAGCCCGCGCTTCAAGGGCGAGCACGCGCTGCGCCGCTACCCGAACGGCGAGGAGCGCTGCATCGCCTGCAAGCTGTGCGAGGCGATCTGCCCCGCCCAGGCGATCACCATCGAGGCGGAGCCGCGCGACGACGGATCGCGCCGCACCACGCGCTACGACATCGACATGACGAAGTGCATCTACTGCGGCCTGTGCGAAGAGGCCTGCCCGGTGGACGCCATCGTCGAGGGGCCGAACTTCGAGTTCGCCACCGAGACCCGCGAGGAGCTGATGTACAACAAGGACAAGCTGCTCGCGAACGGCGACATGTGGGAGTCCGAGCTCTCTCGCAGGCTCGAGCTGGACGCGCCCTACCGATGATCGCCACGATCTACTTCTACATCGTCTCGGCGGTGCTGCTGATCTCCGCCGCGGCGGTGGTCAGCTCGCGCAATCCCGTTCACTCGGTGCTGTTCCTGATCCTGGCGTTCTTCAACGCCGCCGGGCTGTTCGTGCTCGCAGGTGCCGAGTTCCTCGCGATGATCCTGCTGATCGTCTATGTCGGTGCGGTCGCGGTGCTGTTCCTGTTCGTCGTGATGATGCTGGACATCGACTTCGCCGAGCTGCGCTCGCGCTTCCAGCGCTACCTGCCGATCGGGGCCACCATCGGCGCGGTGCTGCTGATCGAGCTGGTGACGATCGTCGGCGGCTGGACGCTCGCGCCGAACTCCGCGGCGTTGCGCCTGTCGCCCACCCCGGCGGCGCTGAGCAACACCGACGCGCTCGGGCGCGTGCTGTACACCGATTACATCTTCCTGTTCCAGGCGGCGGGGCTGATCCTGTTCGTCGCCATGATCGGCGCGATCGTGCTGACCCTGCGCGACCGGCGCACGTCGCTGCACCAGGACGTCGGCGTGCAGCACGCGCGCAGCAAGACCGAGACGATCGCCATGATGCATGTCGGCCTCGGCCTGGGCACGCGCGACATCACGGTGCCGCCGTCGCCCGCGGAGCTCGCGGAACTCGAGCACGCCAGCGGCGACGGCCACGGGCATGGCGCCGGGCATGGGGGGCACTGAGATGGCGGTCGGCCTGACGCACTACCTGGTGGTCGCGGCGATCCTGCTGGTGCTCGGCGTGTTCGGGATCTTCCTCAACCGCAAGAACGTCATCATCATCCTGATGTCGATCGAGCTGATCCTGCTCGCGGTGAACATCAACCTCGTCGCGTTCTCCGCCGCCCTCGGCGACATGGCCGGGCAGGTGTTCGCGCTGTTCGTGCTCACCGTCGCCGCGGCCGAGGCGGCAATCGGGCTTGCCATCGTCGTCATCTACTTCCGCAACCGCGGCTCGATCCAGGTCGAGGACGTCAACCTGATGAAGGGCTGAACGTGATCTTCGTCATCGCCGTTTTCGCGCCGCTGCTGGGCGCGCTGGTCTCGGGCCTGCTCGGCCGCGCGATCGGCGACCGTGCCGCGTCGTCCTTCAGCATCCTGTGCATGCTCGTCGCGGCGTTCTGCGGCGTCTGGAGCTTCTTCGCCATCGGCTTCAACGGCGCCGGCGACGGCACGATCGACCTCGGCCGCTGGATCGAGTCGGGCGGCCTGCATGTCGACTGGGCGCTGCGGATGGACACGCTGTCGGCCGTGATGGTCGGCATGGTGACCTTCGTCTCCATGCTGATCCACGTCTACAGCATCGGCTACATGGAGCATGAGGCGGACGGCTCGCGCTTCCGCTTCTTCAGCTACATCTCGCTGTTCACCTTCGCGATGCTGATGCTGGTGACGGCGAACAACCTGGCGCAGCTGTTCTTCGGTTGGGAAGGCGTCGGCCTGATGAGCTACCTGCTCATCGGCTACTGGTACGACCGGCCGGCCGCGTGCGCCGCGGCGATCAAGGCGTTCGTCGTCAACCGTGTCGGCGACCTCGCTTTCGCGGTCGGCATCGCGCTGGTGTTCTTCAAGTTCGGCTCGATCGAATTCCCGGTCATCTTCGGCGCGATCGATGCGCACAAGGGAGACTTGTATCACATCATCGGCGGCGACTACCGCGCGTTCGAGGTGATAGGCTTCCTGCTGTTCTTCGGGGCGATGGGCAAGTCCGCGCAGCTTGGTCTGCACGTGTGGCTGCCCGACGCGATGGAAGGCCCCACGCCGGTCTCCGCGCTGATCCGTGCGGCGACGATGGTGACGGCGGGCGTGTTCCTGATGGCGCGCATGTCGCCGCTGATGGAGAACGCGCCGGTCGCGCTGAGCTTCGTCGTGTTCATCGGCGCCTCGACCGCGCTGTTCGCCGCCACGATCGCGTGCGCGCAGAACGACATCAAGCGGGTGATCGCGTATTCGACCTGCTCGCAGCTCGGCTACATGTTCGTCGCCGCCGGCGTGGGCGCATACCAGGCCTCGATCTTCCATCTGTTCACGCACGCCTTCTTCAAGGCGCTGCTGTTCATGGCCGCGGGCAGCGTGATCCACGCGATGAGCGGCGAGCAGGACATGCGCAAGATGGGCGGCCTGTGGCGGCTGATCCCGATCACCTACACGGTCATGTGGGTCGGCAACTTGGCGCTCGGCGGCATCTTCCCGTTCGCGGGCTACTACTCGAAGGACGCCATCCTGGAAGCGGCGTACGCGGCCGGCACCTCGATCGGCTACTACGGCTTCATTTGCACGCTGGTGGCCGCCTTCCTCACCGCGTTCTATTCGTGGCGCCTGCTGATCATGACGTTCCACGGCGCGCCGCGCGCGGACCGTCACGCGATGGAGCATGTGCACGAAAGCCCGTGGGTGATGCTCGGCCCGCTGGTGGTGCTGTCGCTCGGCGCGCTGCTGACCGGCATGGTGTTCCACCATGCGTTCATCGGCGAAGGCTGGGAGCACTTCTGGAACGGCGCGATCTACAACGGCGCCGACAACCACGTGCTGGCGCGCATGGAAGAGCTGCCCGGGTGGGTCGGGTTGGCGCCGACGGTGTTCGGCCTGGCCGGCATCGCGATGGCGTACGTGTTCTACATGTTCCGCCCCGGCATCCCGGTGCGGCTCGCGCAGCAGTTCCGGCCGATCTACCTGTTCCTGCTCAACAAGTGGTATTTCGACGAGCTGTATGACCGCATCTTCGTCCGCCCGACGATCCGCGGCTCGCGCATGCTGTGGAAGGTGGGCGACGCGACCGTCATCGACGGCGTGCCGAACGGCCTTGCCCTGCTTGCGGTCGACGGGTCGGAGGTGGCGTCGCGCATCCAGACCGGCTCGATCGCCGTCTATGCCTTCGTGATGCTGATCGGCGTGGTCGTGCTGCTCAGTATCTTCCTGTTGCTCCGGTGATCCGACGATGAACGCCGCCGGCTTCCCCCTGCTTTCGCTCATCACGTGGCTGCCGCTGGTCGGCTGCGCCGTGATCATGTTCGTGCGCGGCGACGAGGAAACCGTCGCGTCCAACGCGCGCTGGACGGCGCTGTGGACCAGCCTGATCGTGCTGGTGCTGTCGCTGATCCTGTTCGTGCGCTTCGACAAGGCCGACCCCGGCTTCCAGTTCGTCGAGAGCGCAACGTGGCTGCCGGAGTATCACATCGGCTACAAGATGGGCGTGGACGGCATCTCGGTGCTGTTCGTGCTGCTGACGACGGTGCTGACGCCGATCTGCATCCTCTCGGCGTGGGAGGCGATCCACGTCCGCGTGCGCGAGTTCATGATCGCGTTCCTGATCCTCGAGACGATGATGATCGGCACGTTCTGCGCGCTCGACTTCGTCGTCTTCTACATGTTCTTCGAAGGCGTGCTGATCCCGATGTACCTGATCATCGGGGTGTGGGGCGGGCCGCGGCGCGTCTATGCGGCGCTGAAGTTCTTCCTCTACACGCTGACCGGTTCGGTGCTGCTGCTGCTGGCGCTGCTGATGATGTGGTACACCGCCGGCACCACCGATATCGAGGTGCTGCTGAAGACGCCGTTCCCGGCGCACATGCAGATCTGGCTGTTCCTCGCCTTCCTCGCCTCGTTCGCGGTGAAGGTGCCGATGTGGCCGGTGCACACCTGGCTGCCGGACGCGCATGTCGAGGCGCCGACCGCGGGCTCGGTGATCCTGGCCGGCGTGCTGCTGAAGATCGGCGGCTACGGGTTCCTGCGCTTCTCGCTGCCGATGCTGCCGAACGCCTCGGCCTATTTCGCGCCGCTGATCTTCACGCTGTCGGTCGTGGCCGTGATCTACACGTCCTACGTCGCCTTCGCGCAGGAGGACATGAAGAAGCTGATCGCCTACTCCTCCGTCGCCCACATGGGCGTGGTGACGATCGGCATCTTCACCTTCAACGTGCAGGGCATCGACGGCGCGATGTTCCAGATGCTCAGCCACGGCATCGTCTCCAGCGCGCTGTTCCTCGTCGTGGGCGTCGTCTACGACCGCATCCACTCGCGCGAGATCGCCCGCTACGGCGGCCTGGCCGACCGCATGCCGCGCTATGCGCTGGTGTTCATGATCTTCACCCTGGCGGCCATCGGGCTGCCGGCGACGTCCGGCTTCGTCGGCGAGTTCCTGGTCATCGTCGGTTCGCTGCAGGTGAACTTCTGGCTGTCTCTGCTCGGCGGGATGGGGATGATCCTGGGCGTGATGTACATGCTGTATCTGTACCGCCGGGTGATGTTCGGCACGATCGTGCACGCCGACCTGAAGACGATCCTCGACCTGTCGCCGCGCGAGGTGCTGACCTTCGCGCCGCTCGTGGCACTGACCTTCTGGCTGGGCATCTTCCCGACCAACTTCACCAGCTTCTTCGAAGCCTCGGTCGCCCACATGGCGCAGGCCCACACGGCCGCACTCGCCACCCAAGTCAAACAGGCAGAACTCCAACCGGCATCACTGGGGCAGGCCGCACCATGAACTGGACGCTCGCCATCCCCGAGATCGTCGTCGCCTGCCTGGCGATGGCGATCTTGATGTTCGGCGTCTTCCGCCGCGGCAGCGACAACTTTTTCCTGTGCAGCATGCTCTCGCTCGGCGCGATGCTGGTGGGCGCGATCCTGGTCGTCGGCACCGACGCCGGGCGCGGCTACAACGGGCAGTTCACCGTCGATGCGTTTGCGGCGCTGTCCAAGCTGCTGATCCTCGCCGGCGGCGCGCTCGCGCTGATCAGCGCGCTCGACTACAACCGGGAAAACCGGATCGCGCGGTTCGAGTACCCTGTGCTGATGTTGCTGTCCATCGTCGGCATGATGGTCATGGTGTCGGCGACCAACATGATGACCCTGTATCTGGGTCTCGAACTGCACTCGCTGCCGATGTACGTGCTGGCGGCGTTCGCGCGCGACGAGCTGCGCTCGTCCGAAGCGGGCCTCAAGTATTTCGTGCTCGGGGCGCTCGCCTCGGGCCTGCTGCTGTACGGCATCTCGCTGACTTACGGCTTCTCCGGCACGATGGACTTCTCCGCCATCCAGACGCTGTTCGCCAATCCGTCGGGCGCGTCGGCCGGGCTGGTGGTGGGCGTGGTGTTCGTCATCGCCGGGCTCGCCTTCAAGATGTCGGCCGCGCCGTTCCACATGTGGACGCCCGACGTCTACGAAGGCGCGCCCACGCCGGTCACCGCGTTCATGAGCACCGCGCCGAAGGTGGCGGCCGTGGCTCTGCTGCTGCGGGTGATGGTCGTGCCCTACGCGCACCTCTCGCCGGAGTGGTATCTGATCATCGAGATCATCTCGATCGTCTCGATGATCCTCGGCGCGCTCGCCGCCATCGCGCAGCGCAACATCAAGCGGCTGATGGCGTATTCCTCCATCAGCCACATGGGCTACGCGCTGGTCGGGCTGGCCGTCGGCACCGAGGACGGCATCCGCGGCGTGCTGATCTACCTGGTCACCTACATCTTCATGAGCGCCGGCGTGTTTGCCTGCATCATCGCGATGAAGCGGCGCGGGCGGTCGCTGGAGAAGATCGCCGATCTGGCGGGGCTGGCGCGCAACGACGGCGCGCTGGCGATGATGCTGGCGATCTTCATGTTCAGCATGGCCGGCATCCCGCCGCTGTCCGGCTTCTTCGGCAAGTTCTACGTCTTCCTCGCCGCGGTGAAGGCGGGTTTCTGGACGCTGGCGATCATCGGCGTGCTGACCAGCGTGGTGGGCGCCTACTACTACCTGCGCGTCATCAAGGTGATGTATTTCGACCAGGCGGAGGCGCCGTTCGACGCGCGCCCCGCCAGCCTGTCCTTCGTCGCCGCCTTCGGCGCTGTCGTGACGGCGGCGTTCTTCATCATCCCCGCACCGATCGTCGGCGCCGCGCAGGCGGCGTCGCACGCCCTGTTCGGCTGAGCCTCCGATGCTGCTGGTCGTCGATGCAGGCAACACCAACGTGGTGTTCGCCGTGCACGACGAGCATGTCTGGCGCGGCGTCTGGCGCATCAAGACCGAGCCGCAGCGCACGTCGGACGAATACGCCGTCTGGCTGCTCGCCCTGCTGCAGCACACCGGCATCCGGCGCACCGACGTCGACCGCGTGGTGATCGGCACCGTGGTGCCTGCGGCGCTGTATCACCTGCGCCGGCTGTCGCGGGACTGGTTCGACGTCGAACCGCTGATCGCCCGCTCGACCGTTCACTGGGGCTTCGAGATCAAGGTCGACCAGCCGGCCGAGGTCGGCGCCGACCGCCTGCTCAACGCGCTCGCCGGGCACTGGCGCTACGGCGGCCCGCTGCTGGTGGTCGACTTCGGCACGGCGACGACGTTCGACGTGGTGGATGGCGAGGGCGCCTATCTCGGCGGCGCGATCGCGCCCGGCATCAACCTGTCCATCG
This sequence comes from Acidisphaera sp., assembly GCA_035272265.1. Taxonomy (GTDB): domain Bacteria; phylum Pseudomonadota; class Alphaproteobacteria; order Acetobacterales; family Acetobacteraceae; genus Acidisphaera. Next base: position 9,011 of record DATEQV010000548.1, on the reverse strand, counting down.
AGGCGCTGCACCAGGCCGCTGCCCGCCTGCCGCGCATCGGCATCGGCCGCCCGTCCGTCGTGATCGGCCGCTCGACGGTGCCGGCCATGCAGTCCGGCATCTACTGGGGCTATGTCGGTCTGATCGAGGGCCTCGTGTCGCGCATCCGGGCCGAGAGCGGGCTCGCGTTGACCGTGGTGGCGACCGGCGGCCTCGCACCGCTGTTCGCCGAGGCGACACCCATCATCGAGCACATTGACCCTGATTTGACACTGGACGGGCTGCGCCTGTTGGCCCAACGCAATCCCGTCCCCAAGTTGAGCCGCGCAAGCGCGCGCATGATCGAAGGCGACTGAACACACCATGACTTCTCAGGACGGCGATCTGGCCTTCCTGCCCTTGGGCGGGACGGGCGAGATCGGCATGAATCTCAACCTCTACCGGTGCGGCGGGCGCTGGCTCGCGATCGATTGCGGCATCGGCTTCGGGGGCGCCGAGAACCCCGAGGTCGACGTGATGATGCCCGACCCGGGCTACATCGCCGAACGCCGCGACCGGCTCGTCGGCCTCGTCATCACCCACGCGCACGAGGACCATATCGGCGCGGTGGCGTGGCTGTGGCCGCAGCTGAAATGCCCGGTCTTCGCCACCCCGTTCGCCGCCGCCGTGCTGCGCCGCAAGCTGACCGAGACCGGCCTGCTCGGACAGGTGAAGCTGACCGTGTTCCAGCCGGGCGGCGCGCTCGACCTGCCGCCCTTCCGGCTGCGCTTCTACCGCATGGCGCACTCCACGCCGGAGGCGCAGGCGCTGGCGATCACTACGCCGCAGGGCACGGTGCTGCACACCGGCGACTGGAAGCTCGATCCCGATCCGCTGATCGGGCCGCCCACCGACGAGGCCGGGCTCGCGGCGCTGGGCGACGCCGGCGTGCTGGCGATGGTGTGCGATTCGACGAACGCGATGGTCGAAGGCACGTCCGGCTCGGAGGCCGAGGTGCGTCTCAGCCTGTCGGCGCTGGTGCGCGACCTGCGCGGCCGTGTGGCGGTGACGTGCTTCGCCAGCAACATCGCGCGGCTGGAGAGCATCGCGCTCGCCGGGCGCGATGCCGACCGCAGCGTGGCGCTCGTCGGCCGCAGCCTGCGCAACGCGGTCGCTGCGGCGCGCGAGTGCGGCTACCTGCGCGGCGTGCCGGAGTTCGTCTCCGAGGACGACGCCGGCGACATCCCCGACGACAACCTGCTGCTGATCGTCACCGGCAGCCAGGGCGAGCGCCGCTCGGCGCTGGCGCGCATCGGGATCGACAACCATCCGAACATCGCCCTCGGCGAGGGCGACACCGTCATCTTCTCGTCGCGCGTGATCCCCGGCAACGAGCGCGCGATCTACACCGTGCAGGACAATCTGGTCCGCCGCGGCGTGCGTCTGATGACGGACGTGGATCACATGATCCACGTCTCCGGCCATCCCGCGCGCGACGAACTGCGCCGGCTGTATGCGCTGGTGCGACCGCGTTTTGCGGTGCCGGTGCACGGCGAATGGCGGCACATGGCGGCGCACGCGGCGCTGGCGCGGGAGGCGGGCATCACGCCAGTGATGCTGGAGGATGGCGATATCCTGCGTCTGTCTCCCGGCACGCCGGAGGTGGTGGACAGCGCGCCGGTCGGGCGGCTGGTGCTGGACGGGGCGCGGCTGGTGCCGCTCGACGGCGGCGTGCTGTCGGCGCGGCGGCGCATGTTGTTCAACGGCGTGGCGGTCGCCAGCATCGCCGTGGACGAAGCCGGTCGCGTGCGCGGGCGCGCGCGCCTGTCCGCGCCCGGTCTGCTCGAACCCGACGATCCGGAAACCGAGCGTCTGGCCGAGGAGCTGGCGGAGACGGTGGAGGACCTGCCCGCGCCGTTGCGCCGCGACGATGCGGCCTTGCGCGAGGCGGCGAAGACCGCGCTGCGCCGCGCGCTCGGCCGGCGCCTGCAGAAACGCCCGCTGGTCGACGTGCATCTGCTGCGTGTCTGATGGGCTGGTTCACCGGCACCGTCCTGTACGTGATGATCTGGTGGGTGGCGCTGTTCGCCGTGCTGCCGATCGGCACCCATCCGGTGGCCGACCCCGACCGGCACACCGGCTGGCGCGGCGCGCCGGAGCGGGCGCGCATGGGCCGCAAGCTCATCATCACGACCATCGTGGCGACGGTGCTGTGGCTCGCCGCCTACGCGCTGATCTCGAGCCCTTACCTGAGCTTCCGACACGGCGCGCTCTACCTGCCCGACAGGTAGGCAAACGAACGCTCACGGGATCGGCGGACTGCCTCAACCGCGTGCAAATAATGCGCCAATAGCGAAAAAATCCGCTCTGACGGTCGGTTTTTCGTTGGACGGAGACCGGCGGACAGGCCCATCATCACGAGCAGGTAGAGGGTTTGCCCTCTGCCTGCCGTGTGACTGGCGTTTCCTCCCTAAACTTGACCCGCGCTGCCAGTGCCGCGCGGGTCCTCCTTTTTTAATCGGAAAGGTTACACGCTGTCACGCAGTTTTCTTACATTTGAGCCCAGTTTCCGCACTGATATTTCCACATCTCGTGTTGCGGCGCACAATTATTCCATCATTGCTGCAACGGCGAATTTTACACACGCGACTACCGGACTTGACATGCCTTCGCGCACTGCTTGCAGGATGGGTGTTCTCTTACCACCTATACTTGCAAATGGGCGTGCCAGCCGGCGGCTGGGCGGCGGTCGCGTTCCATCGGGGCTATCTCGGCGTCGATGGGTTCTTCGTGCTGTCCGGGTTCGTGCTGGCCTACGGCGATCCGCCACGGGCCGTCGCGGCAATCCCTGGGTTTTGGGCGCGCCGTCTGCTGCGCATCTATCCGATCCACCTCGCGACCATCCTGCTGCTCGCGCTGCTGCTCGGCGCCGCCGCGTTGGCCGGCTTGGCTCCGCGCGACCCGGCGCGCTTCGATGCCGCCGCGCTCTGGCAGCATCTGCTGCTGCTGCACGGCTGGGGCTGGGCGGACAGCTGGGCGTGGAATTATCCGTCGTGGTCGATCAGCAGCGAGTGGGCGGGCTATCTCGCGTTTCCGCTGCTGCTTGCCGTGATGCTGCGGCTGCCTGCGTCGACGGCCGGGCTTGTGGTGGCACTCGGCGTCGCTGCGCTGGCCTGGCTTGAGCGGTCCAGTCCGACCGGGCTGAACCTCTCGCTGCAAGGTCCGCTGTGGCGGTTCCTGCCGGAATTCGTCGCGGGCATCGCGCTTTGCCGTGCGGTGCGGGGTTCGGCCTTGCCGCAGCGCGCGGGTATGCTCGCCTGTGCCGCGGTCGCGGTGCCGGTCGCCGTCGTCTGGCTGCCGGACACCGGCGTGGTCGCCGCACTGGCGCTGCTGATTCTGGCGCTGGCCGGCGCCGGTCTCGCCGGCGGGCGGGTGCTGGATCGCATCCCGGGCCTGCGCGTCCTCGGCGGCCTATCGTACGCCTTCTATATGAGCTTCGCGGTGTCCGAGATGCTGCTCGCCGCCGCGCTGCGCGCCGCCGGCCGGCGTCCGCCGGACCAGCCGCTGCTCTACATCGCGGCGATGACCGCGGTCACACTCGTGCTCGCGTTGGCGCTGTCCTTCGGCGTCGAGCGCCCGGCGCTGCGCTTGCTGCGTCCCCGCGCGCGCCTGACCGCTCCGGCCTGACTGGCCTAGCCGGGGCCGCGCCTGTAGGGTCCGCCGCCGATCGACAGCCCGGACTTTCCGCATGCGCCTCTCCCGCAGTCTCGTCCCCACGCTCAAGGAGACGCCCGCCGAGGCGCAGATCGCCTCGCATCGGCTGATGCTGCGCGCCGGCCTCGTGCGGCAGACGGCCGCCGGCATCTACGCCTGGCTGCCGCTCGGCTATCGCGTGCTGCGCCGCATCGAGCAGATCGTGCGCGAGGAGCAGGACGCCGCCGGCGCGCAGGAGCTGCTGATGCCGACCATCCAGTCGGCCGACCTGTGGCGGACCAGCGGCCGCTACGACGCGTACGGCCCCGAGATGCTGCGCATCCGCGACCGCCACGACCGCGAGATGCTGTACGGGCCGACCAACGAGGAGATGATCACCGAGCTGATGCGCCAGGGCGTGCACAGCTACCGCGCGCTGCCGCAGATCCTGTACCACATCCAGTGGAAGTTCCGCGACGAGGTGCGGCCGCGTTTCGGCGTGATGCGCGGGCGCGAGTTCCTGATGAAGGACGCCTACAGCTTCGACCTTGACTACCACGGCGCGGTGGTCAGCTACCGCAAGATGATGCTGGCCTACATGCGCACCTTCCGCCGCATGGGGCTGAAGGCGATCCCGATGGCCGCCGAGAGCGGGCCGATCGGCGGCGATCTGTCGCACGAGTTCATCATCCTCGCCCCGACCGGCGAGAGCCAGGTGTTCTACGACGCCGCGTTCGAGGAGATCGACACCTCGGCGGCCGCGTTCGACAACCGCTCGCCGGCCGATCTGGCGCGTTTCTTCGAGCAGATGACGACGCACTACGCGGCGACCGACGAGAAGCACGACGAGCAGGCCTGGACCCGCGTGCCGGCGCACAAGCGCCGCGAGGGCAGGGGCATCGAAGTCGGCCACATCTTCTACTTCGGCACCAAGTATTCGAAGCCGCTGGGGCTGACCGTCGCGGGTGCCGACGGCAAGCCGGTGACGCCCGAGATGGGCAGCTACGGCGTCGGCGTCTCGCGCCTCGTCGGTGCGGTGATCGAGGCCAGCCACGATCCGGCCGGCATCATCTGGCCCGACGCGGTGGCGCCGTATCGCGCGGCGATCCTAAACCTGAAGGTCGGCGACACTGCGTGCGACGCGCTGTGCGAGCAGGTGTACAAGCAGCTCGGCGGCGACGCGCTGTACGACGACCGCGACGATCGCGCCGGGGTGAAGTTCGCCGACGCCGACCTGCTCGGCCTGCCGTGGCAGATCGTGGTGGGCCCGCGCGGCGCGGCCGCCGGCAAGGTCGAGCTGAAGCGCCGCGCCACCGGCGAGCGCGAGGAAATCGCCGCGGGCGACCTGCTGGCGCGGATCGGGTAGCTCGATGGCCCGTTCACACCGTCATCGCCAGCGAAGCGTGGCGATCCAGGGCCGCGCGGCAGGCGCTTGTCACGCGGCCCTGGATCGCCACGGCGCTGCGCGCCTCGCGATGACGGTGTAACGGCGAGAAGGACTGATGTTCAACGCCTTCGAACGCGCCGTCGCCGGCCGCTACCTGCGCGCGCGGCGCGGCGAGCGGTTCGTCTCCGTCATCGCCGGCTTCTCGCTCGTCGGCATCGCGCTCGGCGTCGCCACACTCATCATCGTCATGAGCGTGATGGGCGGCTTCAAGGTCGATCTGCTCAACCGCATCCTCGGCTTCAACGGCCATCTCGGCGTCTATGGCCAGGGTGCGCCGCTGACCGAATACGACGACCTCGCCGCCCGCATCGCGCGCATCCACGGCGTGCAGTCCGCCATCCCCGTCGTCGACGGACAGGCGCTGCTCACCGACGAGCGCGGCACCTCGGTCGGCGGCATCGTGCGCGGCATCGAGCCGCAAGGGCTGCGCGACCTGCACGCGATCAGCAGCCACATCGTCGCGGGCTCGATCGACGCGGTTCAGGGCAACGACGCGATCGCCATCGGCATCGGGCTCGCGCGCAAGTTCGGCATCGCCGTCGGCAACCAGCTCACGCTGGTCTCGCCGCAGGGGGCGGCCACCGCGTTCGGCACCGTGCCGCGCGTGCGGGCCTACACGGTCGCGGCGATCTTCCAGGTCGGGATGAACGAATACGACAGCAACTACGTGTTCCTGCCGCTGTCGGCCGCGCAGATCTTCTTCCAGAAGCCCGGCCAGGCGACACAGATCGAGGTGCGCCTGAGCGACCCCGACCGCGTCGGCGAAATCAAGACCGACATCCAGAAGGCGCTGACCGGGACACCCGTGGTGATCTACGACTGGGAGCAGAACAACAACAGCTTCTTTGCGGCCGTGAAGGTCGAGCAGAACGTGATGTTCCTGATCCTGACGCTGATCATCCTGGTGGCCGCGTTCAATGTGATCTCGTCGCTGATCATGATGGTCAAGGACAAGACGCGCGACATCGCCGTCTTGCGCACCCTCGGCGCGCCGCGCGGATCGGTGATGCGGATCTTCCTGATGTGCGGCGCCTCGGTGGGCTTCACCGGCACCATCGTCGGCACCGTCCTCGGCGTGGTGTTCTGCCTGAACATCCAGACCATCCAGGGCTGGGTGGAGGCGATCACCGGCACGAGCGTCTTCAACCCCGAGGTCTATTACCTGACGCACCTGCCCGCGCGGCTCGACTGGCACGAGGTGGTGCAGATCATCGTCATGGCGCTGCTGCTGTCGCTGCTCGCTACGCTGTATCCCAGCTGGCGCGCAGCCCGCACCGACCCCGTCGTCGCGCTGCGCAATGAATGATACCGAGCCGCTCCGGCCGCCCGTTGCACGCGCCGAGACGCCGCTGGCGCTGGTCGGCGTCTGCCGCACCTACCGCAGCGGCGAGGGCGAGCTTCCCGTGCTCACGGGCGTGGACCTGACGCTGGCGGCGGGCGAGATCGTCGCCCTGGTGGCGCCGTCGGGCGCCGGCAAATCCACGCTGCTGCATCTGGCCGGGCTGCTGGAGCGTCCCGATGCAGGCCGGGTGTTCGTCGTCGGGCGCGACGCCGGATCGCTGTCGGACACCGACCGCACGTCGGTGCGGCGCGACATGATCGGCTTCGTCTACCAGTTCCATCATCTGCTCGGCGAGTTCACCGCGCTGGAGAACGTCGTCCTGCCGCAGCTCATCGCCGGCAAGCCGAAGCGCGAGGCACGCGCGCGCGCCGCCGCGTTGCTGGAATCGTTCGGCCTCGGCGCGCGCCTGCGCCATCTGCCGGGCCGCCTGTCGGGTGGCGAGCAGCAGCGCGTGGCGATCGCCCGCGCGCTCGCCAACGCGCCGCGCGTGCTGCTGGCCGACGAGCCCACGGGCAATCTGGACGTGCATACGGCCGGGCATGTGTTCGACGAGCTGCTCGCCACCGTGCGCAACCACGGCGTCGCCGCGCTGATCGCCACCCACAATCCCGATCTGGCCGCGCGCATGGACCGCGTCGTGACGCTGCAGGAGGGGCGCGTCGTGCCGGCGTGACCGCCGACGATGGCCTGGCGAGCCTCGGTTCGGGGGCCGGCGACGACGATGCGGACGACGCCGGGCGCGGAACCGGGCGAGCGAGCGTCCACGCTCTGGAACGCGTCTACGAAACGTGGCACAAACTGCGCTGGGCCCGTGGCGTGTCCGGCGGCCGAGACGACGCCACCCAACGTGGGACGTGAGCGTGGCGAAAGCCGGCGAGCTGATGATCGAGGCAGGCAGGCGGCTGAAGGCCGCGCGGCTCGCCCTCGGTTACAAGACCCAGGAGCCGTTCGCCCGCCACCTCAATGTGGGGCTGAAGGCCTATAACAGCTGGGAAAACGGCGAGCGCATGCCGAACATCGCGGCGATCGTCCGTCTGCACAGCCTATTCGGCGTCGGGCCGGACTGGATCTTCGTCGGCTCGCTGGCCGCCATTCCCTACAGCCTCGCGCAAGACCTGACCGCCGCCGCCGCCGAGGCCGGCGCCACGGTGGGCGGCGCCAAGCCGGAGTTCCCGATGCAGGTGCATGGCGGCCGCCGGCCCGCTTCGGTGCCGGACCGGTCCGGCCATACGCTGCACGAGCAGGCCCAGCATCTCGCCGATGCGCCGGTCGACCCGAAACCGATCGATCGTTAGGCATTCCACGGTTCGTGGATTTTTGCCTTGCAGGAAATCCACGATCTGTGGAATACTTCGCCCGTCCCCGGACTGGAGGGCGATATGGACGACCAAAACGGTAATGTCTATCGGCTTATGCTGGCGCAGGATGCGGGCGGGTCGCGTGCCGGCCGCCGCACTGTTCCGCCCGTGATGCGAACGCCGCGCAACCGTCATCGCCGGGTCGACATCCCGATCGGCGGGCAGGCGGATCAGGCCGACTTTCTCACCGGCCAGTTGCGCGTCCTCGCGGTCACCGCGCAGACCGGGCGGCGGCGCGATCCCGAATTGGCCCTCGCCCTGCGGCGGCTCGCGCTGTTCAGCGAGGTCATCGCCGTCTGTCTGCGCAAGCTCGAACATGCCTGCGACTCGTCTTCGGCGCCCGACGCTGGCGACCCGCCACCACACACGTCACCGGGCCTGTCACCGGAATGGGTCGCCCGGTTGTTCCACTTCGCCCCTCGCAGGCCTGGCGCAACCGACGACAGCCGCCGTGGATCGCCGGCGCAGCCGGGTGCCGCGGGTCAGCCGGGCGGTGGGGCGTAGCTCACGCTCGCGTGGAGCGCGGCGTCCGTATGATCGGCTTCGTCGACAGTTCCATCATCTGCTCGGCGAGTTCACCGCGCTGGCGAACGTCGTCCTGCCGCAGCTGATCACCGGCAAGCCGAAGCGTGAGGCACGCGCGCGCTCCCGACCTTGTCGCGCGGATGGATCGTGTCGTGATGCTGCAGGATGGGCACGTCGTGCCGGCGGGATAACGCCGACCGCGGACTATCGCGCCTCGGCTCGCGGAGCGGCGGCGACGAGGATGCGGACGATATCACGCACACCGCGGCCACCACGCTTGTCGCCCGGAACGACGATTCGTAGATGCTCCGGACTGAGCGGCTGGCCGTCCATGCGCTCGGCGATGATCACCTGCTTGCCCTCGAACTCGGGCGCGATCTCGCCGAGCGCGAGGATCGCCGTGTAGCCGTCCCGTCCTGTGATCAGCACGGTCTGGCGCACCTGATCGCGCACCTTCGCCGTGTCGATCGCCCCGGCATGGTCGAGCACCGTCCAGAGCAAAGGCCCCTCGTAGGACCGCTGCGCCGGCCCATGCCCGGGCTCGACGGCGACCGTCACCTGCACCGCCGCGAGTGCCGCGAGTTCATCCGCCGTCACCACGCGCTCCGGCCCTGTGTCGCGAGCAATGACGATGCCGGCCGGCGCAGCCGCGACAGTCGGGTCGGCGCCAAAGGTCGGCGCGGCCGCG
>DATEQV010000547.1:0-4151 GCA_035272265.1 Acidisphaera sp. | reverse complement strand
AGGGCGGCCGCCGGGCTATGTCCCGGCCGTCGCCTATACCCATCCCATCCCAGGAGATCACGATGCACCTGCGCGAGGACTGGCGCGATCATGTGTTCTGGCCGTTCGAGAGCGAGACCGCCCGCACCGGCCGGCGCAGCGTCTCCCCGGTGTTGCCCGCGATCGGGCTGCTGGTGCTGATCGCCGGCGTCGTCGTGGCGGCTGCCCATCTGGGGATGCTGCCGGCCGCCGGTGCGGAGTCGGCGATGACGCTGAGCCCCTAGGATCGCCCGCGTCGCCTGCAACCGATCGCCCGGCCACGCTTTGCAGACCTCTCGCGCAGCTTTGCGCGAGAGGCGTCGGCATGGTTCAAGGCGCACATGTCGCACCGCCATCCGCCCGGCGCCCGCGCCGACTATCGCTGGTTCCACAGCATGACGATGCAGTGGCGCGACAACGACGCGTTCCGCCACGCCAACAACACCGTCTATCTCGGGTGGTTCGACTCCACCATCTGCCTGTGGGAGCGGATCGAGGGCGAGCTCGACATCCTCGACGGACCCTATCGCGGCCTGGTGGCGGACCTCGGGTGCCGCTATCACCGCCCGGTCGCCTGGCCGGACCGCATCGCGGCGGGGCTGCGGGTCTCCCGCATCGGCACCAGCTCGGTGCGCTACGAGGTCGGCATCTTCCGCGAGGACGAGCCGACGGCCTCGGCCGAAGGGCATTTCCTGCGCGTTGTAGTCGACGCCGCCACTGGCCGGCCGGTGCCGATTCCGCCCGCGACGTGCGCGCGGCTGTCGGCCATACTGGTGCCGCACGGACAGGACGCGGGGCATGGATCTAGGCATCAGGGGGCGTAGGGCGATCGTCTGCGCGGCGAGCAAGGGGCTCGGCCGCGCCTGCGCGATGTCGCTCGCGCGCGAGGGCGTGGATGTGGTGATCACCGCGCGCACCGCCGACGTGCTGGAGCGCACCGCCGAGGAGATCCGCGCGGCGACCGGCGCGCGCGTGACACCGGTAGCCGGCGACATCACGACCGAGGCCGGGCGAGCGGCGGCGCTGGCGGCGTGCCCCGAGCCGGACATCCTGGTCAACAACGCGGGCGGCCCGCCGCCGGGCGATTTCCGCGAGTGGGACCGCGACACCTGGATCCGCGCGATCGATGCCAACATGCTGACGCCGATCTTCCTGATCCGCGCCGTGGTGGACGGCATGATCTCGCGCCGGTTCGGGCGGATCGTGAACATCACCTCGGCCTCGGTGAAGTCGCCGATCCCGACGCTGGGCACGAGCAACGGCGCGCGCGCCGGGCTGACCGGGTTCGTCGCCGGACTCGCGCGCCAGGTGGCCCGCCACAACGTGACGATCAACAACCTGCTGCCCGGCCCGTTCCTGACCGACAGGCTGCGCAGCAACGCCAAGCCGCCGCCGGGCAAGACGGTGGACGAGGTGATCGCCGAGCGCGCCGCCAGCTCGCCCGCGGGGCGCGTGGGCGACCCGGCGGAACTCGGCGAGGCCTGCGCCTTCCTGTGCGGCACGCAGTCCGGCTTCATCGTCGGGCAGAACCTGTTGCTGGACGGCGGCGGCTTCAACGCGACGCTGGGCTGAGCCGATGCGCTGCAGACTGCGCCCTCTGTGGCTTGCCGCGGTGCTTGCGCCGGCGTTGCTGCTGACCGGGCAGCAGGCCAAGGCGCAAAAGGCCGTGGACACGCTGCGGGTGACGTGGCGCGACGCGATCGCCAACCTCGATCCCTACGACAACCCGCTGCGCACCGGCCTGATCATCGCGTTCCATGTGTGGGACTGCCTGGTCTATCGCGATCCGGAGACGCTGCTGATCAAGCCGGAGCTGGCAACGGCCTGGCAGCTTGTCGACGACCGCACGATCGAGTTCACGCTGCGCGACGGCGTGCGGTTCCAGGACGGCAGCAAGTTCACCGCCGACGACGTGGTGTACACGATCCAGACGATCGCGAACGACAAGAACCTGGCGGTGCCGAGCAACTACGACTTCATCGCCGGCGCCGACAAGATCGACGACCTGCATGTGCGCATCCGGCTGAACCGGGTGTTTCCGGCGGCGCTGGAATACATCGCGATGGTGCTGCCGATCCTGCCGCACGCGTATCGCGAGAAGGTGGGCGCGGCCGTGTTCGACCGCGCGCCGATCGGCACCGGGCCGTACCGGATCGCCGCTTCGAGCCAGTCCTCGATCGACCTGGAGCGCTACGACGAGCAGTTCGCCGGCAGCCCCAAGGGCAAGCCGGCGATCCGCTTCATCCATGTGCGCGAAGTGTCGACCTCGGCCGACGAGTTGTCCGACCTGCTGGGCGGGCAGGCCGACTGGATCTGGGACTTCGACCCCTCGGCGCTGCCGAAGGTCGCGGAGACACCGGGGCTGCAGGCGCTGTCGGTGGAAACGATGCGCATCGCCTATGTCCAGCTCGATTCGTCGGGGCGCACCGGGGCGGACAATCCGCTGACCAACCAGACCGTGCGCGAGGCCATCATGCACGCGGTGGATCGCACCTCGATGGCGCGGCAGCTGGCCGGGCTGGGATCGCGGCCGCTGGATGCCCCCTGCTATCCGACGCAGTTCGGCTGCAATACCGCGGTGGCGGCCCATTACGCCTACGATCCGGCGCTGGCGCGCACCCTGCTGAAGCAGGCGGGCTATCCCGACGGGTTCGACACCGAGCTGGTGTCGTTCGTGCTGCCACAGTGGACGAACGCGGTGCACGACTATCTGGCGGCGGTCGGCATCCGCGCGAAGGTGTCGCAGTTGCCGACCAACGATGCGGTGCGGCGGTCCGGCGACGGGCACAACCCGCTGGATATGGGCACCTGGGGCAGCTACTCGATCAACGACGTCTCGGCGATCCTGCCGCGCTTCTTCGGCGGAAGTCCGTTCGACTATCTGCGCGATCCGGAGGTGGTGGCGCTCGTGGAGAAGGGCGGTGCGACGACCGACATCGACGAGCGCCGGCGCGCCTATACCGATGCGATCCGCCTGATCACGCAGAAGGCCGCGTTCATGCCGCTGTTCACGTATGTGAAGACCTACGGGTTCTCGCGGCAGCTGAACTTCCGGCCGACGATCGACGAGATCCCGCGGTTCTACCTGAGCAGCTGGAAATGATGGGGAGGAGGACGCGATGATCGTCGATCTGCGGATATATACCTGCAAGCCGAACAAGATGCCGGCCTGGGTGGCGCTGTACAAGGAGTACGGCTGGCCGTTGCAATTGAAATATCTCGAGAACTGCCTCGGCTGGTACACCACGGTCGAGGGCGAGCTGAACAACGTGGTGCACCTGTGGGGCTACAAGGACCAGGGCGACCGCGAGGCGCGGCGCAACGCGATGGCGGCCGATCCGGGCTGGGCCGAGTTCCTGCGCCGCGGTGCCGAGGCCGACCTGCTGCTCAGGCAGGAGAACCGCATCCTGCGGCCGACCGACTTCTCGCCGGTGCAGAGCCTGTAGCGGCGCGCCCTCACCGCGACGCCTGCCGCTCGGTCATGGTGAAGATCGAGCGGCTGTCGTCGAGGGCGGCGTAGATCAGCGTCTCCAGCGCCGGATACGCGTCGGGCGCATAGACGTTGCGGTCCACCGTCAGGCGGCGCACGACGCTCAGCTCGTCGCCCTTGAGCTCGTACTGCGCGGTGTAGGAGCCGGCGCGGTTGCTGACATCGACCGGCTGCGGGATGTCGCCCAGCGTGGCACCGGGCGGCAGGCGCACGGTGTAGCACCACTCGAAATCGAGCGCGCCGGCGACCATCGGATGCGTTCGCACGCGGTCCGGCGCCAGCCATTCGCGCAGCGCGCTGACGCGCCGGAAATCGAGCCCGTCGGGAATCGCGAAGCGGGGTGACGGGCCGGACAGCACCACGCCGTGCGGGCTCTCCCAGGTCGCCGTCGCGGTGAACGGCGTGTCGAGGTCGCGCGGGTCGCTGGTGGTCAGCGTGCCGAACCCGCCCTCCGGCGTCTCGCCCAGCACGTGTTCGGCAAGCTGACCGCGCGACGGCGCAAGCGCCACGTTGCGGCGCAGCGGCGAATCGATGGTGGGCGCGATCGCGATGTCGGCATGCCCGCGGATCGTGCCATCCGAATCGATCGCGATGTCGGAGCGGTAGCGATACGTGTTCTGCATCGGATCGGACGGCGGCGTGC
>DATEQV010000546.1:0-10411 GCA_035272265.1 Acidisphaera sp. | reverse complement strand
GCTGCGCATGCAGGTGCCGCGCGCGCGCTTCCAGGCCGCTCAGCAGGCGCGGTGTAGGTCCCCAGTTCATGCCGAGGTTCCAGCCGAACGCACGGAAGCCGCAAGCCGACAGGGCAGTCCGGAGCGGCGCGGTAAGGCCGTCGCCACAAAGGAAGCCAGGGATGACCAGAACCGCGCGGCCGTCGCCGCACGGCAGATCACCAGGGACCGGTCGCGGGGAACGATAGCTTAGAAGCGACCACAGTTCGCGCAGGAGCGCCGCATAGGACGGGCGCTCGACGCAAGAGTCGAACACCGACCCGAAATCAAACCCATCGCGCCGGCCGGGTGAAGCGGCCCGCATCAATGGAGCTTCACGATCCGGTCAGCCCTGCGCGACAGCGTGCGAGCGATAGTGTCGGCCATCATGCGGCTGGTGCTGTAGACCGCACGCTCGTGCATCTTGTGCAGCGAGCGGTACATCAGGCGCGCAAACATGCCCTCGACGAAGAAGGCCCGGTCGACGAGCCCCATCAGGCTGCCCACCGTGCTGTAGCGGCCGAGCGACACAAGCGAGCCGAAATCGTGATACTTGAATGGCAACAGCGGCTTCCCGGCGAGCCGTCGCTCGATCTGCCGCGCCATGTGCATCGCCTGCTGATGGGCAGCCTGCGCACGCGGCGGCACCGGCGACGTGAAACCTTCGCGCGGGCAGGCAGCGCAGTCGCCGATCGCAAAGACGTCCGGATCGCGCGTCGTCTGCAAGGTCGGCAGTACGACGAGCTGGTTGATGCGGTTGACCTCGAGCCCGTCCAGCTTGGTCAGGACCTCCGGCCCTTTCACGCCGGCGGCCCACACGACGATCTCGGCCGGGATGAAGTCGCCGCCGTCCAACGTCACGCCCTCCGCGCTGACGGCGGTGACCCGCGCGTTGGTTCGCACCTCGACCCCGAGCTTCTGGAGCAGCTCGGTCGTCGCGGTAGAAATGCGTTCGGGCAGCGCCGGCAAGATGCGCGGGCCGGCCTCGACGAGGACAATGCGCACGTCCCGCTCCGGGACGATGCGATCGAGACCCGCCGCGACGATCTGGCGCACCGTGTGGTGCAGCTCGGCTGACAGTTCGGTGCCCGTGGCACCCGCGCCGATGATGGCGATGTGCAGCTGGCCCGGACGCACCGGGCCTTCCTGCGTGTGCGCATGCAGGCATGCGTTGACCACGCGACGGTTGAAGCGCACGGCCTGCTCGGGTGTCTCCAGCGGGATGGCGTGCTGGGCGGCGCCGGGGGTGCCGAAATCGTTGGTGATGCTGCCGATCGCGATCACCAGCGTGTCGTAGGGGACCGAACGGCGCGGCGTAATCGGACGGCCTTCGTCGTCGAACGTCGCGGACAGGTGGACGCGCTTGGCGGCGCGATCGAGGCCGATCAGGTCGCCGAAGCGGAAGACGTAGTGGTTGCGCGCGGCGTGGGCGAGGTAGTTCAGCTCCTCCTCACCGGCGTCCAGGCTGCCCGCGGCGACGGCGTGCAGCAACGGCTTCCACAAGTGCGTCCGCGCGCGGTCGACCATCGTGACGTGGACACGGTCGGTCTGGCCGTAGCGGCGACCGAGCTTGGTCGCCAGCTCAAGCCCCGCGGCACCCCCGCCGACCACGACGACGAGGTGGCCGCGCGCGCGCTGCACCTCGACGACGCGCTCCGGCGCGGCAGCAGCGCCGGTCGCCGCTGCATCCGTGACGGTCAGGTCACTGGGCATACGTCGCCGCCGTTTCGGTCAGGATCTCGTCCAGCCGGCGCCCCTCACGCCAGGCGGCGAGGCCGTCGCGGGCTCGATCGGCGTCGGGGTGCTGACGCTCGCACTCGACGGGCGCGCCGACCGTCGTCGCGATCGGCAGCAGCGCCGTCCAGCAGGGGACCGCGTAGTCCTCCTCCTCGTCGTGCACGGGCAGGGCGCGGATCTTGGCGCTGGCGTCCTCGATCTGCATGGAGACGAAGCTGGTGGCCTTCACCTCCTGCGCGCTCGGCGGGCGAACGGCGCGGGCGCGGCCGGGGAAATAGCGATCCAGGAACGCATCCATCGCGTGCAGCTTGGCGGGCTCGCCGGTGATCAGGCTGGCGTGGCCGAACGCGATCACGGATCGGTAATTGATCGAATGGTTGAAGCCGCAGCGTGCCAGCACGATCGCATCCATGTGCGTCACCGTCAGGCATACCGGAACAGCATTCGATTGCGCCCGGATCATCCGGCTTGCGGACGAGCCGTGCCACATCAGCGTGTCGCCTTCGCGCCAGAACGCGGTGGGCGTGCAATACGGCTGGCCGTCGCTGACGTAGGCGATGTGGCAAATCATCGCCGCATCGAGGATGACATACACAGTTTCCCGGTCGTAATGGCCGCGCTCGTGCTTGCGGCGCAGGCGGTTGCGGTTGGTGATTGGGTAGTCTTCGGTATCGGCCATTTGGGCGGGAACTCCAGCTGTTGCGGCGCAGTATGACGCAGCAACGCCGGTTCGGCCAAACCTCCGGTGTCGTGAGCGTCTGGCTCGATGCCCCGGTCACACCAGCACGGACGCTCCATCGCGTCGCGCGAACACGTCGATCAGCAAGCGCCAGGTCTCGCCCCGGTCACGCGACAGTTCGGCCGACCAGTGGAACGACGTCGGCTCGATGTCGGTAAAACTCCAGCGTGACAACGCCCCGTCGCCGGCGCTGCCTTCCTGCACAATGCCCGCATCGCGTGCACGGCCGATCTGCTCGCGAAAGGTATTGGTCGGCGGATTGATCCAGTAGATCCGCCACGCCTGCAGCGCGGTATCGTAGATGCGCAGTGTGGTGCCGAACCATGTGCCGGTGACCGGTAGCGGCGACCCGCCCGGCTCGCGGCGGTCACGGGCGGGCAGGATCCAGGTATCCTGGATCGCCCGGCCTTCGAGGATCCACCCCGCATGGATCTCCCCCGCGGCCTCGAACCGGCCACCCTCTGCCGGATACGTCACGACCTGCATGCGCCAGTCGCCGACGAGGAAGTCGTACAGGCCGGCCATCTCGGTGCGATCGGGCGCCGGTGCCTCGGCGTGCAACGCAGCGACCAGTCCGAGTGTGTCCGCAAGCATGCGCAGTCCTCCGTCGGCCCACCCAGCTCCGCAAGCAGCACGCCGGCGATGCATTGACTTGGAGAAAACTGCGACGGCAGCAGGGGCCGAGGAATTCCTCCGACACCGACCCGTCAATAAAGTCGGTTGACGTAGCCATCTGCGATGCGGCGCTCGGATTCCTCGACGCTGATGTCCTTCAGCTGGTCGGCCAGGATGCGGCCGAGGCTGGGAACCTCCGTACATGGTACATAGCGCTCCGGGTTCCACAGATCGGCGCGAATCAGCGCCTTGCCGCAGTGGAAATACACATCGCGCACCGATACCAGGAGCCCCGCGGACGGCGCCTTGCCGTTCGCGGCCAGCGGCGCAAGCAGGGTCGGATCCGAGGTCAGGCGCGCGCTGCCATTCACGCGCAGGGTCTCGACGATTCCCGGCACCATGAACAGCAGGCCGACATGCGGGTTCGCGGTCACGTTCAGCATCGTGTCGACGCGGTTGTTGCCGGGCCGGTCGGGGATCAGCAGCGTGCGCTCGTCGAGAACGGCGACGAAGCCGGGCGCGTCGCCGCGCGGCGTCGCATCCGCGCGACCATCCGCATCCGCGGATGCGATCACCACGAAGGGCGACAGGCCGATGAACCGGCGCGCGTGCGTGTCGATCCGATCGAGCTGCTTGAGAAGCGAGCGCGGGTTGGGTCGCCCGTAATGCGCCCTGACGCGATCGGGAGTGCCGAGATCGCCGTCCATGCTGCCTCTCAGTCGCTGGCGAGTCGCACGCAGCCCATCGGCACCGCGAGACGCATCAAACCGCTGACCGACGGCGCGGCATGGAGCGCCAGGACGGCATCCGCCAGCGCCGACGCGCGATCCGTGCCCAGCACCGGGACCGCCAAGGCGGAGAATTTGCTGCGCAGCTCGTCCTCGGTGAGGAAGTTCTCGGGCTCGCCCCTCGCGACGGTGACGGTTTCGGTGAACGTCTCGCCGCGGGCGCGGATCGTCAGCTTGCCGGCCATGTGGGTGGGGAACACGGCCTCGATCTCCGGATCGGGCACGCAGTCGATCTTCGGCAGCAGCGCGCGGATCGCGGGGTCGTCGAGCATCTTATAGCTGTCCCAGCCCAGCCCGCCAGTCGCCAGCGCGCAAGCGATGACGAAAGGACCGCTGAACTGGCCATCGACCGTGCTGCGGGGGTTGCGGCGGCGTTCGATATCGTCGCCGATGAGCTGCATCCCCGCGTTCGGCAGCCCGAGCGTCACCGCGTCGATCTGCTCGGGCCGAAGCTCGTGTCGCGCGCGCAGCGCCAGTGCCGCGTCGATCCCGGCATGCCCGTAGCGGCAGGACGGATACGGCTTCACCGCGGTCGCCATGAGTTCGAACACGGTACCCAGGTCCTGGACTGCCCGTGCGGGGTTCGGCGCCGGGGCGTAGGCGTGCAGGAAGCCATAGCGGCCCTCAATTGCCTCGGCCGCGCCCTTGAAGTGCTCTCGGGCGAGTGCGGTTGCCACGAGGCCGGACGAGGCGGCCCAGCCGACCTGGAAGCGCTTCGTCCAGGCGCCGTTGACGAGGAACTGCAAGCTGCCCGAGGACTGGCTCAGTGCGATCCCGAGCGCGTCGGCGATGGTCGCGGCATCGAGGCCGAGCACGCGCCCGGCGGCAGCCGCGGCGCCGAACACGCCGCAGGTCGCGGTGGGGTGGAAGCCGCGCCGGTAGTGGTCGGCCGCCGGAAGGGCGAGAGCGAGGCGGCAGGTGATCTCGTAGCCGGCAACGATGCCCGCGATGACGTCGGCACCACTCGCGCCCACCATCTCGGCGGCCGCCAGCGCGGCGGGGATCACCGGTGCGCCCGGATGCAGCGAACCTGCCGCGTGGGTGTCGTCGAAATCGAGCGAATGGCCGAGGGCGCCGTTCAGGAACGCAGCCCCGGGCGGCGTGTAGCGGCGCACGTCGCCGAAGACGCTGGTGTTGCCGGCCGAAAAGCCGAGGACGCGGGCCGCAGACAGCATCGGCGGCGTGCTTTCGGCGTCGTGACGGGCGCGCACGATGTTGCCGACCAGATCGAGGATCAGCAGTCGAGTCCGCGCGACCACCGCCTCGGGCAGGTCAGGCAATTGCAGGCCGGCGGCATACCGGGACAGCGTGTCGGTCACACCGGCTGCGATGTTCATGTCCATGACGTTTCCAGCGTTGGGCGTTGTTCTTGCGACTATACGCCATTTCCCCGCCCGGTGGGTCAAATCCGACCGAAGCGTAAGTTGCCGCCGACTCCTAGGCCGTGGCATGCGTCGGCGCCATGATCCAGCGCCGATTTCTGCTCACCGCGACCGCTTCGGGCGTTGCCGCTCGGCCATTCGCAGCCTGGGCCGACGGGTTCGACGCCTTTGTCGCGGGCGTGAAGGCGGAGGCGAGGCGTTCAGGCGTGTCCGATGCCACCCTTGCGCGCGCTTTCGCCGGGGTCCGGCCGAACGCGCACATCCTGGAACTGGACAGCCACCAGCCGGAATTCACCCTGACCTGGGCCGAGTACCGGGCGAAGGTCGTCAACGACAACCGCATCGCCACCGGCCGGCAGGTCTATGCCCGTGACCGCCAGCTTCTGGCGGCGGTGTACGATCGCTACGGGGTCGATGCCGGCGTCGTGATGGGCATCTGGGGGCTGGAGAGCAATTTCGGCGCGACCAAGGGCAATTACGGGGTGATCGAGGCACTGGCGACGCTGGCCTATGCCGGCCGCCGCCCGGGGTATTTCCGGGGCGAGCTGATCGCGGCGCTGAAGATCCTGGACAACGGCGACATCACGCCCGAGCGGATGCTCGGCAGCTATGCCGGCGCCATGGGCCAGCCGCAGTTCATGCCATCGAGCTATCTGCGCCTCGCCGTGGACTTCGACGGGCGCGGCCGGCGCGACATCTGGGACGATCAGGCCGACGCCCTCGGGTCCATCGCCAATTACCTTGCCAAGTCAGGCTGGCGCTCGGGCGAACCCTGGGGCCAGCCGGTCAGCGTGCCGCCCGGCTTCGATCCGGGCTACGCTGGCCGGGACAGCCGCCGCACCCTGGGCGAGTGGATGCGGCTCGGCGTGCGCCGGCAAGACGGCACGCCGTTCGCGCGTTCGGACGTGGCGGGAGCCCTGGTCATGCCCGGCGCTGCCGGGGGCGAGGCGTTCATGACCTACGCCAATTTCGGCGCGATCCGCCGGTACAACGCCTCGGACTACTACGCGCTGTCGGTGGGCCTGATCGGCGATCGCATCCTGGCTTGAGCAGTCGTAGCTTGAGCAGCGTGTGGAAGCCGCCGGTTCTCGGGGCGGCGCTGGCTGTCTGTATGGCCGTTGTGTTGCTGCCCGGCTGCCAGCGCCGTCCGCCGGCGACTGCCGCCAATCCGCACTACGTGGTAGGCGCCGCATGGCGGGGCGACGGCGTCTGGTTCTACCCCGACGAAGCCTACAAAGCGACGCAGACCGGTATCGCCCAGATCGATCCTCGCCGGCACGCACCGTTGACCGCCGACAGCGAGGCGTACGATCCCGATGCGTTGGCGGCGTCGCACCAGACCTTGCCACTGCCGGCGATCGCCCGCGTCACCGATCTCGACAACGGGCGGCAGATTGAGGTCCGGATCAACGATCGCGGTCCGCCCAACCCGGCGCGGCTGATCTCCGTGACGCCGCGGGCGGCCACCTTGCTCGGGATGACCGGACCGGCGCGGGTGCGGCTCGAGGTGCTGCACGAGGAGACACAGGCGGCCATCGAGGGGGTCGGCGGCGCGCCGAAGCTGGCGCTCGTCGCGGCTCCGGTCGGCAGCGTCCAGGTGACCGACCTGCCGCCGCCCGGCCAGACCGCCCCGCCGCAGGCCGCGCCGTTTGCCGGGAGCCCGGTTGCGACGCCCGTACCTGTCAGTGCCGCGGCACTGACGCGCCTGCCGCAGCGGGTGCTCCAGGGCGCGCCGGAGCCCGGGAGAATCGCGTTGCTGCTCGGCACTTTTACCAATGCAGGCCCGGCCGGAATGCAGGCCGCCGCGGTCCCGGGTCTGGCACCCCGGATCGAGCGCGAGCGCACCGGTCGAAGCGTCGCGTACACAGTGATCGCCGGGCCGTACGACGCGATCCTGGACGCCGATGCCGCGCTGGACCAAGCCATCCGCGCAGGAGTAACCGGGGCCCGACTCGTCATCGAGGCGCAGTCTGGCGGGCCCGCCGATTGACAATGCCGGCCGTGCTCGCCGGCTGACAGGAGTGTCGTATGAATCGTCGCCAGCTACTGTTGGGCGCTGCTTCCCTGCCGCTGCTGCCGGCTGCGGCGGCGGCTGCCCCGCCGCACCACGCGGAACATCATCACGGCGAGGGCAAGCCGACGGACGCCCAGGCGTCCACCGGCACGCCCGCGCAAACGCCGATCGGGCCTATCGATACGGCGGCCAAGTGGGCGATCATCACCGACTTCAACACCGGCGCGGTGCTGCTCGACAAGGACGCCGACGTGCTGATGGCGCCGTCGTCGATGACCAAGATCATGACTGCCTACCTCGTCTACAGCGCCCTCAAGTCCGGCAAGCTGCGGCTGACCGACCAGTTGCCGGTCAGCGAGAAGGCCTGGCGTATGGCTGGGTCGAAGATGTTCGTGCAGATCGGCACGAGCGTGGGTGTCGAGGACCTGATCCGCGGCATGATCGTGCAATCCGGCAACGATGCCTGCATCGTGCTTGCAGAAGGCATCGCGGGTTCCGAACAGCAGTTCGTCGAGCAGATGAACGCCAAGGCGCGCGAACTCGGCCTGACGCATACGACGTTCATCAACTGCACCGGCTGGCCGGATCCCGGGCACCTCAGCACGTGCCGAGACCTCGCAACGCTGTCGGCCCGCATCATCCAGGATTTCCCTGAATACTATCACTACGACAGCGAGAAGACCTTCAAGTACGACAACATCGAGCAGGAGAACCGGAATCCGCTGGTGCAGAAGGGTATCGCCGACGGATTGAAGACCGGGCATACCGACGAAGGCGGCTACGGGCTGGTCGGCAGTTCGCTGCGCGACGGTCGACGCGTGATCGTGGTGCTCAATGGCATGACCTCGATGCATCAGCGTGGCGAGGAGAGCGAACGGCTGCTCGATTGGGCGTTCCGCGAGTTCGAGAACGTGAAGCTGTTCACCGCCGGCGACGTCGTCGACCGCGCGCCGGTGTGGCTCGGGGCCTCGCCCACGGTGCCGCTGGTGGGCGGCCGCGACGTGGTGCTCACGCTGCCGCGGTCATGGCGGAAGAACGCTACCATCAGCGTGCAGTACGACGCCCCAGTCCGTGCGCCGGTGGCGCGTGGCACGACGCTCGGCAAGATCTCGGTGTCAGGCGAGGGAGTGCCCGCGATGGACGTGCCGCTGCTGGCAGGCGCCGACGTGCCGAAGCTCGGGCTGCCCGGACGGGCGATGGCGGTCTTGTCGCATTATGTGACGGGTAGCTGACCTGACTTTCATCACGCTCGAAGGCGGGGAGGGGGCGGGCAAGTCCACCCAGGCGGCACTGCTTGCGGATGCGCTCCAGGCGGCGGGGCGTGACGTGCTCGCCACGCGGGAGCCGGGCGGCTCGCCGGGTGCGGAGGTGCTGCGGGCCTTGCTGCTCGATCCGCGCGGCGATTGGGCGCCGCTGACGGAGACCCTGCTGCACTTTGCCGCCCGCGCCGACCATATCGCATGCACGATCGGGCCAGCACTGGCGGCTGGGACGTGGGTGGTGAGCGACCGGTTCTATGACTCCACGATGGCCTACCAGGGTTACGGCCAGCTCGCCGATCGTGCCGCTATCGCCCAGCTGACGACGCTGATCGGACTGCGGCCCGACCTGACGCTCATCCTCGATGTCAGCGAGGCGACGGCGCGGACGCGCATGATTGCGCGGGGGCGTTCGCCCGACCGGTACGAGCGCGAGGGCGCGGCGTTTCACGAACGGGTTCGCGCCGGCTACCGAGCCATAGCGGCGGCCGAGCCGGATCGGTGTGTTCTCGTGCCGGCGGACGGTGCCGCGCAGGAGGTGCACGAAGCGATCATGGCCGCGGTTCGGCAACGGCTGCTGTGACCGCCTCCGATTCCGGACCGCCCGAGCCGAGGGCCAACCCGCTGTTGCTGGGCCATGCGGCTGCCGAGGCCGCGCTCGCGGAGGCGGCGCGGGCAGGGCGGATGCACCATGCCTGGCTGATCACCGGGCCTCGCGGGGTCGGCAAAGCCACCCTTGCCTACCGGTTTGCGCGGGCGTTGCTGGCCGGCATGCCGGACGGCGGCGGCCTCGACCTGCCACCGTCGCATCCGGTGTTCCGCCGCGTCGCTGCCGGCGCGCATGCCGACCTGCGGACGCTGACACGGACGGTCGATCCTAAGACCAAGAAGCTGCGCGGCGAGATCGTCGTCGATGATGTGCGCGCGGCCGGCGCCTTCCTGCGGCTGACCCCCGCCGAGGGCGGCTGGCGGGTGCTGGTGGTGGACGCGGCCGAGGAGCTGAACCGCAACGCCGCCAACGCCCTGTTGAAGATGCTCGAAGAGCCGCCGCAGCGCGCCGTGCTGCTGCTGGTCTGCAACGCGCCGGGCCGGCTGCTGCCGACGATCCGAAGCCGCTGCCGGCGGCTGCGGCTCGATCGGCTGGACGACGCGGCGATGGACGCGCTGCTGGCGCGCTACCTGCCGGACCTTCCTGCGGACGAACGCGGCCGGCTGGTCACCATCGCCGAGGGGGCGCCCGGACGGGCGCTGATGATGGCCGAGGAGGAGGGCACGCGGCTTGCCGGCCTCGTCGACGGTGTGCTGTCGGCCCTGCCCGACCTGCCGTTGCCGAAGGTCTGGGACATCGCCGACGGGATCGGCCGCGACGCCAGCGCGTTCTCGACCTTCATGGATCTTCTTCGGGCCGCCGTATCGGCTGCCTTGCGCGACGCCCTGCGGGGACGCGCCGACCCGGACCAGGCGCGGCTCGCCGACGCGCATTCGCCGGAGCGCTGGGCCGAGTTGTGGAGCGAACTCGGGCGCATCCAGGACGAAACGCGGGGCCTGAACCTCGACACGCGGCAAGCGGTGATCGAGGGGCTGACGATGCTGGCCTCGGGCGCGCCGGCGCGATAAGCCCTCGCGCCATGGCCCGCTACTACCTCACGACCCCGATCTATTACGTCAACGGCGCACCGCATATCGGGCACGCCTACACCTCGATCGCGACCGACGTGCTGGCGCGCTGGAAGCGGCTGGACGGGCACGACGTGTTCTTCCTGACCGGCACCGACGAGCACGGGCAGAAGGTGGAGAAGGCGGCCGCGGAGGCCGGCCTCGATTCGCAGACCTTCGCCGATCGCAACGCCGCCCGGTTT
>DATEQV010000545.1:0-7415 GCA_035272265.1 Acidisphaera sp. | reverse complement strand
CGACGGCTGGGCCGCCTGGCTGCCGTAGCGGTGGCGCGCGAACGTCCGATTGGCTGCTGATCCGTCCGACCTGTATGTTTCGTGGCGTTTGCACATTGAGAGGAGCCCCGCATGCGCCCATCCGGCCGCGCCGCCGATGTTCTGCGCGCTATCTCGCTGACGCCAGGCTTCGCGCGCCATGCCGAAGGCTCCTGCCTGATCCGCATGGGCAACACCGAGGTGCTGTGCGCCGCCAGCGTCGAAGGCCGCGTGCCGCCGTTCCTGCGCAACTCCGGGACCGGCTGGGTGACGGCGGAATATGGCATGCTGCCGCGCGCCACGCACACCCGCGGCGACCGCGAGGCGGCGCGGGGCAAGCAGTCCGGCCGCACGCAGGAGATCCAGCGCCTGATCGGCCGCAGCCTGCGCGCCGTGGTCGACCGCAAGAAGCTGGGCGAGCTGACGATCACGCTCGACTGCGACGTGCTGAACGCCGACGGCGGCACGCGCTGCGCGGCGATCACCGGCGCCTGGGTGGCGCTGGCGCTGGCGGTGCGGCGGCTGCGCGAGACCAACGTGATCGCCGCCGATCCGCTGGGCGCTCAGGTGGCGGCGGTGAGTTGCGGGGTCGTCGACGGCGTCCCGGTGCTCGACCTCGATTATGCCGAGGACAGCAACGCCCACGCCGACGCCAACTTCGTGCTGACCGACGCGGGCGGCATCGTCGAGATACAAGGCACCGCCGAGCAGGCCCCGTTCAGCGAGGCCGAGTTCCTCTCGCTGCTGGCGCTGGCCCGCGCCGGCACCGCGAAGCTGTTCGAGGCGCAGCGCGCCGCGCTGGGCTGACCGCCGCGTCGGTTACCTTGGGAACCGTCATCGCGAGCCGCGCAGCGGCGTGGCGATCCGGGGCTGCACGTCAGGCGTCTGTCACGTTGCCCTGGATCGCTACGCTTCGCTCGCGATGACGACCGCAGAATGACGGACCTCCGCGACCACATCGGCCCTCGCCTCGTCCTCGCCAGCCACAATCCCGGCAAGCTGCGCGAGATCGCCGACCTCGTCCGCCCGCTCGGCATCGAGGTGATCTCCGCCGCCGCCCTCGCCCTGCCCGAGCCCGACGAAACGGCGCCTGATTTCGCCGGCAACGCCGCGATCAAGGCGCTGGCGGCCGCGCGTGCGTCCGGCCTGCCGGCGCTGGCCGACGACAGCGGCTTCTGCGTGCGCGCGTTGGGCGGCGCGCCGGGCGTGCTGTCGGCCCGCTGGGCCGGCCCGGACAAGGATTTCTCCGTCGCCATGGCCCGCGTCCATCGCGAACTCGGCGACGCGTCCGACCGCTCGGCCTGGTTCGTCTGCGTCCTCTGCCTCGCCTGGCCCGACGGCACGGACGAATTCTTCGAGGGCCGCGTCGACGGCCACGTCGTCTGGCCCCCGCGCGGCACGCGCGGCTTCGGCTACGACCCGATCTTCGTGCCGGAGGGCGGCACGCAGACCTTCGCCGAGATGGAGCCGCAGCAGAAGCGCGCGGTCAGTCACCGCGCGCGCGCCTTTCGCGCGATGCTGTCCACGCCGCCCCCGCCGCGCGCTGAACCGTCCGCGGGCTGAAGTCCTTCATGTCGTTTCAGCAGAATTCATTGGCATATCAGGACATTCGCGCCGGCATCCCGTATCCTTCGGCGCAGCGGATCCGCGAGGCAGGCGATGGGCATCACGACGACGTGGCAGGGTCAGACCAGCAACTGGGCTGATCCGAGCAACTGGACCGCCGGCCCCCCGTTGCCGGGCGATACGGCGGTGATCGGCACCGCCGGAGCGGTGTCGCCCGTGTACAGCGGGTTCAACACCTCGATGGAGGACCTGACGGTCGACCTCGAGGGCGGTGGCTACCTCGGCGCCTTCGACATCAACCTGGTGGGCACGACGATCCAGACCGACCTGTCGGCCGGTCCGGCATCGCAGTACGGCAATCCGCCGGGCAGCTTCTTCGTCGCCACCCAGGACATCGTCGTCGACTCGCACTCGAAGATCTCGGCGGGCGGCAACGAGCAGGTCAGCTCGTCGCTGAGCGTGGAGACGCCGTCGCTGACCAACAACGGCTTGCTGCAGGGCACCGACAACGGCGAGCTGTTCCTGGAGTCGAACACCGGCGGCACGATGACGCTGAAGAACAACGGCCACATCGCCGCGACCGACGACGGCAGGGTCACCATCACGTCGGCATCGGTCAGGGGCAACGGCTTGTTCAACATCCTGAACGGCGGCGATCTGGACCTCTCTCAGGTGACCTTCGCGGGCGGCACGTGGATCGGCTTCAGCGCCTCCGCCGCGCAAGGCGGCGGCACGCTGGAACTCTATGACCAGCCCGTGCTGACGCCGGCGGTGCACAACTTCGAAGTCGGCGACCTCGTCAAGATCGACAACTTCGCCGCCACGAAGATCATCGCCGCCTACAACCTGTTCACGCACGACACCGACGTCGACGTGATCGGCGCGGGTGAGTCGCATCCGGTGCAGGCCTTCTCGCTCGCCGGCGACGTCTCGGCCAGCCAGCTCGGCTTCGCCAACGTCCTCGGCGCGGCCTACGTCTTTCGCACCAGCTGAACCGCCGGGCGATCGGAAAGGCCGCGCGATGCTCTCCACGCCGCCGTCCGGAACGCTGACGCCCCCACGGGCTGAAGCACTGGGGGCTGAAGCCCTTCACTTCGTTTCAGCAGAATTCATTACTCTCTCAGGACATTCGCGCCGGGATCCCCTATCCTCCGGCGCATCGGATGCGCGAGGCCGGCGATGAGTTTCACGACGACCTGGCAGGGTCAGACCAGCAACTGGGCCGATCCGGGCAACTGGAGCAACGGGCCCCCGGTGCCCGGGGATACCGCGATCATCCCCGCGGACGCCGTCGCGTCCCCCACCCTCGTCGGATTCCAGGAGCTGCTGTCGGGGCTGGCGGTGGAGCTCGAGGGCGGCTCTCTCGGGGCCAATGAGGTCTATCTGCAAGCCACGAACATCGCGACGGTGGCGCCGTCCGGGCCGCCCCAACCGAACTACGAAGCGCAGAACAGCTTCATCGTCGCCACCCAAGACATCGTGGTCGACCAAGACAGCGAGATCGCGGCCTTGGGCGACGAGGCAGGCGCGACAGTGCTGAATGTCGAGGACCCCCTTGCTGGTCAACCGCGGGGTTCTGGAGGCGGCCCGTGGCGGCGTGCTGTCCCTTTCGTTCATCACCGGCGGTACGATGTCCCTGTGGAACGACGCGGCGATCGACGCGGGCTACGACGGAACGGTGAGGATCACCTCGGCAGTGGTCAACGGCCCCGCTGGTTTCAACATCCTTGACGGCGGCGATCTTCAGCTCGATCGCGTGACGTTCGCGGGCCCCGGGTCGATCCGCTTCGGCCCCGCCGGCACCGCCACCGGCGGCACCCTGGAACTTGACCACGAGCCCGCGCTGACGCCGTTGGTGCGCAGTTTCGAGGTCGGCGATCTCGTCAAGATCGACAACTTCACTGCTACGAAGATCCTCGCCTTCGACATCGATCAGGTCACCGCCGTCGACGTGATCGGCGCCGGTAAATCGCATCCGACGCAGACCTTCACGCTGGCCGGCGCCTTCTCTGCCAGCCAGCTCGGCTACGCCAATGTCGGCGGCGCCGCCTACGTCTTCCGGACCAGCTGAACCGGCCCGCGGGGAAAGGATCGAGACCGTGAGCATCACGACGACCTGGCAGGGCACGAACGACGCCTGGAACGTGCCGCCGCTGATCGTGCCGTTCTCGAGATAGACCGCGCCGCCGTCGAGCGCGGAGATGACGCCGGTATTCGTCAGGTTCCGCGCCGTGACGAACAGCGACCCTTCGTCGTTCGCCGCCAGCAGGCCCGCGTTGCCGAGCGTCGTTGCAGTCACGTCGATGGTCGGCGAGGTCTCCACGTTGCCGGAGGCCTCGACGGTCGAGCCAGCGCCGACGAGGAGGGTGCCGACCTGCAGCTTCGCCGTGCCGCCGCCGCCGGGCGTGTTCGTCACCGTCGAGTGCGACAGCGACATCAGCGTGCCGCTGAGCAGCGCGCCCGCCCCAAGCTCCACCGTGATGCCCGACAGGCCGCCGTTGAATATCGGGTTCTGCTGGTCGGCGTTCACCGCGTCGATGATCGCGGTGTCGCCCGGCAACGGGACGCCGTTGCTCCAGTTGGTGGGGTCGATCACCGACGACGGCCTCGTCAGCCTGCAGCACGAGGCGGTCGGCGAGGGCGGCGCGTTCGTCACGCTCGACCTGTATGCCGAGCAGGGCCAGATGCCCGCCCTCATCAAGGAGTTCAGCAAGGGCAACTTCGTCGAGATCGACGGCTTCAACGCCACCGCCATGCTGCCCACGTTCAACTTCCTGAACGACACGACGAGCGTGGTGCTGACGCAGCACAGCGGGCCGGCCCAGGCGCTGACCTTCGCGGGCGATCTGGTCGGCCACCTCCGCTACGCGAGCGCCGGCGGCGAGACGCTGCTCTACCGCACCAGCTGACAGCACCGCACGGGCGGCCGAGAAGCGGTCGCGCAGCGCGGTACTCATCTCGAGGTGCCACGCGCCGTGGCGACCCAGGGACACACGCCATGCGTGTGTGCTGGCGTCGTGCAACCCGTCGCGGGCGAGCGTTGTTCCTGAGGCGGAACTCTGACACGTGGGTTCCGGGAAAGCTTCCAGGGGCGCGCGATGGCGACCGCGATCAGCCTGATCAACATGAAAGGCGGCGTCGGCAAGACGACGCTCGCCAGCCAGCTTGCGTTCGTCTCCGCGAGAACCGGGTTCAGGACGCTGATGGTCGACCTCGACCCGCAGTCCAACCTCAGCCAGATCATGCTCGGCCCCGAGTCCTACGTGAAGCACATCGATTCCAAGCGGCCGACGATCGTGCAGATCTTCGACGGCGACATCCAAGCCGATGCCGGCGCCCACGCGCCGCTTCTGGCCGATATGTGCGACTTCATCGTCCCACGGTCCGGCTACTGGCCCTATGCGCCGCTCGATCTGATCCCCAGCCGGCTCGAACTCTCCCGCACGCTGAAGAACCCGGCCGGCAAGGAACGCCGGCTGGCCGAAGCGCTCGCCCAGGTGCACGACCGCTACGAGGTCGTGATCATCGACTGCGCGCCGACGGAGTCCATCTTGACGGACGCCGCCTATTTCGCGAGCCGCTTCGTCGTCGCCCCGGTGAAGCCGGAATTCATGGCAGCGGTGGGGCTGCCGCTTCTCGCCCGTTCGTTGCAGGAGTTCCGGCTGGAAAACCGCGGCCAGCTCGTCGAACTCGCCGGCCTCGTCTTCAACCACTCGTCGCAATATTCCGCGGGTCCCGAAGGACGCCAGTCGATGCGCGAGATCGAGGAGGAGGCGCGCAGACAGAACTGGCCTATCTTCAAGACCCAGCTCCGCTACTCGGCATGCTATCCACGCGCGGCAAGAGAGGGCGTGCCGCTTGCCGCGGCAAGCTACGCGCGTGGAGCGGTCGCCGATGAGTTCAGGCAATTCGCCTGCGAGGTTTTCGAGCGCGTCGGACTGGTGAGAAGATGCACGTGAAGAACGCATTGCTGGAGATCGACGTCAGCCTTCTGTTCCTCCGCTACGGCAAGGATGTCGTCCTCGACTGCATCCGGCAGCTCGAGGAACGCTCGGCCGACGAAGTTGCCGCGGCGGTCTCCGCGCTGTCGAAAGGCGCGAAGAAGCGCCAGCCCAGGAAGTCGGCGCTCGACAAGGCGCTCGAGATCGAACTGCAGCGCAGGCCGGACCTCGCCGAACCGCTCAGGGTCGTGGCGGCGAACTTCGACAGCAAGCGCTTCCTGCCGAACCTGCGCGACGTTCGCCGGTTCCTCGAAAAGCTGGGCCGCGCGCCGGAAACGGCGAAAACCCGGGCGCAAGCCGGTCCGGTCCTGCTGCAAGCGCTGTGCGAACTGTCCCGCGACGAACTGGCCGAAATCGCATCGGCCTCGAACGCAACAGGCGAGAGCGGATTGGCGCTGCTGACGCGCGCGATCCTCCACGGGTAGTGGCCGCGCATCCGTTGAAGCCACCCGTCGCGCTGTGCCAATCTGGTCAGCATGACCAGAACCAGCCGCGCCGCACCGCCCGACCAACCCCGCCCCAAGCGCCCCCGCCCGTCGGGAACCTGGCTGCTGCAGGACGCCAAGGCGCGCTTCAGCGAACTCGTCCGGCGCGCGCGCAGCGAAGGGCCGCAGCACGTCACCGTTCACGGGCGCGAGGAAGTCGTCGTCGTCGCGGCCGAGGAGTTTCGCCGCCTCACAGGCGCACCGACCGGGAAAGCCCTGGTCGCCGCCCTGCAAGCCTCGCCGGATCGCGGCACCGACATCGAACCCTCGCGAGGGCCTCTCCCGGTGCGTGACGTCGGCCTGTGACGGGCTGGCTACTCGATACCAACGTCCTCTCTGAACTGCGTCGCCCGAAGCCCGAGCGTCGCGTGGTCGACTTCGTCGCGGCGCAACCGCTCTACCGCCTGTATGTCAGCGCCGTCACCTTCGCGGAACTCCGTTTCGGCATCGAGCGGCTCGCCGATCCTGCCCGGCGCGCGGCCTTGCATGACTGGCTGACCCACACCGTGCGGCCGATGTTCGGCCAGCGCGTGCTCCCCATCACCGAGGACGTGATGCTGAAGTGGCGCGTGCTGGTGGAAGACGGCCGCCGATCCGGCCACACATTCTCGCAGCCGGACCTGATCATCGCCGCCACCGCGCTGCATCACGGTCTGACGGTCGTGACCCGGGACGAGCGCGACTACATTCGGGCCGGAGCGCCCACCTTCAATCCTTGGACCGCGTCCGCGCCCAAGCGGGCTCGGTGATCGTCGTACAACTGCGGACACTCGCCACGCCCCTTACTGCGCACAACTCAGGCGAACCTGCGGCGACGTAGGCAGCCGCATGATCGCAGGCCAAACTCCCGTCTAGACGGCGCCACGGTGGACCGACGGAAAACGGAGCAAGGCATGGCGATCCAAGACAACGACAGCCCCTACCTGTGCCTCCACGAATTCGTCGAGGACGCCCGCGCCAATCTGCCGAACACCGCCTGGGACTACCTGATCGGCGGCACGGAGACCGAGACCACGCTGCGCCGCAACCGCCAGGCGCTCGACGCGATCGCCTTCCGCCCGCGCGTGCTGCGCAACGTCTCGCACGTGCAGACCGCCAAGCCCGTGCTCGGCAAACCTTCGCGCCTGCCGCTGATGCTCGCCCCGGTGGGATCGCTGGAAAACTTCACCCCGGACGGCGGCGCGGCGGCGGCGCGAGCGGCCGCCGCGTTCGGCGTGCCGATCGTCGTCAGCTCCGTCACCGCGCCCGGCCTCGAAGCCACGGCGGCCGCCAACGGCACCGGCCGGCGCATCTTCCAGCTCTACACCCGCGGCGACGACGCCTACATCGACGACCACGTCCGTCG
>DATEQV010000544.1:0-6465 GCA_035272265.1 Acidisphaera sp. | reverse complement strand
CCGCCGCCGAAGCCGCCACCGCCGCCGCCGTAACTGAGGCTGCCACCGCCCCCGCCGATCCCGCCGCCGCCGCCGCCCTGCCCGCCGCCGCCGCCGCCGCCGCTCCCGCCGCGGTGGCCGTTGCCGCCCTGGCCGATCGCCGTCGCGCCGCTGCCGGCCCCGGCTGCGCCCGGGGCGAGACCGGCCGCACCGGGGCCGACGGAATACGGGTGGCCGACCCCGCCCGAGGCCCCGACCCCGCCGCCGCCACCGCCGCCGAGGCTCCCGCTGCCGCCGTTGCCGCCCAGCAGCCCGCCGCCGCCGCCGACCTGCTCGTTCCCTTGGGTCGGGACACCTGCGCCATTGCCGCCCACGGCGGAGTCGCCCGCGAATGACACCGCGCTCAGCGTCACCTGCGCACCGGAGGCGACGAACAGCCCGCCGCCGAGGCCCCCGCCGCCGCCGGCGGCGTAGCCGCCGCTGCCGCCCTTCGCGAGCGTGTCGGCGATGGTCAGATTCGCGATCGCGACCGTGCCCTGGTACGCGAAGAACCCCGCATAGGCCCCGCCGCCGTCGATCGTGTCGCCGTTGCCCTCAATCGTCAGGGTCGATACGGCGCCGAGATTGATCGCATCAAGGTTGCTGTCGTTGGGCAGCCCGGCGGTCGCCAGCCCTGTCGACGGGTCGGCCAGGTCGATGCTGCCGTCGACGACGATCGTGTAGCTGCCGCCGGGGCTCGCCTGAGACAGGCTGTCGACGTTGTAGATCGCCTGATCGAGCTCGGCCGCGGTGCTGACCGTCTGCACGATGTCGGACACGTTCGCCTCCCCGCGGTAGACGTTGCAGTTGCGTCGCAGGACCTGCGTTGCGCGGCCGACCGAACTTGCCCGTGACTATCCTGCCCCAGGCCGAGGGCGTCCACAGCTTTCGCTGCTACCGGCAGTGGAGAAGTTCCGCCGCTGCAAACGGTTCGCTTGCGTTCCTCGACCCTCCCGGCTCGGCATAATCACGCTGCTATCTCTCGATTTCGATTTCGTTGGATATGTCCTCGACAGACCAAGCCCTACGGCGCCCGGATCGCCTCGTCGCTCCGCTCCCGCCGCCGACCATGGCGGTCGCGACCGGGATCAATGGATCTCCGGGTCGGGCGTCGCCGGGCCGCGTTCGAGGAAGTCGAAGTCGCAGCCCTCGTTGGCCTGCCGGATGTGGCGGGAGAACAGCGCGCCGTAGCCGCGTTCGTAGCGCGGCGGCGGCGGCGTCCAGGCGGCGCGGCGGCGGGCGAGCTCCTCGTCGGGCACCTGCAGCGTCAGACGGCGCGCGGGGATGTCGAGCGCGATCACGTCGCCGGTGCGCACCAGCGCCAGCGGTCCGCCGACATGCGACTCCGGGGCGACGTGCAGCACGCAGGCGCCGTAGCTGGTGCCGCTCATGCGCGCGTCGGAGATGCGCAGCATGTCGCGCACGCCCTGGCGCAACAGCTTCTTCGGGATCGGCAGCTGGCCCCATTCCGGCATGCCCGGCGCGCCCAGCGGACCCGCACCTTGCAGCACCAGCACCGAGTTGCCGTCGACCTCCAGCGCCGGATCGTCGATGCGCGCGGCCATGTCGTTGTAGTCGGAAAACACCACGGCGGGGCCGGCGTGGCGATGCAGCCGCGCCTCGGCCGCCGGGGGCTTGATCACCGCGCCGTCCGGGCAGAGGTTGCCGTGCAGCACCGCAAGGCTGTCGGACGCGGCGAGCGGACGGTCGAGCGGACGGATCACCTCGTCGTCGAACACTTTCGCCTCGGCGATGTTCTCGCCGAGCGTGCGTCCGGTGACCGTCGGCGCGTCCAGGCGCAGCGTGTCGGCCAGCCGCAACAGCAGCGCCGGCAGGCCGCCCGCGTAATAGAAGTCCTCCATCAGGAATGCGCCCGACGGGCGGATGTTGGCGAGCTGCGGCGTGACGCGCGCGAGCGCATCGAACCCGTCCAGCGTCAGCCCCGCGCCGGCGCGGCGTGCGAGCGCGATCAGGTGGACGACCGCGTTCGTCGAGCCGCCGAGTGCGAGCACCGCGGCGACCGCGTTGTGGAACGCGTCGTCGGTCAGCACGTCCGACGGCTTCAGGTCCTCCCACACCATCTCGACGATGCGGCGCCCGGTGAGCGACGCCATCACCGCGTGGCGCGAATCGGGCGCGGGGATCGAGGCGGCGCCGGCGAGCGTCATGCCCATCGCCTCGGCCGCACTCGTCATCGTGGACGCGGTGCCCATCGTCATGCAATGTCCGGCCGAGCGCGCGATGCCCTGCTCGATGTCGTCCCAGTCGCGATCGCTGATGTTGCCGGCGCGCAGCTCGGCCCAGTATTTCCAGCTGTCACTACCCGAGCCGAGCACCGTGCCGCCCCAGCTGCCGCGCAGCATCGGACCGGCCGGCATGAAGATCGCGGGAAGATTCATTGATATCGCTCCCATCAGGAGCGCGGGCGTGGTCTTGTCGCAGCCGCCCATCAGCACCGCGCCGTCGGCCGGGTACGAGCGCAGCACCTCCTCGACTTCCATGGCGAGGAAGTTGCGATACAGCATCGTCGTCGGCTTCTGAAACGGTTCCGACAGTGTCATGACCGGCAGCTCGACCGGGAAGCCGCCTTCCTGCCAGACGCCCCGCTTCACTTCCTCGACCCGCTGCTTGAAGTGGGTATGGCAGGGGTTGATGTCGGACCACGTGTTGATGATCGCGATGACCGGCTTTCCGGCATAATCGGAGCGGCCGAAGCCCATCTGCGCGGTGCGCGAGCGGTGGCCGAACGAACGCAGGTCGTGCACCCCGTACCAGCGGTGGCTGCGCAGCTGTTCGGGGGTCTTGCGTCGGGTCATGGCTCAGATCCGTCTTTGCGATGGGTGCGAAGCATCCCCCGGCCGTGAAGCAGGTCAACCGCCGGCCGCGTCACGAAACCGATGGCAGCACGACGAGTCCCGCAAGTGCGAGCAGCGCCACCACCAGGAGTGCCGGCGCCCGCCACGCGACCAGTAGCACGAACCCCGCCGCCGCCGCGGCGAAATCCGGAAGCCCATGTACTGCGCTGGTCCACACCGGATTGTAGAGGGCGGCGGCCAGCAGCCCGATCACGGCGGCGTTGACGCCGGCCATCGCGGCGCGCGCGCGGGGCTGCGCGCGCAGGCCGTGCCAGAACGGCAGCGTGCCCAGCAGCACCAGCATGCCCGGCACGAAGATCGACACCAGCGCCAGCGCGGCACCCGCCACCCCGCCCGGCGCCACGTCGGCCACCGCGCCCAGATACGCGGCGAAGGTGAACAGCGGTCCCGGCACCGCCTGCGCCGCGCCGTACCCGGCGATGAACGCATCGTCCGGCACCCATCCCGGCGCCACGACCGCATCGCGCAGCAGCGGCAGCACCACATGGCCACCGCCGAACACCAGCGCCCCCGAGCGGTAGAACGCGGCGGCCAGCGCGCCGGCGCCCTCGCGCACCGGCGCCAGCGACAACGCCAGCAGCACGAAGAACACCACCAGGAACACAATGCCCATGCGGTGCGACACCGGCGACGGCCCATCCTCGGGCGCGGTGTCGGCAGTCGTGCGGCACACCACCAGCCCGGCGATGCTGCCCAGCACGATCGCGCCGACCTGGCTCAGCGAGCCGGAGACGACCGACATCAGGATCAGCGCCGCCGCAGCGATCGTCGCGCGCGCGCGGTCGGGGCACAGGCTGCGCGCCATCCCCAGCACCGCCTGCGCGACGACCGCGACGGCGACGAGCTGCAACCCGTGCAGCAGCCCCTGCCCCAGCGCGCCGGTCATCGCACTCGCGCCGTACGCGAACAGCACCAGCGCGATTGCCGACGGCAGCGTGAAACCCACCCAGGCCGCGAGCCCGCCGAGGTACCCCGCCCGCATCAGCCCGAGCGCGAAGAACACCTGGCTGCTCGCCGGTCCCGGCAGGAACTGGCAGAGTGCGACGAGGTCCGCGAAGGCCCGCTCGTCCAGCCACCGCCGCCGCACCACGAACGCCTCGCGGAAGTAGCCGAGATGCGCGACCGGGCCGCCGAAGCTGGTGCAGCCCATGCGGAACGCGATCGCCAGCACCTCCAACGGCGAGTGCCGCACGCGAGCCACGGCGACAACGGTGGGCTGGTCCATCTGCCCTCGCTCCTGAACAGCGTTTCACGTCATTCCGGGCTTGCCTGCACGTCGCGCTACAGTAGCCAGACCACTGAGATCAGGGAGTCCGATCATGGAAATCGCTGCCAGCCGGCGGAAAACCGATGACGCCATATCGAAACGGCGGTTTTTTGACGTGGGCGTTTGTCATCGAGGCTGTGGGCGTCGTTTTGGCGGGCCTGGTCATCACGCTCCGACCGTAGGCCCCGGCGAGGGCCGCCTCTAGCGAACCGCGTCGGGCGCCGATCCCATCGCCTGCCGCACCGGCGTCTGCGCCATCACCATCACGGCACGCGCGTCGTCCAGGGCGGCGAAGCACAGCGCCTCCAGCGCCGGGTACTGCTCGGCCGGGAACACGTCGCGCGACACCACCAGCTCCCGCGTCACCGTCAGCCCCGCCTCGTCCCTCGCGTAGTGCGCGGTGTAGCTTCCCGCCGCGTCGACGAAGTTCACGTCCGGCGGCGTGCGGACCAGCGCGTAACCCTCCGGCAGGTGGATCGCATAGCGCCAGCCGAGATCCATCGACCCCACCAGAACCGCGTGCCGGCGCGGCTGGTCGTCGCTCACATAGGGCCGCAGCATCGCGCCGACCTGCTCGAAATCGATCCCCACAGGTGTCGTGAAGAACGCCATCCCGCCCTGCAGCGTCACGCCGTGCGGACTCGACCAGTGCGCGCGCACGTGCAGCGGCACGGCGAGGTCCTTCGGGTCGCTCGCCGCCAGCTCGCCCGCCCCGCCCTCCGGCGTCGCCGCCAGCATCCGCTGCGCAAGCTCGCGCGGTGTGGCGGCGTCGGCGATGTCCTCGCGCGCGCCCGCCTCGATCGCCGGGTCCATGCGATACGACGCCTCGCCCGCGATCGTGCCGGCCGGCCTGATGTCGAGCGCGCTGTCGACCCGGTACTGGTTTTCCTCCGGCCGGCTGTCGGGCGTGCGGCGCAGCTCACCCTGCTCGGTGGCAACGATCACCGTCTTGCCGGCCAGCCTGCGGTCGAGCACGCCGAGCTTCGCATACGGGTTCGTCGGGTTGGCGAACACGCCCAGATCCGGCAGCCACGCGATCACGTGGTTGAACGCCTGCGGCACCTGCAGCGGAGAGGGCGCGTAGCGCGTGCCCCAGTCGACCAGCGCCGCCTCGGCGCGGATCCCGCGCGCGGCCAGCATCGCCGTCATCAGCGCCACGTGGTCCTTGCAGTCGCCGTAGCCCCGCGCGAGGACCTCGGCCGCGTCGTGCGGCACCCAGCCGTCGTTCGGGTCGAGGAACACCGCGACGTAGCGGATATTGGCCGCGATCCAGTCGTGGATCGCCTCGGCCGCCGCCAGCCCGGTCTTGTCGCCCACCACGCGGGCGGCCAGTGCGGCGATCTCCGGCGTCGGCTCCGACTTGTCCTTGGCACCCCGCGAGTAGATCGCGCCCAGTGCCGTCGGGTTGTCGAGCGTCGAGGCGACGAACATCGGCTGGAAGTCGGCCGAGGAGACCATGTTCCCCTCGGGCTGCTCGGCGGCGACGTCGTCGATCTCGGCGACGATGTGGCGCGTCCCGTCGGCGATACTGTCCTCGCGCACCGCGAAGCCGCCGCGCGCCGACGTGTTCAGCGGAATGTCGGCCGGCAGCGTGATGTCGACCGTCATACGCCGCGTCGGCCACTGCAGCAGCGGACGCACGACGAGGTTGAAGCCGAGCGGCGACGGCTTGAGCTGGGTGAGCCGCCATTCGACATGCGTGCGGCTGCCGGCGGTCAGCTGCGGGAACAGCACGGTCATGGTCTGTGCGCCGGAGAAGCCCGGCGCGTCCTGATCCGCGGCACTCGGCCGCACGAACCGTCCTTCGTCCGGCACGTCGGCCACGCTGCCGTCGGGCTGCTGCACCTGTGCGCGGACGAGTTCGAGCGTCTGGCTCTGCGGGTAGAAGCTGAGGTCGTCGCGGTCGGCGAGCGGAATGCCGGCGCGAGTCAGAAAGCTGTACTGCTGCTCGATGGTCTCGACATAGGTCAGGTCGTGGTTCAGCACGACAGTCAGCCGCCAGTCGTCGCGGCGGAGCGCGTCCTCAGCCCGCGCAATTGGGATGAAACAGCCCAGCCAGGCAAAGAGAATCAGCAGGGAACGGGGCAAAGCGTCGATCCGAGTCCAGCTTCGTTGTGCGGTGCGGGACGCAAGCATGGCGCCGCCACGCGCAAAAGTAACTGAGTCGTGAACGCGGCTGCAACGACGAACCGCAACTTTGTGCCCGCGGCCGAATCGCGGCACCGCGTACCGTGGAGCTTGTTTCACGCGTCAGCGCCCGCCCGAGCCGTCGCGTCGCGGCGGCGGCGGCGACGCTACGCCTCC
>DATEQV010000543.1:0-24217 GCA_035272265.1 Acidisphaera sp. | reverse complement strand
GTGCGAGCCGCCGCCTCCCCCGCCGCCTCCGCCACCCGACGGGCCCCCGGTCGCACCGCTGCCGGTCCCGTTGGCGCCTGCCGGCACGCCAGGGAGGATGCCCGCCCCGCCGGCGCCCGTTCCGGTCCCGCCGCTCGCCGTTATGCCGACGCCGCCGCCGCCGGTCGCGCCACCGTTCCCGCCGGCGCCCCCGAGGCCGCCGCCGCCGCCATCGCCAACGCCGCTGCCCAGGCCGCCGGCACCGCCCTTGCCGCCGGTGGCGTGGTCATGGACGAAACCGACATCGGTGAGCGTTACGTCGGCCGAAGCGCCGACAAACAGCCCGCCACCAAGCCCTGCGCCGCCGCCGCCGCCGGCGCCGCCCGCCCCGCCGACGGCGTGCGCGTTGCTGATGGTCAGGTCGTCGACGCCGACGTTGCCCTCGTAGGCGAACAGGCCGCGCTGCGTGCTGCCGCCGGTCAACGTGTGGCCGTTGCCGTCGATCGTCAGGCTCGATCCGTTCAGCAGCACCACCCCGGCCAGTCCGTCCGGCAGGTCGGCGTTGCGGAGCGTGATGTTGCCCGTCAGCTCGATCGCGTAGGCGACCGCCCCGGCCTGCGAGGCGGTGTCGGCCTGCAGGATGTCGGCGTTGAGCTGGACGTCGGTGCTGGCGGTCAGTGTGATCGTCGTGCCCACGATCGGCCCTCGTTGCTGGTGCAAACAGCATCCCGGCAGCAAAGTCTCGATCGTTCGCCGCGTGCCGGAGGAGTGAGTCGGATCGGCGTCTGTTGGCCGGTTGGTTGACGCAATCGGATCGGCCTTCGGACGATCTAGTGCGCGTATCGGAACGTGTGTCCAGCGAATCCGAGCGCATCCTGCGGTAGTGGGCGCGCTGACGGGGTCAGCCGCGCTCCAGCAGGGTCGCGTCGCCGTACGAGTAGAAGCGGTATTCGGCCGCCATCGCGTGCGCATACGCGCGGCGGATGCGTTCGGCGCCGGCGAAGGCGCTGACGAGCATCAGCAGCGTCGAGCGCGGCAGATGGAAGTTGGTCAGCAACAGATCCGCCGTGCGGAAGCGGTGGCCGGGCAGGATGAACAGGTCGGTCTCCCCCTGCCACCGACGCAGCGCGCCCGTGTCATCCGCGGCCGTTTCCAGGACACGCAGCGAGGTGGTGCCCACGGCGATGATACGGCCGCCTTCCGCCTTCGCGCGGTTGATCGCGTCGGCGGCCGCCGGCGTCACCTCGCCGCGCTCCGCGTGCATGCGGTGGGCGCGCACGTCGTCGGTCCGCACCGGCAGGAACGTGCCCGCGCCGACATGCAACGTGATCGTGGTGCGGGCGATTCCGCTCGCACACAGGGCGTCCAGCAGCGCCGGCGTGAAGTGCAGACCGGCGGTCGGCGCGGCGACCGCACCTTCGCGCACCGCGAAGACGGTCTGGTAGTCGGCGGCGTCGGCCTCGGTCGGGCCGCGGGGCCGGTCGATGTAAGGCGGCAGCGCGAGGGCGCCGGCGCGGCTGAGTGCGGCGGTAAAGGCGTCGCCCTCGCGGTCGAAGCGCAACGCGACGCCGCCGTCGGGATCGCGGGAGACGACCGTCGCGGACAGGCCGCCGGCGAACTCCAGTGTGTCGCCCTGGCGCAGGCGGCGGGCGTTGCGCGCCAGCGCGTGCCACGTGCCGTCCGCGCGCGGCTGATCGAGCGTGATGCCGATGCGGGCGCCGCCCCGCGTCGCCTCGAGTTCCGCCGGGATCACGCTTGTGTCGTTGACGACGAGGATGTCGCCGGCACGCAACAGGTCGGGCAGATCGGCCACGCGATGGTCGGACAGTGTCGCGCCGACACACAGCAGGCGGGCTGCGTCGCGCGGGCGGGCGGGCGAGTGCGCGATCCGGTCGGGCGGCAGGTCGTAGTCGAAGTCGGCGAGATTCACTCCGACATGTACGACGAGATCTCGATCAGGTTGCCGTCCGGGTCCCGGCAGTAGACGGACATGATCGGCCCGAGCGCGCCTTCCTTCTGCACCGGTCCCGCTTCGATCGTCACGCGGCAGGATTGCAGGTGCTCGATCACGTCCTCCGGGCCGACGGCGGTGATGAAGCACAAATCCTGCGAGCCGGCGGCGGAGTTCACGCCGGTGTGCCAGACGCGGATGTCGTGGTCGTACGGGCGGAGGTTGATCTTCTGGCCGCCGAATTTCAGCGCGGTGCGGCTGTCGGGGCCGAACTCCTCGCGCTCCATCCCCAGCACGCGCTGATACCACGCGGCGGTGATGTCCACGTCGCGGCAGTTGATGACGATGTGGTCGAGACGATCGACGGTGAAACGCACGTCTATTCCAGCCCCTCGTAGAAATCGTTCCCCTTGTCGTCGATCACGATGAAGGCCGGGAAGTCCTCCACCTCGATCCGCCAGACCGCCTCCATGCCGAGTTCCGGATATTCCAGCACCTCGACCTTGCGGATGCAGTCGCGCGCGAGCCGTGCGGCCGGGCCGCCGACGCTGCCGAGATAGAAGCCGCCGTATTTCCGGCACGCCTCGCGCACCGCGCGCGACCGGTTGCCCTTCGCCAGCATCACCATGCTGCCGCCGGCGGCCTGGAACTGGTCGACATAGCTGTCCATACGGCCGGCGGTGGTCGGGCCGAAGCTGCCGGTGGCGTAGCCCGCGGGCGTCTTGGCGGGGCCGGCGTAGTAGACCGGGTGATTGCGGATGTAATCGGGCAGGCCTTCGCCGCGGTCCAGCCGCTCCTTCAGCTTGGCGTGCGCGATGTCGCGCGCGACGACCATCGTGCCGGTCAGCATCACGCGGGTGCGCACGGGAAGTGCCGAGAGCTGCGCGCGGATGGCGGTCATCGGCTGGTTGAGGTCGATCGCCACCGCATCGCCGCCGAGATGCGCGTCCGTCGTCTCGGGCAGGAAGCGCGCCGGGTCGGTCTCAAGCGCTTCGAGGAACACGCCTTCGGGCGTGATCTTCGCCAGGATCTGGCGGTCGGCGCTGCACGAGACGCCGATGCCCACCGGCAGGCTCGCGCCGTGGCGCGGCAGGCGGACGACGCGCACGTCGTGGCAGAAATACTTGCCGCCGAACTGCGCGCCGATGCCGGTGCGTCGGCTCAGGTCCAGCACCTGCTGTTCC
The DNA here is from genome assembly GCA_035272265.1 of Acidisphaera sp. Lineage (GTDB taxonomy): Bacteria > Pseudomonadota > Alphaproteobacteria > Acetobacterales > Acetobacteraceae > Acidisphaera. The sequence continues at coordinate 21,103 of DATEQV010000543.1, read as the reverse complement.
ATCGCCAGATCGCGGAAGGCGTGGCCGGTGCGGCTGCCCTCGGTCGGCAGCGCGTCGAGCCAGTGGGTCGAGGCGAGCTTCACCGTCTTCAGCGTGGCCTCGGCGCTGATGCCGCCGATGACGATCGCGAGGTGGTAGGGCGGGCAGGCGCTGGTGCCGAGCGTCTTGATCTTGGTCTCGATGAAATTCAGCAGTCGTTCGGGGTTCAGGATCGCGCGCGTCTCCTGATACAGGAACGTCTTGTTCGCGGACCCGCCGCCCTTGGCGACGAACATCATATGGAATTCGTCCGCATGGTCCTCGCCGGGCGCGGCCAGGATGTCGAACTGCACCGGCAGGTTGTTGCCGGTGTTCACCTCCTCGTACATCGAGACCGGCGCCATCTGCGAGTAGCGCAGATTGGTCTCGGTGTAGGTGCGGTGTACGCCGTAGCTGAGCGCCTCCTCCTCGTTGCCCTCGACCCACACGCGCTGGCCCTTCTTGCCGAACACGATGGCGGTGCCGGTGTCCTGGCACATCGGCAGGATGCCGCCGGCGGCGATGTTGGCGTTGCGCAGGAGGTCGAGTGCCACGAACCGGTCGTTGTCGCTCGCTTCGGGGTCGTCGAGGATGCGGCGCAGGCTCGCGAGGTGCGACGGGCGCAGCAGGTGCGAGACGTCGTGGAAGGCGCGGAACGCCAGCTCGCTCAGCGCGTCGGGCGCGATCTTCAGGATCGTGCGGCCGTCGCAGGTGGCGGTGGAGACGCCTGCGATCTCCAGCTTCTTCCAGGGCGTGTCGCCGGGGCCGAGCGGAAACATCGGCGTGTAGGCGAAGCCGGGCGAGCGCGGCGGCAGCGTGTCCATGTTCTCACTCCTTCGCGGGGCGGCGGCGGAACGCGTCGAGGCTGACGACCTGGTGTGCGGGCGGCTTCGCTTCGCCCGCTGCCTCGGCTTCGGGCTCGGCGGTCTCGGCGGCTTCGGGCGGAGCTTCGTCCTCGGGCTCGGCGTCGTTGGCCGCGCCGTCGCTGCCGAACTGCAGGCCGAAGCGGACATGCGGATCGGCGAAGCCGGTCAGCGCGGCAAACGGGACGGCGAGCGTGGCGGGTACGCCGCCGAACGACAGGCCGACGGAGAACAGCTCCGCCTCGCGGTCCACCGTCAACTCCCAGAACTGGTGTTGCAGCACGATCGTCATCTCGCGCGGATACTGCGAGCGCAGGCGCGGCGGGACGACGACGCCGGGGTGGTCGGTGCGGAAGCTGATGTAGAAATGGTGCTCGCCGGGCAGCCCGTTGGCGGCGACGAAGGACAGTGCGCGCGCCACCACCTGGCGCAGCGCGTCCTCGGTCCAGCGCTCGTAGGGCAGCAGGCTTTCGGGCGGGGTATCGGTCATTTTTTAGTCTCTACCCTGCGTCAACGGCTACGCCAACGGGGGCGCTGCACCCGGCCGGGCGAACGCGGCGGTCGGTGCGGGGCTGCGGCGCAGTGGGGGGGCTTCTGTTGCCCGGTGCCCCCCCGAACCGCGCTTATCGCTTATGCAGCGACAGCGAGCGCCTCATGATTGTCATTGGCACTTGTGGAATGGCCCGATAACGGCGGAACCATGCCGAGCGAAAAGTGTGTCTTTACCGCGCGTGTCGAGCCTGTTTCGCCCCCCTATGGTGGAGGCGCCGGGTACTGCCCCCGGGTCCACAACGCTTATTCCACGCACCGTTTATCGCCATAGCCGCTGATTAGGCAGCCCCTGTCATATAGGCGAAACTGAGCGCCGATTCCAGCGGAAGGATTCGGACGATGGAGCTGACCGAGGCTCAGGCCGCCGAAATCGAGGCCCAGCGCGCACATCTGGCCGAGACGCGCCGGCCGACCGTGGCCGCGCTGGAGGAGCGTCTGTTCACGCCGGTCCCGGTGCTCGATCACGGTTTCGTCCGGGTGATCGACTACATGGGCGACGACGCGGCCGTGGTGCAGGCCGCGCGGGTGTCCTACGGCCGGGGAACGCGGCGGGTGTCGGAGGATGCCGGGCTGATCCGCTACCTCATGCGCCACCGCCACTCCACGCCGTTCGAGATGTGCGAGATCAAGCTGCACGTAAAGCTGCCGATCTTCGTGGCCCGGCAGTGGATCCGGCACCGCACCGCCAACGTGAACGAGTACTCCGCCCGGTATTCGGTGCTGGACCGGGAATTCTACATCCCGGCTCGCGAGCATCTGGCCGCGCAATCGAGCACCAACCGCCAGGGGCGCGGGGAGGTGCTGCGCGGCGAGGAAGCGGCCTGGGTGCTGGATACGCTGCGCGCGGATGCGTCGCGCTGCCACGACCACTACCAGGCGATGCTGAACGAGGGCGCGGACGGCGAGAAGACGGACCCGTCGCGGGACGGCCTGGCCCGCGAGCTGGCGCGGATGAACCTGACGCTGAACACGTACACCCAGTGGTACTGGAAGATCGACCTGCACAATTTGCTGCACTTCCTGTCGCTGCGGGCGGATGCCCATGCGCAGTACGAAATCCAGGCCTATGCCGACGCGATCATGGCGATGGTCGATGCCTGGGTACCGCTGACCGCGGCGGCGTTCCGCGACTACCGGCTGGGCGCGGTGACGCTGTCCGCGCCGATGCTGGCCGTGCTGCGCCGGATGCTGGCGGGCGAGCGCGTGGGGCAGGCCGAGAGCGGGCTGAGCAAGCGGGAGTGGGCGGAGTTCGAGGCGGCGGTTGGTGGTGGCCGGGCTTGACGGTGCCTACGCGGATCGCGTAGTAACTGATGCCGCTTGAGGTCGAGATCGTCGACTTCGACAACGGCTACATCCATGTCGTCGTATCCGACGAGCGTGCGTGGATCGAGGTGATGGCGATCGTGGACATCCCCTCACCGAGGACATTGGTGTTGCGGTCAATGGACGTTCACGGCCCCGGTGCGAACCGGGTCGGAATTCGGTGGCTGCGGTCGGTGGCGCGTGCCTTGAAGGAGGAATTGGGTGTCGACGAACTCCGAATTGAGGGCGGTACTCGGACGACTGGGGCCAATCCCGGAAGAACCCCGCGGCCGCGCCGCATCTGATCCCGGCATAGCCCTGATCCTGCGCCGTGCCGCGCCGATCCCGGACCGAGTGCCGGCAGTCAAGCTGTTGGTCGACGCGGGCGCGCGACTGTCGGAAGCCCATCGTGCGGTCACACGCCTGACGGCGAGCGACTGGGCGACGTGTCCGGTCGCATCACACACGAACCTGCCGCATCTCGCGCAATGGCTTGCGGCATTGGGCATCGAGGTGCGGGTCAGTCGTCAGACCACAGATGCCGCTACGGAGATCGTCGATTTGCGCAAGCGGCAGGACATGTCGCAAGCCGAATATGCGGCCATCCTGAACGTCGACGTCCGCACGCTGCAGAACTGGGAGCAGGGGCGCAACCAGCCGGACAGCGCGACGCTCAATTTGATGCGTGCCTTCGCCCATGCGCCCGCCATCGTCGAGGAAGCGATCTCGGAGCCGGTGCTCGGCTGATCCGGAACAAGGGGACGGCGCGATGGGTTTCGAATTGCCGACGGTGCGGGATCACTTTCTGTCCGTGTTCCAGTCGGCGGCCAGCGAGACCGCGCGGCAGGCGCAGCAGGCGGGGACGAGCAGCGGGCTGGAGCGCGCGGCCGCACAGATCGCCGCACAGCAGAGCCAGGGCGTGGCCCTCAAGGAGACGCCGCCGCCGACGGTCAGCGCCTCGGCCTGGACCTGCGCGCGGCTCGGCTTCGACCTGCTGAGGGCCGTCGCGACGGGCGATCACTCGCGGGCGGCGCAGCTGCGCGACGAACTGGTCTACGGCACATGCGACCCGAACTGGGCGCGCACGCTGCTCGACCATGCCGGCCTGCTCGGCAATGGCGGCGCCCGCGACACGATCCCCTACGTGCGCGCCGCAACCGTGGGCAACACCGTGTTGCCGATGAAGCCGGGCGCGACGGTGGCGGTGATCGCCGACTGGGGGACCGGGACCGGCGCGGCGCTGCGCCTGCTGCAGGAAGTCGCGGAGCAGAAGCCGGACCTGCTAATCCATCTCGGCGACATCTACTATTCGGGCACGCCAGCCGAGTGCGAGGCGAACTTCCGCGTGCCCGTGGATCGCGTGTTCGACCGCGCCCACACCAAGCTCCCGGTGTTCACGCTGGTCGGCAACCACGACATGTACTCGGGGGGCGAGGGCTATTACGGGCTGATCAAGACGCTCAACGAGCCGCCGATGCGCCAGCCGGCCAGCTTCTTCTGCCTGCGCGCGACCGACAATTCGTGGCAGCTGCTGGCGATGGACACCGGGCTGCACGACTACGATCCGGAGAATGTGGTCTCGATCCTGACCTATCTGGAGCAGGACGAGGAGGACTGGCTGACCGCACGCCTCGCCGAGTTCCCCGGCCGCACCATCCTGCTGTCGCACCATCAGCTGTTCTCGGCGCTGTCACAGATCGGGCCGGCGGGGGAGGATGGCTCGCTCGACCCGGTCAACCCGAAGCTCGCCAAGAGCTACCAGCGGTTCGTGCAGGCCGCGCGCAAGCCGATCGCCGCCTGGTTCTGGGGCCACGAGCATGCACTGACGGTCTACGCGCCGTATGCCGGGCTGGAGAAAGGCCGCTGCATCGGCTGCGGCGCGGTGCCGGTGTTCAGCGGGCATGACGAGACCGACCCGCTGGCGAAGCTGCGCAACCCGCCGCCGCTGCTGCCGGCACAGCTCGGCCGGGAGGGCGACATCTACACGCACGGCTTCACCGTGCTGCGTCTCGGCGCGGACGGCACCGGCCGGGCCGACTACTTCCAGGACCATGACGGGTCGGAGCTGATCTTCTCCGAGTCGCTCTGAGCGCGCCGCGCGGCAGGAGGCTTGCGTGCTGGTCGTGTTCGGGTCGGTCAACTTCGATCTGATCTTCCGTGTCCCGGCGCTGCCGCTTCCGGGCGAGACCAAGCTTGCGCCGCAAGCGGTGCAGATGCCGGGCGGCAAGGGCGCGAACCAGGCCGTGGCGGCGGCGCGTGACGGCGCTCGCGTCGTGCTCGCGGGCGCGGTCGGCGACGATGCGCTGGCGGACGCAGCGCTGGCCGGGATGCAGGATGTCGACACCAGCCGAGTGACCCGCATCGCCGGCGTGCCGACCGGCTGCGCGGCGGTGATCGTCGACGAGGCAGGCGAGAACATGATCGCCGTCGGCGCGGGCGCCAACCTCTCCGCGAGGGCGGCGCAGGTCGAGGACGCGCTGCTGGGGCCGGCGACGACCCTGCTGTTGCAGATGGAAGTTCAGGCCGGGGAGAACGTGGCGCTGATCCGCCGGGCCCGCGCCCGCGGTGCCCGGGTGGTGCTGAACCTGGCGCCGGCAGGCGCGATCGCGGCGGACGCACTGCGCGCGCTCGACGTGCTGGTGGTCAACGACAGCGAGGCGGCGTGGCTTGCCGGCCAGCTGGGTTCCGGCAGCGATGCGGCTGCGTTGCGTGCGGCGCTCGGAGTGGACGTGGTGCGCACGCTCGGCAGTCGCGGCGCCGAGTTCGCGTGTGCGGCAGGCAACGCCAGCGTCCCCGCAATGCAGGTCGCTGCCGTGGACACCGCGGGGGCGGGGGACGGCTTTGTCGGGGTGCTCGGCGCGGCGCTCGACCGCGGCGCGACGCTGGCGGATGCAACCTTCCGCGCCATCGTTGCGGCCGGCCTTGCCTGCACGCGCATGGGCACACAGGCCAGCTTGCCGAGCGCCGCCGAGATCGACCGCGCGATGCCGCGGCGAGCTTGAGGTTTTGCTTTGGCTGCGGGCGTGACGGGGCTAGCGTTCACCCGTGTTGCGGAAGGGAGCGTGCCATGTCGACCTATGTTGCACTTGCGAACTGGACGCCGGAAGGCATCAGGGCGGTTGCAAATGCGGGCGAACGCCTCGATGCGGTGAAGAAGCTGCTGGCGGACATGGACTGCCATTTCCACTCGATCCACATGACGATGGGCGACTACGACCTCGTCCTGATCTACGACGCACCCGACGATGCCGTCGCCGCGCGTCTGACGCTGCAGATCGCCAAGAAAGGCTTCGTGCGCACCAAGACGCTGAAGGCCTTTCCCGAGCAGGCCTTCCGCGAGATCGTCAAGTCGATGGCGTAACGAACTCCGGGAACGGCACGCCGGTCAACGTCGCCGAGACCTCGAACAGGCGGGCGGCGACGGCGGGGTCGCGTGCCTTCTCGGCGACGTAGGCCTCTCCGAGCGGGCCTCTCATCTCGCGCCAGCCCTGCGGCCCGTAATAGCCGCCGGGCTGCGCGGCGGGGCTGGTCGCGGCGAACAGGCCGGGCAGCGCGCCGGCCTCCGCCGACTGGCCGATGAACCCGCCGGCCAGCTTGAACGCAGGTATCAGCAGCCCCGGCACGCCGGCGCCGGCGAAGATGTTGGTCATCGAGATGCCGGGATGCGCGGCCACGCTCATCAGGGGCGACTGCGCCGCGCGGGCACGGCGATCCAGTTCGAGCGCGAAGATCAGGTTCTCCAGCTTCGATGCCGCGTAGGCGCGCATGCGGTCGTAGCTGCGCGCGCTCTGCAGGTCGTCGAAGTCCACGCGGGCGCGCTTGTGGGCGACGCTGGCGATGGTGACGACGCGGGGGGCGGGCGCGCGCAGCAGCGTCGGTACCAGCAGCGCCGTCAGCAGGTAGTGCGACAGGTAGTTCACGCCGAACTGCATCTCGAACCCGTCGGCGGTGACCTGCCGCTTCGGCGCCGCCACCAGCCCCGCGTTGTTGAGCAGGACGTCGAGCTTCTGGCCGTCGGCGGCGATCTGCCCGGCCAGCGCGCGGACGTCGGCAAGGCGCGCCTGGTCGGCGACGATCGTGCGCACGGTCGCTGTCGGGTGCGCGCGCGTGATCGCCGCGACCGTCTGGTCCAGACGTTTCGCGTCGCGTCCGGTGAGGATGACGGACGCACCTTTGGCGGCAAGCGCGGTGGCGGCGATGCGGCCGATGCCGTTGGTGGCGCCGGTGACGACGATGCGCTTGCCGGTCAGGTCGGGGATGTCGGCAGTCGTGAACGCGATCATCAGTGCGACGGCAGCGACTTGGCGACGGCCGCGGCCACCGCCGCGAAGGCCTGCGCGGCGGGGCTGTCGGGGGCCGCGGCGACGACCGGCATGCCCTCGTCCGAGGCGCTGCGGATCGCCGGCAAAAGCGGCACCTCGCCGAGGAACGGCACACCCAGGCGCTGCGCCTCGGCGCGCGCGCCGCCGTGGCCGAAGATGTCCGTCCGCGTCCCGCAGTTGGGGCAGCAGAAGAAGCTCATGTTCTCGACGACGCCGAGCACCGGGACGTTGACGCGCTGGAACATCGCCACACCCCGTCGTGCGTCGAGCAATGCGATGTCCTGCGGCGTGGAGACGATCACCGCGCCGGCGAGCGACACGCGCTGCGCCATCGTCAGCTGCGCATCGCCGGTGCCCGGCGGCATGTCGACGATCAGCACGTCGAGCGCGCCCCAGGCGACCTGGCCCATCATCTGCTCCAAGGCGCCCATGACCATCGGGCCGCGCCAGATCATCGGCGCCTCTTCTTCGACGAGGAAGCCGATCGACATCGCCTTCAGGCCCCAGGCGTCGATCGGGATCATGATGTTGTCACGCACCTCCGGCTTGCGCTTGACGCCGAGCATGCGCGGCAGGCTGGGGCCGTAGATGTCGGCGTCCAGCAGCCCGACGCGCCGGCCGGTTTGCGCCAGCGCGATCGCGATGTTGGTCGCTACCGTCGACTTGCCGACGCCGCCCTTGCCGGAGGCGACGGCGATGATCGCGCCGACGTCGGCGAGCAGCTTGCCGCGTCCCTGCGGGTCGGCGATGCCGGTCCCCGGGCCCGCGCCAGGGGCCGCCCCGGTGCGGATGGGCGCGTGGCCGTGTGCGTGCGCGGCCGGCGCGCCGTTGGGCGAGGCGCCGCGGTGCGCGGTCAGGATGACGGTCGCGCTGCGCACACCCGGCACGGCGGCCAGCGCCGCCTCGGCCGCGCGGCGCACCGGCTCCATCGCGGAGGCCTGGGCGCGGTCGACGCGCAGCGAGGCCTGCACGAGGCCGCCGCGCTGCTCGATTCCGTCCAGCAGGCCGGCCTCGATCAGGTCGCGGCCGGTGGCCGGATCGCGCACTTCGCGCAGCGCGTCGCGGAGCCGGTCGGGGGTGGGGGTGTCGGCTGCCTGTGTCATCCGCTTGCCAAGCCTTCGCCGGGGGTGAATAAGCCGCCGCCTGCCCGATATGGCGCGAGATCGCGCAGCCGCCAACCGGCTCGGCAGACAGGAGAGCGGATTGCCTAAGAATGACGGCCCGGATCCCGGGCCTTGGGGCACGCCGCCGGGGGGCGGCGACGGGTCGGGCGGTCCGTTCGGCGGCCCGCCGCGTCCACCGCCGCAGCGTCCGCGGCCGCGCCCGCCCTGGCAGGGCGCCCCGCGCGACATGGACGAGTTGCTCGAGCGGCTGCAGGAGCGGCTGCGCCGGCTCATGCCCGGCGGCCCGATGGGCTATCGCGGCGTGGGGATCGCCGTCGCCGTCCTCGTCGCCCTGTGGCTCGCCAGCGGCTTCTACCGCGTCCAGCCGGACGAGGCGGGCATAGTGATGCGCTTCGGCGCGTATCACCAAACCACATGGCCGGGGCTGAACTACCACCTGCCGTGGCCGATCGAGTCCGTCGAGCGGCCGGCTGTCACGGTGATCAACAAGATCGAGATCGGCTTCCGGTCCAACGACCGCTACGGCCAGAGTTCCAGTCCCGAGCGCAACGTGCTCGAGGAAAGCCAGATGCTGACCGGCGACGAGAACATCGTCGACATCGAGGTCGTCGTGTTCTGGAAGATCAGCGACCCGGTCGCCTTCCTGTTCAACGTCCGCGAGCCGCCCGACCAGCCCTCGGCGGTCATCAAGGCGGTGGCCGAGAGCAGCCTGCGCGAGGTCGTGGGCCGCACGCCGATCCAGCCGATCCTCGCCGAGGCGCGCGCCCAGGTCGAAGCGGACGTGCTGAAGGCCACTCAAACTATCCTCGACAGCTACAAGGCGGGCGTGGAGATCACGCAAGTGCAGCTCCAGCGCGTCGATCCGCCGACCGCGGTGATCGACAGCTTCCGCGACGTGCAGCGCGCCAACACCGAAGCGGACCGCGCGCGCAACGAGGCCCAGGCCTACCGCAACGACATCGTGCCGCGCGCACGCGGGCTCGCGGCGGCGACGGTGGCGGCGGCGGATGCCGACCGTCAGGCGGCGATCGCCGGGGCGACGGGACAGACCAAGCGCTTCCTGCAAGTGCTCGATGCCTATCGCGCGGCGAAGACGGTGACGATGCGCCGCATGTATATCGACACCATGCAGGACGTGCTCACGCATGCTCAGGCGACCGTGGTCGATGACGCGCTGAAGGGGCTGCTGCCGATCCTGCAGCTCGGGACCGGTGCGTCGCCGCCCGTGTCGACGGCGCCGCCGTCCGGCGCGCCGGCGGCGCCGTCAAGTCCGTCGGTGTCGTCAGCGACGGGAGCGTCGCAATGAAAATGAGGACGTGGTCGATCGTCGGCGCGGTGGTGATCGTCATCGCGCTGCTGGTGCTCAACTCCTCGCTGTTCATCGTCGAACAGACCGAGCAGGCGCTGATCACCCAGTTCGGCAAGCCGGTGCGGGTGGTCAACACGCCGGGGCTGCACGTGAAGCTGCCGCTGATCCAGACGGTGATCGACTTCGACAACCGCCTGCTGATGTACGTGCAGCCGAATGAAGAGGTGATCCTCGGCGACCAGCGGCGGCTGATCGTCGACAGCTTCACCATGCTGCGCATCACCGATACGCTGAAACTGTACCAGTCGGTGGGCATCACCGAGGACGCGATCCGCAACCGGCTGTCGTCGGTCGTGCAGTCGGCGATGCGGCGCGTGCTGGGCAACAACGCGCTGCTGGCGGTGCTGTCGGCCGATCGCGCGCGGATCATGGCGGCGATCCGCGACCAGGTGAACGCCGAGATGAAGGGGTTCGGCGTGCTGGTGGAGGACGTGCGCATCCGCCGCGCCGACCTGCCGTTGGAGAACACGCAGGCGATCCTGGACCGCATGACCAGCGAGCGGGTGCGGGTCGCCAAGCAGGCGCGCGCCGAGGGGGCCGAGGCGGCGGCGAAGATCCGTGCCGACGCGGACCGCGACCGGACCGTGCTGCTGGCCGAGGCCAGGGCGACGGCCGACCAGCTGCGTGGCGCCGGCGAGGCGGCGGCGAGCCGGATCTATGCCGAGGCGTATAGCCAGGACCCGAACTTCTTCGGATTCTGGCGGACCATGCAGGCGTACGAGGCGGCGTTCGCCTCGGGCAATGACAAGCTCGTGCTGACCCCCGGCAACGATTTCCTCCGCCTCCTGCAAACTGCCCCTTCACCGGGGCCTTAACTTGCCGTAACCGGATGGCACTCCAGTTTCAGCTGGCCCGCGATCAGGATATGGTTGTCCGTTACAGTCGAGGTGACTGGCAGGGTGCCGACCCACAGGGTACCGACTGGCAGGGTGCCGGTGAGGGCCCCATTTCTGGCCTGCCCGTTGCAGGCCCGTAGGATGTTGCAGCCGACCTTTGGGAGTTGATTGATGCCGCTGATTCGCCCCCGCCCCCTTCGTGCCGCCTTGCTGGCGCTGGCGGCCGTGACGGCCGCGCCGGGCGCGGTGCTGCTGCCGGCCGTCGTCGTCTCCAGGCCGGCCTACGCCTTCACTCCGCCCAACAGCTTCGCCGACCTGGCCGCCCAGCTGCTGCCGGCAGTGGTGAACATCTCGTCCTCGGGCACGGCCGCGCATACGGCGGAGAACGACAACGGTGGCGGCGGCGGCGGCGGCAACGGCCAGGGGCCGGACATCCCGAGCTTCCCGCCGGGCTCGCCGTTCGAGCAGTTCTTCCATGACTTCATGGAGCGCAACCGCCATGGCCAGCACGGCGAGGGGGGCCAGCCGGCGCCGGAGCGCCGGATGCAGAGCCTGGGCTCGGGCTTCATCATCGATCCGTCGGGGATCGTGGTGACCAACAACCACGTGATCGACGGCGCCGACGAGGTGACCGTCACCTTGCAGGACAACACCAGCTTCAAGGCGAAGGTTCTCGGCAAGGACGAGCGCGCCGACCTCGCGGTGCTGCAGATCAAGTCCGACAAGCCGCTGCCGGCGGTGCATTTCGGCGACAGCGACAGCGCGCGCGTCGGCGACTGGGTGGTGGCGATCGGCAACCCGTTCGGGCTCGGCGGGACCGTGACGGCCGGCATCGTGTCGGCCCGCGGGCGCGACATCCACCAGGGGCCGTACGACGACTTCATCCAGACCGACGCGCCGATCAACCGCGGCAACTCGGGCGGCCCGCTGTTCAACATGAACGGCGACGTGGTGGGCATCAACACGGCCATCTATTCGCCGTCCGGCGGCTCGATCGGCATCGGGTTCTCGATCCCGGCGAACGAGGCGAAGAAGGTGGTGGCCGACCTGCGCGAGTTCGGCCGCGTCCGCCGCGGCTGGCTCGGCGTGCGCATCCAGCAGGTCACGCCCGACATCGCCGAGAGCCTGGGGCTGCATGATGCCGAGGGCGCGCTGGTCGCCGGCGTGAACGACGACGGACCGGCGGCGAAGTCCGACATCCAGCGCGGCGACGTGATCCTGAAGTTCAACGGCCAGGACGTGAAGGAGATGAAGGCGCTGCCGCGCATCGTCGCCGACACGCGCGTGGGCCAGTCGGTGCCGGTGGTGATCTGGCGCGGCGGCAAGCAGCAGACGGTGCAGGTGGCGGTGGGCGAGCTGCCCGACGAGGCCAAGCTGGCCGCGGCGACGACCGAGCAGCCCGCGCATCCGCCGGCCGAAAAGCCGACCGACATCTCCGGCCTCGGCATGTCGCTCGCGCCGATCAGCCAGCAGTTGCGCGACAAGTACTCGCTCGGCGCGGATCAGAGCGGCGTGGTGATCACCGACGTCAAGACGGGCGGCGCGGCGTCCGAGCGCGGGCTGAAGCCGGGCGACGTGATCGTCGAGGTGCAGCAGGAGCAGGTGGGCACCCCGGCGGATGTGCAGGCGAAGATCGACGCCGTGCGCAAGGAGAGCCGCAAGTCGGTGCTGATGCTGATCCAGAGCAGCGACGGGCTGCGTTGGGTCCCGCTGAGCCTGGACGGGCACCAGCCCGGGTAGGGCGGCGGCTCCGGCCTGACCGGGATCCGGCCGCGGTTCCCGCGTCGGTGTGGTCGGCCCCGGGGTTGGCGCGACGGCTTGGCCTGGGGCTGGTGAAGGGCCCCGGTCGGGACGACGCGGCGACCGCTTCGCGGGCGGCGGTATGCATGGCCGCGCGGCGCCGATCTTGATGGTGCCGCCGTCGCGTACCGCGGCGCCCGTTTCAGCGGTTTCACTCGGGCTTTCCGCGTCATCGTGACCACGCGCCGAAGACGTGGCGGGTGGTGATCGACGGCCGCGCGACAGGCGTTCGTCACGTTGCCCCGGATTGCGTCGTCGCTCGCGCGCCTCGCACTGACGGGGCTCGGGCTGTGGCGGTGAAGCTGGTTCGGCGACGTCAAGGCGGCGCAATGCGCGCTGCGCGCTTTTGCGCCCTACAGGTTCGTCGGCGTGCAGGTCGCGCAGGCGTTCTTTACGGCGCTGGATCTCGCGGCGCAGATGGCGGGCGTGGGCGCGCACGAGGTCGCGCTCGACCTCGCGGCGGTCGCGGTGGTGCCACGATTCGACCGAGCCGCGATGGGCGATCATCGGCCAGAGCTCGGGCTCGAACTGCGGCGGCATCGGCTCCGGGCCGCGGCGGGCGACCTCCTCGCGGTGGCGTGCCCAGAACTGCCGGCGGCTTTCGCGGTATTCCCGGCGCTCGGCGAGCAGGCGCACGGCGCCTCGGCGGGCGAGCTTGTAGAGCGCGACCTCGGCCTTCCAGTCGCCATGATCGCGGGCGGCGATGTAGTGGGCGCGGGCGGTCTCGCAGTGGTGGCAGCGGGGCTTGCGGCGGCCGGTCCAGCTGGTCGGCCTGTTGTCGCACCACGAGGTGAGGTCGCGGCGCCAGGGGTTGGCGCGGAACAGCTGCTTCGGCGGCGGGCGGTGCTCGCAGAAGGCGTCGTAGGCGATTTCCAGCCGGTAGTGCCGCGCCTGGCCGGAGCTTGGCCGCTCGTCGTCCGGCGGCAGCGGGCGGGGCCGGGTCTTGCGGGCGTAGGGGACGGCGTCGATGAGGCGGCGGTAGAGCCTCTGGAGAGAGGTCGGGAGAAAGCGAAACACGGCGTCGTCCCTCCCTTTCCGAGGTTGCTGGGCGGCTGATAGCCTAGGATCGAAGGCCTTGGCAAGGCCTTTTTTCTTAGGGCGGGGCGGCGCGCCGTGAACGGGGTTTCAGGCCTCGGAAGCCGACGCGGTCGCCGCGCGCGAGGTGCAGGACTGCGGGCGTCAGTCTTTGCGCGTCAATCCTTCTTGAGCATGCCCGAGACCAGCGCCAGGACGATGCCGCTCGCGACCCAGCCGAAGACGATCTCCAGCCAGAGCAGCCACTGGAGCGCCCATGGCGGCCAGGTCGCGTGCCATCCGACGATGTCGAACTGGAACGGCCGGGGGTCGACGGACCACTTGTCCGCCACACCGAGCTTGAGCGGCAGCATCGTATCGAACGAGTAGACGATCGGCGTGAATGGCCGCGCGTCGCATGCGGTCCAGTCCGGGCCGCAACCTTTGGGCAGCTGCTCCCCCCTCGTCGGCTGGGGAACGACCACGCCCTGTTCGGCCGCCTGCCCGAGGACCAGGCCGACGCCGAAGCCAAAAACCAGTGCGATGAACAGGATGCGGCTCGGCTTGTAGCCGTAGTCGGCAAGCAGTCTCAGCGAGGTTCGGCCAAGCCACGCCAGTCCGCCCATGAAATAGAGGACGGACAGGCACGCCAGCGCGATCGCCCAGCCGAGCAGGGCCGCGATGCCCCGGGAGAGGAACGTCGTGTCGATGACGTCCCGCGCGACCAGCGCCGCGCCGAACATCACGACGACGAGCAGAACCGCGACGATGCGTCCGCGCAGCGGCAAGAGGTCGGTCTTGCGCTGCTCCTTGTAGACGGCGATCGCCGTCGCCTCGTCCTCCTGCCCCATCGCGCGGAGCACGCGCGCCAACTGGTCGAACGGCTGTGGGCGGAATGTCTTCTCGCTGAGATGCGCCAAGGGCTGGCGACTCAGCCACGCCTTCCGGACCTGAGCTGTGGTCGGCGACTCCCAGCCGAAACGCTCGTAGGTGAAGCCGTCGAGGGTCAAGACGCAATCAAGCTGCTTGCCCGGTTCGTCGTCCGACGGGACTTTTTCGGGGAAGACGCTCGCGTTGCCTGCGAACCCCGTATCGATGAACTGGACCGCGTGCGCGCCCGCCAGGTTGCACGAGCCCTCCATGATGGCGGGCGACGTCCCAGGCAGAGCGATCCCGAACTCCAGCGAGCCGATCCGTGCGCCTCTGAGATCCAGCGCCAGCTCCGCCTGGGTTCGCGTCGTCTTGTCGGCACCCCGGTTCCTGAAGTGCCCTCCCTGGCAAAGCAATGGATAGGCGGTCTGCGCGTATTTGAAGTCGACGATCCCGTCCGATTGGAATGGCGCGGGCTGACCTGCGGGTACGAGCCACTGCAATGAAGGCGCCGGAGAACCTGCCGATGCTGCGTCCTGCAGGGGCAGCCTGGACAGGAAGACAGCGCCCTCGACCTTGATGCCGCTGCAGCCCAGCGCGGTGCCGCCAGGGTTCGCGAAGCTGCCACCGATGAACTGCAGATAACCGCAGATATGTGCGGCAATCAGATCGATCCTACCGCTGGTCTCGCAGCGGGGTCCGAAACGACCATTCTGGGCCACCTGCTGGAAATTCGCGTTCCCGCTGACCTGCACGTTGGATGCGACAAGCGCGAGCTGGCCTGCGTTGACGAACCGGCCGCCGCTGCAATCGAGGTCGCCGGTGATCTTCGCCTCCGACACGGCGACCACGCCCTGGCTTACGAAGCGGAAGGCGAGGCCGTAGGCGTCCATGAACCAGCATCCGAGACCGACGCCGCCCTTGATCTGGGCCGTGGAGACGTCGAGCGCCGATCCGTCGGCGTTCTCGAATCGTCCGCCGGGACATTCCAGCCTCAGACCAATCGTGGCGAAGGCAAGAGAGACTTCACCGGTCGATCTGAAGGCGTCGGAGAGTTGCACGAAGGTTCGACCGGTGCCGTCCAGTTTCTGCACGGTTCGTCCAAGGAAGACCGAGCCGCCGACGTCGGCGGTCCTGCAGTCCAGCGCCGCCGTGCCCGGGGCATGGAAGAAGCTGCCCGAGCAATCGAGGTTTCCGCCGATCGTGGACGCATAGAAGTAGACCGGGCCCATGAACGCGGCGGCGAGGCTGTTGGGCGCTGCTTCGGCGAGCCATTCGGGCAGCCCCGCCGGATCGCGATCCCACGGCGTGTCAAGCCATGCCGCGGCCAAGTTTGCGTCCCCGCCGATCCGGCAGTTCGAACAGTGCAGCGCCCCGCCAGGAGCACCACCCACGAACGAGCCGCCTGCGCAAACCAGGTTTCCGCCGATCTTGGTGCCCGACAGGTTCACGCCGCCGCGAGCCTCGAAGAGGTCGGACGCGATATAGTGGCCGTTCCGCAGCATGCCGGGCAGCGGCTGGAGCAATACCGTTCCGGTGATGTCGGCATCGCCGCAGCTCAACGCATTCCATTGGCCGCCGTCGATGAGGCAGCCGCGGCAGTCCAGATCGCCGCCGATGTGCGCACGGTCCAAGTTGACCGGACCGGCAAAGACGCCCTTCAACCTGACCGACGCCTTGACGGTGAGACCCGGCGCAACCAGGCCGGTGAACCCGGCTTCGGGAGAAGCGGCGGGCGCCGGCGGGTGGATCGCGCGGCGCGAGACGGCGATTTTTCCCGCGGCCGCGGCCTGTTGAAAGTCGTCGAAGCCGATGCCTTGCCATACGTCCGGGCCGGTCATGTCAGCCGGTTCGAATGAGACCGGGTCTTCCCGCTCCGTGGTCGTCAACGTCAGAGCGCCGCCGATCGTCGCCTGCCGGAACTCCAGCCGTCCCGTGATCCGCACATCCTGCAGCGACACGGCACCACCGATCGTCGCGGCATTTGCCAGCAGCGCCGCATTGTCTTTGCAGTCGAGGCGGGCGCCGTCCGCGTCCAGACGCCCGCCGATTTTGGCGTTGACCAGCCTGACCTGCCCTTTTGCATGGAAACCATGCTCGCCGCTCTTGGAAAGGTTCAGGTCGCCGCGGATCGTGGTGTTCGTGCATATCAGGGCGCCGGCCGGGCCTGCGCCGGGGACCGGCTGGTCGATTTGGAGCGTGGCGCCGCGGCAATCGAGATCACCCTCGATGCGGCCGCCATAGAAGCGCACCGGCCCGGTCGCGAGGAAGCCGTTCTGGAGCAGGACGTGGCCATCGACCTGCACGAGATCGCCGCTGATGCCCGCCACCCGCGAACCATCGAGCAGGATCATCAGAAGGTGCGCGTATTCCAGCGCGAGCGTGTCGTCAAAGAAACATTTCTTGAACTGCAGCGCCATCGTGCAGTGGGCACCCGCCAGGAACAGCTTGCCCTCGACATAGGCGCCGACGAGTACGATCCCCCGTTCGTGGACCCGCACGGCGTCGTCGCCGCCCAGCGCCAGGAAGCGCAGAAACGATGCCCGCACGCGCAGCGACTCGTCCGGTGCCTGCGGGCGTGATCCGTTGCCCAATACGCAGTCCTGACCGGAGACCGCCGCGATGAGCAGGCGGTCTTCCGCCGGCAGGAGACCGCTCGCGGTCGATGCCGTGCGGAACTGCTGAAGGCTGCTGCGATCACGCGTGATCCGGGCAGCATCGTCGGCGGCGGTGGTGGTGGCGGCGACGGTCGCGGCAGCGGCGTCCTGGTCCACGACGGCACCTGTTGATCGGAATTATCCGATACCGTAACTAGCAAGCCGGGTTTTCTGTGGCAAGCGCAATGTGATCGGCCTGGACCGCATGATGCCGTGCGTGCGCACGGCATGACCACGGCGTGACTCGGACGTTCGTTGAACGTCGGAGTCGGAGCGGGACGCTAACCTCGGATGAAAGCCAGCAGGTCGGCGTTGATGGTCGCGGCCTCGGTGGTCGGCATGCCGTGCGGAAAGCCCTTGTAGGTTTTCAGGGTGCCGTTCTTCAGCAGCTTCGCCGACAGCGGCGCGGAGTCCGCATAGGGCACGATCTGGTCGTCGTCGCCGTGCATCACCAGCACCGGCACCGTGATCTTCTTCAGGTCCTCGGTGAAGTCGGTCTGGGAGAACGCGACGATGCCGTCGTAGTGGGCGCGGGCGCCGCCCATCATGCCCTGGCGCCACCAGTTCCAGATCGTGGCCTGCGACGGTTTCGCGCCGGGCCGGTTGTAGCCGTAGAACGGTCCGGCCGGCAGGTCGTAGTAGAATTGCGCGCGGTTGGCGGCGAGCTGCGCCTGAAGGCCGTCGAACACTTCCTTGGGCAGCCCGCCCGGATTGGCCGCCGTCTTCACCATCAGCGGGGGCACGGCGCTGAGGATGGCCGTTTTCGCCACGCGGCTGTCGCCATGGCGGGCGATGTAATGCACGACTTCGCCGCCGCCGGTGGAGTGGCCGACATGCACGGCGTTCCTGAGGTTGAGATGCGCGGTCAGCGCCGCAAGGTCGTCGGCGTAGTGGTCCATGTCGTGGCCGTCCCCGACCTGGCTCGAGCGGCCGTGGCCGCGCCGGTCATGCGCGATGACGCGGAAGCCGTGGCTCTGGAAGAACAGCATCTGCGCATCCCAGTCATCGGCCGACAGCGGCCAGCCATGGCTGAAGACGATGGGCTGCCCCGAACCCCAGTCCTTGTAGAAGATCTCGGTACCATCTTTCGTGGTGATCGTCGGCATGCGATTGCTCCTCCTCGCTGTTTCACGCCCGAGCGCTGGTGTTGTTGAACGATACGACGTATCGCCGGCGATGCGGATTGGCGAAGCCGGCGGCGGCGATGCGCGCAAACGGTTCCCCGCTCGCTGCGGTCGATGGTCTCACGGATATCTTTGTCGACGTGAGCACAATCTCGTGCGCGATGCGCGGCGCCGCTGCGCATCGCGCACTGGCGCTCGCCGGTCGCTACTGCCTGCTGAAGGTGAAGTTGCAGATGCGAATCGCCTGCCAATGGCCGGTGCCTCGCGCGGCGTCGAACCGGGCGGTCACGGGGTGTTCGAATTGGGTGCTCGGCCGAACGTGGTGGATGGCGTGGTTTTGGTCGCCGGTCAGGCCGTGCGCGTGTAGATTGGCAGTTCCGTCGGGTTGGATTGGACCGTCCAGCGACATCGAGGCCGGCTCGCCCGCGCGTCCCCGCTCGCCGTGGAGCACGCCGTCCTTCACGTCGGCGGTGAATACCCAGGTAAACGGAAGGGTGCCGTCCGAGGCTTCGGGGCAGGCGAGGGTCACGTTCCACGTGCCGTCGAAGCGGCTGTCCCCTGCCGCCGGAGAGGCGCTCGCGCACCAGAGCACCGACAGCAGCCCGAAGAGGAGTGTCCCGCGTTGCACGTCCGTTTCCCTCCCGTGTTCGGATTGTGACGGCGGCTGGATGACACCAGACCGTTCTCGCATCGGATGCTACCCGCACTCCGTGCCGACAGAAAGGCGCCTTGCTTGCTGGACGGGCGCTGGCCCGGATAGGCTGACCTCGGCACCCGCGTCGCGCTGGTCAGGCACAGGGCCCGGAGATCCCCCGATGAAGCTGTGGAGACTGGAGGCCATGCGCGGTGTCGCCGCCGCCTGGGTCCTGCTCGCCCACGCCATCGACCACCTCACCAACACCGACACGCTGCATTTCGGCAACTGGCGCGGCTTGTCGATCTACGGCTCCATCGGCGTGAGCTTCTTTTTCGTCCTCAGCGGGTTCGTCATGATCGTCTCGCATCCGAGCGGGATCGGGCGGACGCGGGACGTGGGCCGGTTCCTGTGGCGGCCGTTCTGCCGGATCTATCCGTTCTTCTGGCTGATGCTCGCCTATGCCGCGTGGCTGTACGGCCCCGGCAGCTGGCGCGACCTGGTCGCGTGGGCAAGCCTGCTGCCGATCCGGCTGGACTACCTGCTGATCCCCGCCTGGACGCTGCAGCAGGAGGTCTGCTTCTACCTGCTGTTCGCGGTGTGCCTGCTGCCGCGGATCGGGCGATGGGCGCTCGCTTCCTGGGTGGTTGCGGTGATCCTGCTGAACAACCCGTGGCCGATCGGCTGGCCTGCCGGGATCTGGGGCGTGGTCACGTGGCGCGGGCTGAATGCGTACACGTATCTGTTCTTCGCCGGGATGCTGGCCGGGGTCGTGTTGCCCAGGATCAGGGCAGGGCGGCCGGCGGGCGTAACGCTGTGCCTGCTCGGCACAGCGATCGTCGCCGGACGGTTGGCGTTCGACGATTGGGGGCGGGTCGACGGTCCCACTTACGCGTACGTGCTGTATGGGGTCGGTTTCGGCTGCATCATTCTCGGCCTCGCGGCGCTGGACCGGTCGGTGTTCGCGTTGAGCGTGCGCGCACGGGCGGTGGCCAAGGCGGCGGGGGTGGTGTCGTATCCGCTGTATCTGAGCCACTGGCTGACGATCGAGACGCTCGCGTCGTACCTGGCGCGGTCGGGAGCGGCAGCGCGCATCGGGGCGTTCGGGTGCTTCGTGGTGCTGGTCGCGGTGTCGCTGTTCGCCGCGGCGATGCTGGCGTACGGGGTGGATCAGCCGGTGCAGGGATTGCTGAGACGCTTGCCGCGGGCGCTGGCGCGAGTGCGGCTGTCCGGCGTGGCGCAGCCGGACGCGGCGTCACGCGTTCGATAGGTCCTCGGCGCGGTAGCCTTGCACGAACAGCACGGCGCGCAGGTCGGCGTGGTTGATCTTCGCGCGCGCCTCCGCCGCGACGATCGGCTTGGCGTGAAAGGCCACGCCGAGGCCGGCGTCGCGCAGCATGGCGAGATCGTTCGCGCCGTCGCCGACGGCCAGCGTGGCCGAGAGCGGGATCGCGTGCGCCTGCGCCAGTTCGTGCAGGGTGCGCTGCTTGGTGTCGCGGTCGAGGATCGGCTCGGCGACGGCGCCGGTGAGCGCGGCGCCGTCGTCGAGCAGCACGTTCGCGCGGTGCGCGTCGAAGCCCACCAAGGTTGCGACGCGGCCGGTGAAGAAGGTGAAGCCGCCGGAGACCAGGGCGGCGAACGCGCCGTGCGCGCGCATGGTGGCGACCAAGGTGGCGGCGCCCGGCGTCAGGCGCGTGCGCTCCCAGGTCTTCTCCAGCGCGTCCAGGCCGAGGCCGCGCAGCATCGCGACGCGCTCGCGCAAGGCGGTGGCGAAGTCGAGCTCGCCGTTCATGCTGCGGCGGGTGATGGCGGCGATGCGGTCCTTCAGCCCGGCGAAGTCGGCGAGCTCGTCGAGCGTCTCCGAGGTGACGATGGTGCTGTCCATGTCGGCGAGCAGCAGGCGCTTGCGCCGGTCGGGACCGGAAGGCTGGGCGACGGCGTCGACGGGGGCGCCGGCGAGGGCGGCGTGGACGGCGTGCATGTCGGGCGGCGCGGCGGTCGCGATGTCGGCGGCCTCGGCGGGGGATAGGATGTCGGGCGGCGCGCCGGCCACCGCGTCGCGCACGGCGGCGAGCAGGCCGGGCGAGAGCGTGGCCGCCTCGCGGGCGGCGATCAGGGTCAGGACGTGCATTGTCTCGGAGAGATGGGGTGGCTGATCCGGTCGCGCTGATTGTCGCAGGCCCGACCTGCAGCGGGAAGTCGGCGCTGGCGATGGCTCTGGCGCAGCGGGTGCGGGGCACCGTCGTCAATGCGGACGCGATGCAGTGCTACCGGGAGCTGCTCGTGCTGACGGCGCGGCCGACGCCGGAGGACGAGGCGACGGTGCCGCACGCGTTGTACGGCGTGCGGCCGGCGGCCGAGCCGGGGAACGCGGCGTGGTGGCGCGGCGCGGCGCTGGCGGCGATGGCGCGGGCGAACGCGGACGGCAGGGTGCCGATCCTGTGCGGCGGCACCGGGCTCTATTTGCAGGCGCTGCGCGACGGCATCGCGGACCTGCCGGAGGTTTCGCGACAGGTGCGGGAGGAGGCGCGCGGGCTGCTGGCGGCGGAGGGGCCGCAGGCGCTGCACGCGCGGCTGGCGGCGGTCGATCCGGCGACGGCGGAGCGGCTGAAGCCGGG
>DATEQV010000542.1:0-8882 GCA_035272265.1 Acidisphaera sp. | reverse complement strand
GTCCGCCGCGCACTTTGGTGTCCGCCGGATTTTTCAATGTCTCGGCAAGGCAGTGATACCGTCATAATGCCAGTCGCTTTGCTAAATCGATTCGTGCAGACTCTATGCCTCGCAGCGTAAATTGCAGAAAGTCGAGCTCAGTGCGTCTCCACCGCAGGCGGCGGAAACGCCAGCACGCCGCTGGTGTAGCTCTCGACCACCTCCGAGAACGGCACGTGCTCGCTGGTGAACAGCACCGCGCGATGCCGCAGTACGACGTCCGGCACCAGCACCGGCTCGGCACGTCCCGCGATGATCGGACCCGTCTCCCACCCTTCGGGCAGCGGATGCCACAGCAGCTCCGCCGACAACGTCTGCCGCGTGAAATGCAGCGCCGCGACCGCACGGCCGAACGGCGTGTCGGTCTGTTCGAGCAGGCGATTCATCTCCGGCGTCAGCCGCGATGGGACATACCAGTTGTCGGCCTCGCTCAGCACCACGTCGCCACAGGTCAGTCGCACACGGCGATACGTCACCGCCTCGCTTGGTCCGAGCTGCAGCAGCCCACGGTCTGCCTCCGGCAGAGGTTTCTCCTCGCGCACCAGCTCCGCCGACAGCCGCGGCACAGCGGCGAGGCGGTGTTCGGCGCACCAGTGCTCCAGCGTCGCGGTGGCGCTCGGATGGCTCAGCAGGTCGGCGTTCAGCGTCTGAAGAATCGCCAGCGCCTCGAGCCGTCCAACGAAGTCGCCCGGCCACGACGGTGAGGCAGCCCACGCCGGCGGCGCCGCCGTCAACAGCGCCGCCGCCAGCATCAGCCGTTTCATGTCGGCTGCCGCGCCGCGCTCGCGTCGGGCTCGAACGCGCGCTCCGGATGCATGGTGAACGCCAGGCACAGGCCGAGCGCCAGCAGACCGATCGAGCCGAGGAACGGCAGCTCCCAGTTGCCCGTCGCGTCGATGATGACTCCGAAGGCCAGCGGCGAGGCGATCGCCGCGACCGCGCTGCCGGTGTTCATGATCCCCGCCGCGGTGCCCGAGTAGCGCGGCGCGATCCATGGGGATCGCCCACATCGGGCCGATCACCACCTCGGCGAAGAAGAACGCGCCCGACAGGCAGCCGGCCATCAGCGTCAGGTCGCGCGTGAACAGCACCGGGATCAGGAATGCGAGCGACCCCGCGAACCCCAGCACCACCACGTCGCGCCGCGCCCGCTTCAGGCTCCCCGTGCGGCGATAGACCGCGTCGGTCAGCAGGCCGCCGAACGTGTCGCCGATGACGCCGGCGAAGAACACGCCGGACGAGAAGATCGCCGAGTGCTTCAGGTCCAGCTTGTACTCGTGCAGGAAGAACGACGGCAGCCAGTTCAGGTACAGCCACAGCGTCCAGCCGTAGCAGAAGTAGGTGACCGTCACCGGCATCATGCGGCGGACCAGCGGTCCCCACGGCACGCGCGGCTTCTCCGCGTCACGCCGCGGCGGCAGCACCGCAAGGTCCGCGGCCGTGATGGCGGGATGCCGCGCCGGATCGTCGCGGTAGTACCAGGCCCATACGGCGATCCACACCAGGCTTACGCAGCCGAGCACGACGAACGAGCCGCGCCATGTCAGCGCCAGCGTCAGCCACGCGACCAGCGGCGGCGTGATCGCGTTGCCCAACCGCGCGCAGGCGTGCGTGATCCCCTGCGCGAAGCCGCGCGCCTCGCGGCTGACCCAGGACTGCATCGCGCGCGTGGCCCCCGGGAACGTCGCCCCCTCGCCCAGCCCCAGCAGCACGCGCGCCAGGAACAGCGAGACGAGACCGCCCGCAAACCCGGTCAGGATGGTCGCCACCGCCCACAGCAGCCCGCACACAGTCAGCGTCACGCGCGGCCCGAGCCGGTCCGACACCCAGCCGCCGCCGATCTGCAGCAGCGCGTACGGGTAGGCGAAGGCGGAAAACACCAGCCCGAGTTCGGTGTTCGACAGACCAAGCTCGGCTTTGATCGCGCTCGCCGCGGTGCCGACATTGACTCGGTCGATGTAGGTGATGCCGTACATCACGCACAGCAGGATCAGCACCACAGTCGGCGCCGGCAGCCCGCGCCGCCGGACGGCGATCGGCTTCGTCATGACGGTTCCTTCCCTTCGTGACGAGCCTGTTACGCGAGGCGTCGTGCGCTGTGTAGAGCGCGGTTGCGCGGTTGTGATCCGCCCCAGACCGCTGATCCGGCTCACACGAGCGACAGCACCACCCCGCCGATCACCGCCAGCGCGCCCAGACCCCCGCCCACCCAGGCCAACGTCCGGATCGAGGTCACGATCGACACCGAGGCCAGCACGATCGCGATCTGCAGCATCCCCACCACCGTCTCCAGCCCGTGGTAGCGATGCAGCGACGCCTCGCGCAGTTCGGTCTGCGCCTCCGCCCGCGCACGTAGCTGCTTCATCCCCTCGCCGTGCTCAGGATCGTCGCGCAGCAGCGCCTCCGCCTTGCGCGCGGCCTCGATGCGCTGCTGCACGGCGGGATCGGACGCGTTCGGCAGGCTCGCCAGCGTCTCCGCTTCCACCGCACGCGCCGTCGCGCGCTGATCCTTCGCCTGGAAAAACGCCCAGTCGTCGCTCAGCGAGATGTGGTGCGCGAGATAGGCGCTCTGCGCGCTTTTCTCCGACGTCTCGAAGATCGCCAGCATCGCCGCCAGCACCGCGATGAGCACCGCCACGTACTTGGCCGACGGGTTGCTCTCGGCGTGATGGTGCGCGTGCTCGATGCCTTCCTGCGCCCGCTCGATGCCGTCGTCCACGCGCTCCCCCCGCAACCGTCCCGTCGCTGTTTAGCAGGCCGCGACGCGCCGACCTACGGCAGCAGGCGTTGCGCCTCGTCCCAGATCCGCCGCACGACGTCGCCCGCGGGCTCCGCCCGCGCGAGCGCGGCCGACTGCCCTGCCCAGGCCTGCATGCGGTCGATATCGCCCGCCTTCGCCGCGGCCTCTCGCATCGCCGCCGTCAGGCCGCGCTGCACCGGATACGGCGCCGGCGGCGGCGCGGCGGCGTCCGCCGCCGCCTTCGCGTACGCGCCCGCAACCGCGCGACCGAGCCGGCCGCTGAACGCCCGCGTGGGCAGCGTCTGCTCCGGCTCCAGGTCGACGAGGGCGTCGGCCCAAACAGGAGCGGTCTTCGCCTCGGGGCAGCGCAGGAATGCGGTGCCGATCTGCACGGCGGAGGCACCAAGCGTCAGCGCTGCGGCCATCGTGCGGCCATCGGCGATGCCGCCCGCGGCGACGATCGGCACATGCACGCGATCCGCCATGCGCGGCAGCAGCGCCAGCAGCCCCGCGCTCTGGCGTTCGGCCTGCGCCGCGTCGAACGCGCCGCGATGCCCGCCCGCCTCGATCCCCTGCGCGACGATCGCGTCCGCCCCCGCCGCCTCGGCTTGCAGCGCCTCGGCCACCGTCGTCGCACACGCGAACCACGCGATGCCGAGGCGCTTCAGGTCGGCCACGAACTCCGCCGGGAACAGCCCCATGATCGACGACACCGCATGCGGCCGAACCTCCAGGAACGCGGCCAGTTGCGCGGCGAAATCCGGCGGCTTCGCGTCGGCCGCCTCCGCCGGCACCGGTGGCCCCCACTGGCCGAGGAAGTCCCGCACCCGCGCCTCCGCCGCCGCATCGCGCACCGGCGGCGGGTCCGGCACCCATAGGTTCAGCTGGAACGATCCGTTGCTCTGCGCGCGGAACTCCGACGCCCATGCGCGGATTCCGTCGGGCTGCGTCAGCAGCGCCCCCATGCCGCCCATGCCGCCGGCATTGGCGACGGCGACCGCCAGCGAGGCGGGACAGGCGCCCGCCATCGGCGCCTCCAGAATCGGCACGCGCAGCGAGAACCGCGCGCAGAACGCCGCCGCGCGGTCGCGCGCCTCGGTCGAACCGTGGCCGTCACCCGCCATCGCCATCCTCCATCGTCCTGCTCACCACGCGAACGCGCGCACGAAGAACGCCGCCGTCATCACCACCGTCAGGCAGATGACGCCTGCCCTGATCGCCGCCGAGGACAGTCTGCGCCCGAGCAGCGCGCCGCCATAGCCGCCCGCGACTGCGCCGCCCAGCATCGCCAACGTCTGCGGCCAGCGCACCGCGCCGGCCGCGATGAAGCACAGCACCGCCACCGCGTTCGTCGCCGCGACCAGCAGCGTCTTGACCGGGTTCATCGCCTTGAGGTCGCCGCGGCCGAGCAACGACCACACCGCCATCATCATGATGCCCACCGCGCCGCCGAAATAGCCGCCATAGACCGACAGGACGGTTTGCGACGCCACCAGCGTCCCGCGCCCGATCCACGTCCGCCGCTGCAGCCAAGCGCTGATCCGTCCGCCGAACGCGAAGGCGATCGTCGCGAGCAGCAGCAGGAACGGCAGCACCTTGTCGAACGCTGCGTTCGGCGTGGTCAGCAGCAGCACCGCGCCCGCCAGTCCGCCGGCCAGGCTGATGACGAGCAGCAGCGGCGCCGGGATGCCGGCCAGCGGCTGCAGGTCGGCGCGATAGGCCCAGGTGCTGGCGAGGCTCGCGGGGAACAGCGCGACGGTGCTCGACGCGTTCGCCGTCACCGACGGCAGCCCCGCCAGCAGCAGCGCGGGCAGCGTGACGAACGATCCGCCGCCCGCCATCGCGTTCTGCGCGCCCGCGACGAAAGCCGGCGACAGCGAGGGCGATCAACGACAGCATTGGCGAAGCGGGGCCGCGCGGACCTACAGCACCAGCTGCGTCTGCGTCACCAGCGCCACGAGCTTGCCCGCCTCGGTGGTGATCCGCGTCTGCCACACCATCGTGCGGCCGCCGCGATGCACCGGCGTGGTTTCGCCGATCAGCCGCGTGCCCGCCGGTGCGGCGCCGACGAAGTTGGTCTTGCTCTCGATCGTCGTCGTGCCCGCGCCCTCGCGCAGGTTGGCGATCGTGCCGAGCGCGCCGAGCGTGTCGGCGAACGCCATGATCGCCCCGCCATGCGCCACCGCCGGACGCGTGCACAGATCCTCGCGCACCGTCATCTCGCCGACGATGCGATCGGGCGCGGCACTGACGAGCGTCATGCCGAGCATCTCCGCAAACGGCAGCTTGTTGTCGCGGTACCAGGCCATCACGTCCATCGCACGCCTCCCAGCGTTCATCCCTGGCGCGTCCCCTGGCCCAGCCGCAGCGCGATGCTGCGGGCGTGCGCCTGCAGGCCCTCGGCCTCGGCCAATGCGACCGCCGCGGGACCGACGCGGTGCAAGGCGGCCTCATCGGCGGCGACCCAGGTGGTGCGCTTGAGGAAGTCGAACACGCTCAGCCCCGAGGCGAAGCGCGCCGTGCGGCCGGTCGGCAGCACGTGGTTCGGGCCGGCGACGTAGTCGCCCACCGCCTCCGGACACCACGCGCCGAGGAACGCCGCGCCGGCGTGCCGGATGCGGGCGAACAGCGCCTCGGGATCCCGCGTCATGATCTGCAGATGCTCCGGTGCGAGGCGGTTGGTCAGCTCCACCGCCGCGTCCCAGTCGGGCACCACGATGATGGCACCGTGGTCGCGCCAGCTCGCCCCCGCGATCGCCGCGCGAGGCAGCGCGCGCAGCTCCGCCTCCACCGACGCCGACACGCGATCGGCGAAACCGCTATCGTCCGTGATCAGGATCGCCTGCGCCGCCTCGTCGTGCTCGGCCTGCGCGAGCAGATCGACGGCCACGCGACGGGGATCGTTCGACGCGTCAGCGAGCACCACGACTTCGGACGGGCCGGCGATGCTGTCGATGCCGACGCGGCCGAACACCTGCCGCTTGGCCTCGGCGACGTAGGCGTTGCCGGGGCCGACGATGCGATCCACCGCGGGAATCGTCGCCGTGCCGTACGCGAGCGCGGCGATCGCCTGCGCGCCGCCGACGCGATAGACCTCGGTCACGCCGGCCCGCCGCGCGGCCGCCAGCACCAGCGGCGGCAGCACGCCGTCGGGCGCGGGCACGCACATCGCGATCCGCCCGACGCCGGCCACCGTCGCGGGGATCGCGTTCATCAGCACCGACGACGGATACGCCGCCTTGCCGCCCGGCACGTACAGGCCGACCGCGTCGAGCGGCGTCCAGCGCATCCCCAAGGTCAGCCCGGCAGCGTCGGTCATGCGCAGGTCGGACGGAATCTGCGCGCGGTGGAACGCGTCGATGCGAGAGGCCGCGAGGTCGAGCGCCTCGCGCAGCTCGACGCTCACGCCCGATGTCGCCGCGTCGATCTCCTCTTCGGTCACGCGGATGGTATCGGCTGAAACCTCCGCGCGGTCGAACCGGCTTGTGTACTCGACCAGCGCCGCGTCGCCGCGCGCGCGCACATCCGCGATGATGTCGGCCACCGCCGCGTCCACCTTTGCGGTGGTCTCGCGCGCGTCGTTCAGCAGCGCGTCGAACGCGGCGTCGAAGCCCGGCGCGCCCGCCGTCAGGCGGCGCATCAGACCTCCATGGCGCGGCGGAAACGGCCGATCCAGTCGCCGATCACCTCCGGCCGCGTCTTCAGCGCCGAGCGGTTGACGATCAGGCGGCTGGTGATCTGCGCGATCACCTCGGTCTCCACCAGACCGTTGGCCTTCAGCGTCGAGCCGGTCGCCACCAGGTCGACGATGACGCGGGACAGGCCGAGGCTCGGCGCCAGCTCCATCGCGCCGTTGAGGTGCACGACCTCGGCCTGCACGCCGCGCGCCGCGAAGTGCCGCCGCGCGATGTTGGGATACTTGGTCGCCACCCGCACGCGCGACCACAGGCGGGGATCGTCGGTCCCCGCGGTCTCCTCGGGCTCGGCCACCGAGACGCGGCAGACGCCGATGCCGAGATCGAGCGGGGCGTAGATCTCCGGGTAGTCGAACTCCATCAGCACGTCGGCGCCGCAGATGCCGATCTGCGCCGCGCCGAAGGCGACGAAGGTGGCGACGTCGAACGGGCGCACCCGCACGACGTCGATGTCCGGGTCGTTGGTCGGGAAGCGCAGCCGCCGGCTGTCCTCGTCGGCGTAGTCGGGCGCCGGGACGATGCCGGCGCGGCCGAGCAGCGCGCCGGCCTCGGACAGGATGCGGCCCTTCGGCAGCGCCAGCACGATCGGGCCGGCGAGCTCGGGCTCCAGCGCGGCGGCGGGGGACTGCGCGGTCATGCGGTGCCTCTCATGGCGGCCCTCTACACCATGACGCCGGACCTGCCATCCGCGCCCGCCTCATGGCAGCGCCCTCCAGGGGGGTTTCCACGGGAATGTCATGGAGCACACTTCCCGAATCGGCCGCGAACAAGTATAGAACAAACGGTTAATGAGCTTCGCGTAAAAGGTTGCGGCTTCGTTCGCGCCCTGCCAGAGTGCGCCACAATCCAAGGGCGAGCCGCGCGCCAGACCCTCGCGGCAAGGTTGCAGCACCCAAACCCTCCAGGGGCCCCGCGCATGGAAAAGAACAAGGCACTCGACGCCGCGCTGACGCAGATCGAACGCGCCTTCGGCAAGGGCTCGATCATGCGCATGGGCCAGCGCGGCATCGACGAGCAGATCGAGGTGATCCCGTCGGGCTCGCTCGGCCTGGATCTGGCGCTGGGCGTCGGCGGCATGCCGCGCGGCCGCATCATCGAGATCTACGGCCCGGAGAGTTCGGGCAAGACCACGCTGGCCTTGCACGCCATCGCCGAGGCGCAGAAGCGCGGCGGCACCTGTGCGTTCATCGACGCCGAGCACGCGCTCGATCCGCTGTATGCCCGCAAGCTCGGCGTGGACGTCGACAATTTGCTGATCAGCCAGCCCGACGCCGGCGAGCAGGCGCTGGAGATCTGCGACACCCTCGTGCGCTCCGGCGCGGTCGACGTGGTGGTGATCGACAGCGTGGCGGCACTGGTGCCGCGCGCGGAGCTCGAGGGTGAGATGGGCGACAGCCATGTCGGCCTGCAGGCCCGCCTGATGAGCCAGGCGCTGCGCAAGCTGACCAGCAACGTGTCGCGCTCGAAGACGATGCTCATCTTCCTCAACCAGATCCGGCTGAAGATCGGCGTGATGTTCGGCAACCCGGAGACCACCACGGGCGGCAACGCGCTGAAGTTCTACGCCTCGATCCGGCTGGAGATCCGGCGGATCGGCGCGATCAAGGAACGCGAGGAGACGGTCGGCAACCAGACCCGGGTGAAGGTGGTGAAGAACAAGCTGGCGCCGCCGTTCCGGCAGGTGGAGTTCGACATCATGTACGGCGAGGGCATCAGCAAGGTGGGCGAGCTGATCGACCTGGGCGTGAAGGCCGGCGTGGTCGAGAAGTCGGGCGCGTGGTTCAGCTTCGACAGCCAGCGCATCGGCCAGGGGCGGGAGAACGCCAAGACGTTCCTGCGCGAGCATCCGGCAGTGGCGGACACGATCGAGAAGCGCGTGCGCGAGCAGTCCGGCGTGGTGGCCAATTCGATGCTCGCCGTCGACGAGGGCAGCGAGGCCGAGGCGGCGGATTAGGCTCGCGGCCTGGGCGGGAGCCGGACCACTATCAAGTTGCAGGCCGTGCGACTCATGTCCGTCATCGCGAGGCGCGTTGCGCCGTGGCGATCCAGGGCCGCACGGCAGGCGTTTGTCACGCGGCCCTGGATCGCCACGCTTCGCTCGCGATGACGGGGTAGATGGGTTCTGGACTTCAGGACTTGCCACGACAGCGTCGTTGCGACCGCGAGCCGAAGGCGCGGTGGGGTACGACGTTCTCGGCGCTTTCGGCGGCGGAATCGTCGGGCGGGCGGCGCCGATTTTCAGGTCGTTCCCGGCATTTGCGCCTGCGGGCGGCGCGAGCGCGATGCGAACGCCGGAAGGGGTGGCGGGCGGATCGGGGCGCACGGCGTCGGAAGGTGGCTCGGCGGGACGATCGGGCGCCTGCGCGGACTTGCGCACGACGGCCTGGGCGGCGCGGTCGCGTGCGGCG
>DATEQV010000541.1:0-6341 GCA_035272265.1 Acidisphaera sp. | reverse complement strand
TGCACCGCACCGGCCTCGCCGACGCCGCCGACCGGCTGGCGCGCCAGTATTCCGGCGGCATGGTGCGCCGGCTGGAGATCGCGCAAAGCACGCTGCACCGTCCGCCCGTGCTGATCATGGACGAACCCACCGTCGGCCTCGACCCGGTCGCCCGCCACCAAGTGTGGCAGCACGTGCGCGACCTGCGCGACCGCTACGGCACGACCATCCTGGTCACCACGCACGTCATGGAAGAAGCCGAGGCGCTGTGCGACCGCGTCGGCATTCTGCATCAAGGCCGGCTGGAGAAGGTGGGAACGCCCGCCGAGCTGTGCGCCGAGATCGGGCCGGATGCGACGCTCGACGACGTGTTCGCCCGCGTCGCCGGAGCCGACGTGGAGACCGAGGGCGACTTCCGCGGCGTCCGCCTCGCACGCCGGGCCGAGCGCGAACATGGCTGATCCGCTGCGCCGCATCGGCGGCTATCTCACCCAGGTGCAGGCGGTGGCGGACGCAGAGATCCGCAAGCTCGTGCACGACCCGAACGAGCTGCTCACGCGCGCGATCCAGCCGGCGATCTGGCTGCTGCTGTTCGGCGAGGTGATGGCGCAAGTGCGCGGGCTGAGCGGCAGCAACATCCGCTATCTCGACTTCCTCGCGCCCGGCATTCTGGCACAGAGCGTGCTGTTCGCGGCGATCTTCTACGGCATCGCCGCGATCTGGGAGCGCGACCTCGGCGTGCTGCACCGCTACATGGTCAGCCCAGCGCCGCGCAGCGCCATCGTGCTCGGCAAGGCGGTGTCGTCGGGGGTGCGCGGCCTGTCGCAGGCGGTCGTGGTCTATCTGCTCGCCGGCGCGCTGGGCATTGCGATCGACCTCAATCCGCTGAACCTGTTGGGGGTCATCGGCCTGATCGCCCTCGGCTCGGGGCTGTTCTCGACCTTCTCGCTCATCATCGCCTGCATCGTACGCACGCGAGAGCGGTTCATGGGCATCGGCCAAGTGCTGACGATGCCGATCTTCTTCGCCAGCAACGCGATCTACCCGATCGACATCATGCCGGCATGGCTGCGTACGATCTCGCTGCTCAACCCGCTGACCTACGAGGTGGACGCGCTGCGCGCCCTGATGCTGCGCGGGGCGGCCAGCAAGTTCGGCATCGGCCTGGACTGCCTGGTGCTGGTCGCCTTCTCGACCGTCTTCGTGGCCATCGCCACGCGCACCTACCCGCGCATGACGCGCTGACGGCGATCCTTTGAGCTGCATCAATGACGTCGTCTCGACACGTTGGCAACGAGAGCGCTCGGACTCCGTAACCGGGGGGCGAGATGGGCATCACACGCAGGCAGGTCGGTGCGGGGCTGCTGGCGAGCGCGGCCGTCGAGGCCGGCGTGAAGGCACAGCCGAGGCAGGATCAGCACATGGAGATCAGACAGTTGCCGCCCCCATGGACCGCAGGCGGCAAGCCGCTCAGCGAGGCGCTGATGCTGCGCCGCTCCATCCGGGACTATGCCAGCCGGCCGCTCGAGATGCAGGTGCTGTCGAACCTCCTGTGGTCCGCCTACGGCATCAACCGACCGTCGATCGACGGACGCACGGCACCGTACTGGCGGCATGAGATGGTGATCGACATCTACGCGGCGATGGCGGACGGCGTTTGGCGCTACGCGCCGGACCGCCACGCGCTGCTGCCCTATCTGGCGGCCGACATCCGCAGCAGGACCGGGCGGCAGGACTTCGTGGGCGACGCGCCGCTCGATTTGGTCTATGTCGCGCACGGCGAGCGCATGCTGGACCTCGCCCCTGCCGAACGGCGTCTGTTTGCGTCGGTCGACACCGGCTTCATCGGCCAGAACGTCTATCTGTTCTGCGCCTCGGAGGGGCTCGCGACGGTGTTCCGCGGCTCCATCGACTACGTGGCCCTGAAGAACACGATGCTGCTCGACCAGGAGCAGTTCGTCACTTTCGCCCAGACGGTCGGTTATCCGAAGATGTAGGCCGTAGTCACACTGAGCGCGATCGCCCTTTCCGCGTCATGGCCGGCCCCCGTGCCGGCCATCCACGACTCTCTTGCTTTCCAGCGCCGGCGAAGTCGTGGATGGCCGGGCCAAGCCCGGCCATGACGGTAGTGGAACGGCTGCCCGAGTCCAGTCAGGCTGGAACCGCTCCAGCTCACTGCCGCCGCAGCGTCATCGAATAGCGGAACCGGTCGGCCGGATGCAGCGTGCGCGACAGCTCGATCAGCCGGTGACCGGCGGCGAAGTAGCGGCGAGTCACAAGCAGGGCCGGACTTCCCGGCGCGGCCTTCAGGCGCTCCGCCGTCTCCCGATCCAGCATCGTCGCCTCGATGTCCTGCTCCACTTCGGCAATCGTCTCGCCATACTGAAGCTCGATCTGCGAGAAGATCGCGGACGCGTGGACCTGCGGCTGATCGAACGGCTCGGCGTACCGCGCGTCGACATACACCACCATCGCGCCGAGCGGCGCCGCGACGCCCGCCTGCTCCCGCGATCCGTCCAGCCGCAGCCAACTCCGACCGGCACGGCACCGCAATTCGGTCGCCAGCGACCCGGAAGCCCTCACCCGCGCGGTCTTCTCCACGCGAAAGACGGTTTCCTTGGCGTAGCGGAACAGCTCGGTCAGCGACTGTATCGTGTGATAGTAGCCGGTGGCCGGACTGGCCGCCTCCACGCGAGTGCCGACGCCCTTGCGGGCCGACAGCAAGCGGCGCGACCGCAGATGCGAAATCGCCTGGCGCACGGTCTGCCGGCTGACGCCGAAATCCGCGGCGAGCTCGTTCTCCGTCGGGATCAGCGTCCCGACCGGATACGCACCAGCCGTGATCGATTGCTCGAGCGCCAGAGCCACTTGCAAATAGCGGGCGACAGGGGCGTCGGTCATGCCACGGTCCCCGAACTGCGGCACCGGCTTCATACGACGCCGCGCCGTCGCAACTCGTCCACCGCCTCGTCGTCCACTCCGATGCGCGCGAACACCGTGGCGTTATCGGCGCCCAGGGCGGGAGCGGCACGGCACGGCGCCGCCTGCAAGTTCACCCGCACGGCGCCGGTCAGCATCGTCACTGCCCCGCCGTCGTGCCGCTCGTACGACGCGACGCGCCCGGTGTCGCGCACGAACGGATTGTCGAGCGCCTGTCCCACGTCATAGACGGGCGCGGCCGGTACAGTCCCGCCGAACAGATCCAGCCACTCGGCCGTCGTGCGCACGGACAACACGCCGTCCAGCTCCGCCGTCAGCGAGGCGCGGTTGGCCAGCCGATCCTTGAAGCGAGCGAACCTGGAATCGGTGCTCCACTCCGGCCGGCCGATCTTGTCGCACAGGATCGGCCAGAACTTCTCCTTGTTGCACATCAGGAACAGCCAGCCGTCCTTCGTGCGGTACAGCTGCGACGGCGTCAGCGACGGATGCGCCGACCGCGTCTCGCGCCCCTGGACGTGTCCGGCGTTCAGGTACCAAGTCGCGAGGTAACTCAGGTTCTGCAGCGCCGTATCGAACAGGCTCACGTCCACGTCCATGCCGCGCCCGGTCTGCCGCGCGCCGAGCACGCCGGACACCAGAGCGAACGCCGCGGTCAGCCCGGTCATCATGTCGACGATCGAAAGGCCGAACCGGCTCGGCGGCCCGTCCGGCTCGCCGGTCAAGCTCAGATATCCGGCCTCCGCCTGCATCAGGTAGTCGTAGCCCGGCCAACTCCGCCGCGGACCGTCGCGGCCATACGCGGAAAGGTGCGCACAGACGATCGCCGGGTTGATCTCCTTCAGCGCCTCGTAGGTCAGGCCCAGCTTCTCCGGCAGGTCGCCGCGCAGATTGTCGAGCACCGCGTCCGCCTCGCGGATCAGCGCGCGCAGCAGCGCCATCCCCTCTTGCGCCTTGATGTTCAGCGTCACCGACCGCTTGTTGCGGTTGAACGACTGGAAGAAGTGCGTGTCGCCGGGGCCGAACGTGAATGGCCCGACATGGCGGCCGACATCGCCGCCCTCCGCCGGGTTCTCGATCTTGATGACCTCGGCGCCGAGATCGGCGAGGAACATCGACCCGAACGGACCCGCGCCATACTGCTCGATCGCGATGATGGTGACCCCATCGAGCGGAAGATTCGCCGTCATCGCGCAGTCCCCGTCAAATCCGGTTACGCTCGATCAGGCGCTTGGCGATAATCAGGCGCTGCATCTCATTGGTGCCCTCGCCGATCACCAGCAGCGGCGCGTCGCGGTACAGCCGCTCGACCACGAACTCGCGGCTGTACCCGTAGCCGCCGAAGATGCGCATCGCCTCGGTGGCGTTCTCCATTGCCGCTTCGGTCGCGAACAGCTTCGCCATCCCGGCCTCGTAGTCGCTGCGCTCGCCGCGATCCAGCGCGTACGCCGCCGCCTCCGTCAGCAGTCGCGCCGCGGCCACCCGTGTCGCCATGTCGCCCAGCTTCAGCGCGATCGCCTGATGCTCGCAGATCGGCTTGCCGAACGTCTTGCGCTGCTGGCTATAGCGCACCGCCTCGTCCAGCGCCGCCTGCGCGATACCCACGCCGCGCGCCGCCACGTTGACACGCCCCAACTCCAGCCCCGCGATGGCGCACACCATGCCGCGCCCTTCGACCTCGCCGATCAGCCGGTCGGCCGGCACGCGGTAGTCCTCGAACACCAGCTCCGCGCTGTCGATTCCCTTGTAGCCGAGCTTGTGCAGCTTGCGCCCGACCCGGAACCCCGGCCCCTTCTCCGCCAGCAGCATGCTCATACCCTTGTGGCGCGGATCGGCGTGGGGATCGGTCTTCACCAGCAGCGCGAAGCAGCTGCCTTCGATGCCGTTGGAGATCCAGGTCTTCGTGCCGTTCACCACGTACTCGTCCCCGACGCGCTTCGCCGTAGTGCGGATCGCCTGAAGGTCGGTGCCGGCATCAGGCTCCGTCAGCGCCAAGCCGCCGCGCAGTTCGCCGGTCGCGAACCGAGGCAAGAATGCGCGCCTCTGCGCCTCCGTGCCCATCTTGTTGACGATCCACGCCATGATCAGGTGCGAGTTGATGATGCCGGACACCGACATCCACACCGTCGCGATCCGCTCGATGATCTTTGCGTAGGTCGAAGGGCGCAGGCCCAGCCCGCCGTACTCCGCCGGGATCACCGCGCCGAACAGCCCAAGCTCCTTCATGCGCTCGACAATCTGAGTGGGGTATTCGTCGTCGTGCTCGAGCTGCATGGCGACCGGCCGCACGTGCCGCTCCAGGAATCGATCGACGGAATCGAGGATCAGCCGCTCCTGCTCGTCGCCCGCTGCGTCGACCGGCGTGATGACGTTCATGGTCAAAGCGCCGCCGCGAACGTGGCCACGGCCGGCGTGCGCTCGATCCCGAGCACCGCGGCGCGCACCTTCGCGGCGGTCTCCGCGTTCATCGCGATGGCGGCGTTGCCGTCGAACTTCGCCACGATGTCGTCGTTCGACAGCGGGCGATCCGTCGCCCCCCGGTTCACCTCCTCGCGGTGGCGCAGCACACGGCCATCCTTGGTGTGCACCACCAGCTCGCCCGAATAGCTGCGCGGGAACGGCGAGTTCGGGTCGATCGCGTAGCCAACGCGGTCGGCCAGCGCGAGCACCTCGGCATCGCCCAGCGCGTCCAGCTCGGCCAGCGTCAGCCGCCCGCGCACCAGCGCCGCCGAGACCAGGAACGGGATCGAGAACTGCGCGTCGTACGTGTTCGCCGGGCGCTTCTTGTTCGCCGCCGGCTCGCACACGATCGGAATCACCGTCTCGGGCATCAGCGCCTCGATGCGCTCCACCTGCTCCGGCCGCAGTCCCTGCTGACGCAGCAGCAGCGCCGCATCGACGCAGGCGTGCGTGAAGTGGCAGGCCGGGAACGGCTTGATCGCCGTGCGCTCCAGCTCCCACACCTCGCCCAGCCCGGCGGTCGCCAGCGCCAGGTTCTGCCGCGCCAGGCCACCCGCGCTGTAGAGGTTGTACAGCCCGAACCGCCCCGCGTACGGGCTGGTGGCACCGACGAATCCCGCGCGCCCCATCGCGGCCGCGGTGATGCCGGCCTGCGCCGCCCAGCCGGGGTGCATGCGCTTGTTCCACGCGCCGTCCTCCAGGAACTCCAGGCTTCCCGATGCCATGGACAGCGCGATGCCCTGTGCCGCCGCCATCTGCCGCGCGGTCAGCCCGAACAGCCGGCCCGCGATCAGCGTCGCCCCGAACACGCCCGCCACACCGGTCGGATGGAACCCGTGATCATGGAACGCGCCGCGCGCGACCGCGCCGATCCTCGCGGAGACTTCCATGCCGACGATGTAGGCGAGCAGCATCTGCTCGCCCGTCGCCCCCGCGATCATCGCAGCGGAGAAGGCGGCCGGGAA
>DATEQV010000540.1:0-5004 GCA_035272265.1 Acidisphaera sp. | reverse complement strand
CATCGTCGCCGGGCGCATCCGCGAGCGGCAGAACCGTCCGGCGTGCGTGGCCGCGATCGCCGATGGCGTGGCGAAAGGGTCGGGCCGTTCGGTGCCGGGGCTCGATCTGGGCGGCGCGGTGATCGCGGCGCGTCAGGCTGGGCTGCTGCTGACCGGCGGCGGCCATGCGATGGCGGCCGGTTTCTCGTTCGCCGTGGCGCGTCTGGCGGAGTTCCACGCGTGGCTGAACGACCGCCTAGCGGCGGCGGCGTTGCTGCCGGCGGCGGCGGACCTGCCGGTGGCCGGTACGCTGTCGGTCGCGGCGGCGACCTGCGCGCTGGCGGGCGAGGTGGCGCGGCTGGCGCCGTTCGGCAACGGCAACGACGAGCCGGTGTTCGCGCTGGCGCGTTGCCGCGTGTCGCGCGCCGACCGGGTGGGGCGCGACGGCGGCACGGTGCGAGCCTTTGTCGAGGGCGAGGACGGTGGGCGGTTGAAGGCGGTGCTGTTCCGCGCCGGCGAGGGCGCGCTTGCGTCGGCGCTTCTGGCGCAGGACGGGCGGCTGCTGCACCTGGCGGGGCATCTGCGCGCCGAGGTGTACAACGGTGCGGAGACGGTGGGGCTGCATCTGAGCGATGCCTCGCTGGCGGCTTAGGGCGGTTGCGTGGTGGTTCCTTGACCGAGGGGACCCCCTCCGCTACCCACCGCCGCCTTGTCCCGTTCGTCTAGAGGCCCAGGACACCAGCCTTTCACGTTGGTAACACGGGTTCGAATCCCGTACGGGACGCCAAGGCCACGTTCCGGCGTGAACGGTGGCGTTCATAAAGCACGACAAACTCAAGGTTTTCAGGGTATTCTGCCCGTCAAGCTGTTCACGCCGGATTGGCACCGTCCAAACCGAAACCGGGGACAGAGCACAGGTTCGAATCCCACATGCGCACGGTCGGCAAGCTCCGCGTCCACGACATCCCCAGACTCCCCCCAGGCCGGCACTCGGACGGCGGTTCGCTGATCCTCGAAGTGAAGCCGACCGGCTCGCGAAGCTGGACGTTCAACTATGAGTGCAACGGGGTGCGCGGGGCGATGGGCCTCGGGCCCTTTCCGGCCGTCTCGCTTGCGCAAGCGAGGGACCGCGCCGCCGATGCGCGTCGCCTCCTTGCGCAGGGGGTCGACCCGTTGGCGGCGAAGCGCCAGGGCGTGCAGGCGAAGGCGGGCGTGAGCCGCACGTTCGAGGCGGCCTGCAGCGAGTACATCGGCGACCGCAGGGCGGGCTGGCGTCCGCGCACGGTCAGCTCGGTGGAGGGGCTGTGCAGGTTGCTTTGCCGCCAGCTCGGGCAGGTGCCGGTCGCCAGCCTCTCCGTCGACGATGCGCTCCGGGCCTTGCGCCCGCTTTGGCCGCGAATTCCGGTGCGCGCCGGCAAGGCGAGGCGGGTCGCCGAGGCGGTGCTCGACCACGCGGTCGCCAGAGGATGGCGCGACCGTCAGGCGGGCAATCCGTTCTTGTGGCGCTCCAATTTGAGCGCGATCCTGCCTCGCCCGTCGCAGGTCCGGCAGCCGCAGCACGTGCGAGCGATCGCCTGGGGTGAGGCGCCGGCGTTGTGGCGAGATTTGGCCGAGCGGGGCGGCATCGCGCCGATGGCCCTTCGGTTCGCGATGCTGACCGCAGCCCGCCCGTCGGAGATTGCGGAGGCGACCTGGGGCGAGGTCGACTTCGATCGCCGGCTTTGGACCATCGGCGGCTCGAGGTCGAAGACGCGCCGCACTCATCGCGTGCCGCTGACGGATCCCGCAATTGTCCTGTTGCGCCAGCTCGCCGCCGTGCGTCTCAACGCGCACGTGTTCCCGAGCCTGACGCGGAAGGACCGGCCGATCAGCACCGCGTCAATGCTCCGCATCCTCGAACGCTCCGGGGTGGACAGCACCGCGCACGGGATGCGCAGCGCGTTCCGAAGCTGGGCCGCCGATACGGGTGTTTCGCATGAGATCGCCGAGGCCGCGCTCGCCCATCGGGCGGCCCCGGTCACCCGCGCGTACCAGCGGTCCGATCTTTTGGAGCAGCGCCGCGCGGTGATGGAGCGGTGGGGCACCTTCGTGACCGGATCGGAGATCGGAAGCGCCCGCCGCCGCAGCTGAACGTGCCACTTGAACAGCCGCCAGACGTCACTGGAAGCCGGATCGGAGCGTCACGCAGTCGAGCTTGAGTGCTGTCGCTTCGGAGGCCGCGTTCCAAGGCGCTGAATACGGCGCAGTTCCGTGGTCGGGATCATGTCGACGCCGCCGACCCGAACTGCCTTGACCCGACCGTCGCGGCGCGCTTCGAACCACCACGTCCGTGACCGTCCGCTGAGCTGCACTGCCTCGGATAGCGAGACGGTCACGCGGCCTTCAAGCGGGTCGGGCGCCTGCGGTTCGGCCGGCGCCAGCGCGGGCTCGGCCTTGGGCAAGTGCTCGATGATCACCCGCAACAGCGCGCGGCCGAGCGCCAACGCCAGTTCGTCGTTGACGATGCCAAGCCCTGGCGGCCCCTCGCGCTCTATCGTCACGTCGGCCCTCTCCGATCCGGCAAGCGGGGCGAGGTCATGCGAGGCCCAATCTCCTGCGGCGACCGATCAACTGCGGCGCTGACAAGGAAAGTCACGAGAGCGTTCGGACAGGGCGCTGTTTGAGGCAACGGCTATGAGGACCAGGGAAACTCTGCGCGTAAGCACGTTAGTTCTCCGGGCTACTGGGATGGCCCCAAGAGCACAGGGCTCTGCGAACGGCGATGACCACGTCACAAGCCGGTACGCCGGCGCCGCATGAAGTGCGCTCCGGCAGCCAGCGAGCGCAGAGCGTAGCGACAGGGGCAGTCGCGACAGCGGAGAGATGCCGTAGTGTATTGAGAGAAGCTTGTTCGCGAGCGGTGGCTGGCATGCGCGGGATGGTGCCAACGCATCTTGCGAACGGCGACTGCGCGCGGGTGCTGACGCGATGACCTGGCCCGGGTCGCCGGACGCGGAATGCGGAGCGCCGTCGTACTCGGCATAGGTCCACCGGTCTCTCCCTCAGTACTGTCAGGCAGTTGTCAAAATCGAATTCGTGCGGCCCCGTCTTCGCGAGCAAGCTTGCGAACGGCAATCGCGGGCTCATCGCGGCTGCCCAAGGGCAACCGCCGACTAAGCGGTTTGCGAACGGCAAGTGGCGGGAAGCCTCAAGGGGCGATTGCCGGCGATAACGATCCTGCGATCATCGCGCCATTACCGCCTTCCGGCGGATCGGCGGGTCGCCGTGACGGCGGAGATGGTTCGGCTTGCCCCGATTTACGCAGCGGCCTACCCGCTGCGCGGGCGGCCTCGTGCGAGGCCGTGGCGGGATCAGGCTCCTATCCGGCGTACCCGCCGGTCGTTGGCGACGATCGCGGCGGGATGAGGCTTCTGACGGCTCAAGTGTTCGGCAGTGGCGTTAGCCCCGGCAGGTTGAGCTCGGACGGGCGGCTTTACAGCCCTACTGGTCGAGCCGGCCATGAAGCCGGCCATATCCGCTCACGAAAATCGGATTCATTCTTGTAATTCAGCTTGATAGCTCGTCTATTCAGCCGGCCATCTCGCCATGCCAAACGCCGGACCAGCTTCCCTGACCTTGCTTCCCGCTGAGGACCATCCCGCCTGGAAGGGGCTGCGCGATGCCGCCTTCTTGCTGGGAGAGGACGCGGCAGGCTTGGCCGGGCGCTTGGCGCCCGGAACGGCCGCTGCCGTGGGCGACCTCGTTCGCGGCATGAACTGCTACTACAGCAACCTGATCGAGGGCCACGATACGCTCCCCGTCGATATCGAGCGCGCGCTCCACGCCGATTTCGCGACGGAGCCGAAGCGGCGTGATCTCCAGCTCGAGGCGGCGGCGCATATCGCTGTTCAGGCAGCCATCGACACGGATGCGATCGACGCCAACCAGCCGTTGTCCGCACTGGCTGCCGAGATTCACCGGCAATTCTATGATCGCCTCCCCGATAGCCTTCGGTGGGTCGAGGAACTCGGAAGCGTGCGCCGGGTCGAGGTGATACCGGGACAGTGGCGGGGAGGGAACGTGAAGGTCGGCGCACACGTCGCGCCGCCGGCTGATGAGCTATCGAGCTGGATGGCACGCGTCGATGAATACGCGCCGGAACGCTTCGGCCGGGCGGAACGGCTGGTGGCGGTCGCCGCTTCGCATCATCGCTTGCTGTGGGTCCACCCGTTCTCCGACGGCAACGGCCGGGTCGCCCGGTTGCTCTCGCACGCGCTGCTACGCCGGGCCGGGGTCGGATCTCCGTTATGGTCTGTGGCGCGCGGCTTGGCGCGCAACGTCGATGCGTATCGCGCCTATTTGGCCCGGGCTGACGACCCGCCGCAGGGCGCGCTGGACGGACGGGGCATTCTATCCGATGGGCGGCTGGCGGATTTTTGCCGCTTCTTTCTTGCCGCCTGTATCGATCAGGTCCGTTTCATGCGGGCGCTGCTCGCGCCTGAAGCCCTTGCAGGCCGCGTCGGTGAGTTCGTTGCCGCTGAAGCTGCCGGCAAACGACTCGATCCCCGAGTGCAGCCACTCCTGGAACAGGCCCTGCTGTTCGGTGTGGTGTCCCGGGGTGGTGTCCCGGGGTTGCTGGGCGTGAGCGAGCGCCAGGCGCGACGGCTCATACGTCCCCTGGTCGATCGGGGCCTACTGACCGGGGCGAAGGATGCCCCGCTGCGGATTGCCTTTCCCTTGGGCGAGAGCGAGCGGCTGTTCCCGCATCTCTGGGCGCCGGCCGGCGTCGCCATGACGCTCGATCTGCCGCCCGAGGTTGACGAGGCTCTGCGACCACCACGCGCTGCGTGATGGCGCCGAGTTGACGGCCGTGCGTGACTATGACCCCGCTCAGCGGATCACCCGGTGCGATCAGCGGCACATACCGTCGAGCTTGACGAGTGCCTGATTGATCAGCGCGCGCTTGACCTCGGAGCGGTTCTCCGAGCGCCCGTCGTTGCTGGCGGCCATCGCGCCGGGCAACAAACGCAGCGACTGGCTATAGCC
>DATEQV010000539.1:0-11771 GCA_035272265.1 Acidisphaera sp. | reverse complement strand
CGGGGATCAAAGACGTGCCGGAGCCGTGGAACCTCGCCTTCCCGATCGCCGAGGTGGACGAGAGCGGCAGCGCGGTGATCTCCAAGGT
Source organism: Acidisphaera sp. (assembly GCA_035272265.1). Taxonomy (GTDB): domain Bacteria; phylum Pseudomonadota; class Alphaproteobacteria; order Acetobacterales; family Acetobacteraceae; genus Acidisphaera. The sequence goes on along the minus strand of DATEQV010000539.1, from coordinate 11,683 downwards.
GGCGGGCACCGGCGGGGCGATCACGGCGATGACGGTGAAGGAACAGGTCCTGTACGAGGTCCACGACCCGGCGAACTACATCACGCCGGACGTCGTGGTGGACTTCACCACCGCGCGGCTCGACGAGATCGGACCCGACCGCGTGCGGATCAGCGGCGTCTCCGGCAAGCCGCGCACGCTGACGCTGAAAGTGTCGATCGGCTGCACCGAGGGCTTCATCGGCGAGGACATGTTCTTCTACGCCGGCCCCGGCGCGCTCGGCCGCGCAAAGCTCGCGCGGCGCATCCTGGAGGAGCGGTTCAAGATCGTCGGCCTGAAGGCGGAAGACATCCGCATCGACTTCATTGGGGTGAACGCCATCCACGGCGCGGCATCGCCGACCGACCGCGAGGAGCCGTACGAGGTCGCGGTACGAGTCGCCGCCCGCACGCTGACGCGCGAGGAGGCCAACAAGATCGGCCGCGAGGTGGACGGCATGGCGATCTCCGGCGTCGGCATGACCGGCAAGCGCGTCCCCCACCAGGACCGGACGCGCGAGGTCATCGGCGTGTGGTCCAGCCTGACGCCGCGCGCCAAGGTGCCGTGGTCGATCAACATGTACGAGAGCTGATCCATGCTGATGCAATTGCGCAACGTCGCCCACGTGCGGTCCGGCGACAAAGGCAACACCGCCTGCATCTCGGTGATCGCGTTCAGCCCGGAGCTGTACGAGCTGGTGCGCGAGCAGCTCTCCGCCTCGCAGTTCAAGGCGTTCTACAAAGGCGTGATCGCCGGCGACGTCACGCGCTACGAGGCTCCCGGCCTGACGGCGCTGCAATTCGTGGCGGAAGGCGCGCTCGGCGGCGGCGTGTCGCGCAGCCTGTGCCTGGACAACTACGGCAAGGCACTCTGCTCGGCGATCCTCGCCTACCCGATCGAGGTGCCCGAGCGGCTGCAGAACGAGCTACGCGGTCTCTGATGGACGCCGACCCGCTAGCCGATGACCCGGGCACCGATGAAACCACCCTCAACGCGACCCAGAAAGTCTGTGCCGTTTTGCGTGCCCTCGCCGCTCATGCCCCGGCGGCGTTGCGCACGCTCGCATCCGAGGCGGAGCTGAACAAAGGCACGACGTTCCGCATCCTGAACTCGCTGGCACGCGAGGGTTTCGTGCGGCGGCCGGTCGGTTCGCAGCTTTACGACATGGGCCCCGAGATCGCCGTGCTGGCGCAATCGCTCGGCGAACGGGCGGACCTGCGGGCGGCTGCCCGGCCGTTCCTGCTCCAGCTCGCGGCGCAGTCGGGGGACACCGCAGTGCTGAGCATCCGCTCCGGAGCCGAGGCCGTCAGCCTCGATCGCCAGGTCGGCACGTTTCCGATCCAGTCGAACTATCTCCATCCCGGCACACGGCGGCCGCTCGGGGTCGGCGCTGGCGCGACCGCGATCCTCGCGGCCTTGCCGGACGACGAGGCGGAGGTTCTGATCGAGCTGCTGAAGGGCAAGCTTGCGCCTTTCCCCGGCCTGTCCATCCGCGCCGTACGCGAGCACGTGCGGCTCGGCCGAAGCCGCGGATACGTCATGGTGCTGAACCAGATCGTCGACCGCATGGGTGGGATCGCCGTCGCGATCCAGCCTCAGGGCGATGTGCTGGGCGCCATCAGCATCTCGGCGCTGAGCGAGCGTATCCAGGGCAGACAGCAGCTGATGGCTGAATGGCTGACCGACGCGGCGCGAAAGACCGAGCAGGTGATGGCACAGGCCATCGCACGCGCCGTCTGACAGCGCCGCAGGTCAACCAGTGACGTGTCGCTCCGCCGTTCGAGGTCAACCGGCCTAAGTGACCGGTCCCGGATTGAACAACGCCAGCGCGTTGTGAAGCCCCCAGCGCTCGGTCCAGGTCTGCTTGCGCCCGCTGGCGACGTCCAGGATCAAACGGAACAACTCCCATCCGATATCTTCGATGGTCGCCTCGCCGGTCGCGATCCGGCCGGCGCTGATGTCGATCAGGTCGGGCCAGCGGTCGCGTAGCTCGTCGCGCGTCGACATCTTGATGACCGGCACCGCCGCCAGCCCGTACGGGGTGCCGCGGCCCGTCGAGAAGACGTGCAGCGTCATCCCGGCTGCCAGTTGCAGCGTGCCGCAGATGAAATCGGAGGCCGGCGTGGCCGCGAAGATCAGGCCTTTGCGGTCCACGCGATCCCCGGGCGAGACGACCCCGGCGATCGCGCTCGTGCCCGATTTGGCGATCGAGCCGAGACATTTCTCGACGATGTTGGTAAGGCCGCCGCGCTTGTTCCCCGGCGTCGTGTTGGCGCTGCGGTCGGCGGCACCGACGCGCAGATACTCGTCGTACCACGCCATCTCGCGCACCAGCGCACGGCCGACGTCTTCGTCCGCCGCACGCGGCGTGAGCAGGTTGATCGCGTCGCGCACCTCGGTCACTTCGGAAAACATCACCGTCGCGCCCGCGCGGACGAGCAGGTCGGCGGCGTAGCCGATCGCCGGGTTGGCCGTCACGCCGGAAAACGCGTCGCTGCCGCCGCACTGGGTGCCGACCACAAGGTCGGACGCCGGACAGGTCGTCCGCGTGCGGCGGTTCAACTGGGCAAGGTGTCTCTCGGCCGTGTCCATGATCGACGCGACCATGTCGCCAAAGCCGTGATGGCCCTCGTCCTGCAGCCGGACGATGTCGGGCGTGTTTCCGGGCGCCCCCTCGGGGCACCCGTCGGCCAGTATCCATTCCGGGATCAGCTTCTCGCAGCCCAGGCCGACCACCATCGGCGCGCCGCCGAAATTCGGGTTGCGCGCGATGTTGTGCACCGTGCGGATCGGCACCGCCGCCCCGGGCGCGGTGATCGCCACGCCGCAGCCATAGGTGTGGGTCAGCGGCACAACGCCATCGACGTTGGGATAGCGCGGCAGCAACTCCTCCCGGATGCGCCGCGTGGCGTATTCCAGAACTCCCGCGACGCACTGCACGCTCGTGCTGATGCCCAGCAGGTTGCGCGTGCCGACAGTGCCGTCGGCGTTGCGGTATCCCTCGAACGTGTAGCCCTCGAGCTTCTCGCCCGGCGGCGGCACCTTGGTCGCGAGCGGCAGGTCGTCGAGCGACGGCGGCCCCGGCATGCGCACGCGAGACTCCGCGATCCAGCTGCCGCGCGGGATTGCTGCGGCGGCGGTGCCGATCACGTGCCCGTAGCGGACGATCGGCGCGCCTTCGGCGAGGTCGGTGAGGTTGACCTTGTGGCCTTGCGGCACGTGCTCGCGTAGCGTGAGGCCATCAGGGAATGTCGTTCCCGCCGGCAGGCCGCCGGAATTGACGACGATGGCCACGTTGTCGTCGTCACGAATGCGGATGAAAAGCGGCGACCGTGTCATGTCCAGCTCCAAGGCATGAAGGCGCGGCACTCGCGCCGCGCCCTCGACGGCATCATGCGACTTAACGCGCGCCCGCCAATCCCGCGCCGACGGGCAGCCCGCCTACGTCGGTATCCGGCTTCCGCGCCAGGATGAACACGACGGCGGCGCCGATGAGGTCGAATATCGCCAGCACCGCGAAGAGCGGTCCGTACCCGACCTGCGTGACCATGATCCCGAACAGCGCTGTGAAGGCGGCTGCACCGAGATATCCCATCATGCCGCCCAATCCAGTCGCGGTCGCCACCTCGTTCTTCCCGAACACGTCCGATGTCACCGAATAGAGCCCGCCCGACAGGGTCTGATGGGCGAAGCCGCCGACGCACAGCAGAGCGATCGCCGTATAGGGGCTGGCGACCAGACCGACGCAGGCCGGGCCGATCATGCACACCGAGCCGGTCAGCACGACGAGCTTGCGCGACGTCAGCCACGACACGCCGAAGGTCTTGACGAAGATCGGGCTCAGGTAGCCGCCCAGCACGCAGCCGATGTCGGCGGCCAGGAATGGCAGCCACGCGAACAGGGCCACTTCCTTCAGGTTCATGTGCCGCTCGGTCATCATGTACAGCGGGATCCAGGCGTTGAAGGTCTGCCACGCCGGCTCGGATAGGATGCGCGGGATGCCGATCGACCAGAAGTTGCGGCTGGCGAGGATCTCGGTCCAGCGCATCTTGGGCGCATTCGGATCGCTGTACTGCGCCTCCTGGCCGGCGAGGATGTAGTCCCGCTCCTCGTCGGACAGATGCTTCTGGTCGCGCGGATGCTTGTAGAACACCATCCAAAGGGCGGTCCACAGGATGCCCAGGCCGCCCACGATCAGGAACGCCCATTCCCAGCTTCCCTGCAGGATCGCCCAGACGACCAGCGGCGGCGCGAGAACGGCCCCGATGGACGAGCCGATGTTGAACCACCCGATCGCCACCGACCGCTCTTTCGCCGGGAACCACTCGGTCGTGGCCTTCACGCCGGCAGGGATTCCCGCGGCCTCCGTCAGGCCAAGCACGCCGCGCAGGAAGGCCAGGCTCTGCCAGCCGGTCGCAAAAGCGGCAGCGGCGCAGGCCACCGACCAGGCCAGGGCGAACGCGGCAAAGCCGAGTTTGGTCCCGATCGCGTCGAGCACGTGCCCGGCGACCGGCTGCATGAACGCGTAGCAGAGCTGCCAGGCGACGACGATGTGCGAGTATTCCGCCGCGCCGAAATTCAGCTCCTTCATCATCGTCGGCGCAGCGACCGACAACGTGTTCCGTGCGAGGTAATTCACGATCAGGCCGAAGGTCACCAGCGCGACCATCCACCAGCGCACGCCTTTCCACTTCATCGTCCGTCCCTCCTGTCCTCGTCGTCGCTCGCCTTCGCGGCGGCCGTTCTTGTTCGCGCCGCTCGGCGACTTGTTACCCGCCGCGGCCAACCCGCTGCGCCGGCGGCGTATAGTCGATGGCTGCGAAGCTGCCGCCCTGATGGCGCTGTCCGATCGGATCGAGCGGGTTCGGCCGGCTCAGGATGTCCGCTGCGTAGTCCTCGGCGTTCTGCGTCGGCAGGTAGCCGAGCCGCTCCGTGCCGTCCTGGCGCCAGTAGGACCGCGTATTGTTCGAAACGCCCCAGATCGTGAGATATCCGATATCCGGCGTCTCGATGCAGCGCATCATCAGCTGCACGGCGTCGTCGTTGCCGAGCCACGTGCTCAGATGGCGCGGCTCCGTCGGGCGCTCCAGCATCGATCCGATGCGCACGCAGATGCTCTCGATGCCGTGCTTGTCCCAGTACAAGCGCGCCATCCCCTCGCCCCACATCTTGCTCAGGCCGTAGAATCCGTCGGGACGGAACGTGCAGTCCACGCCCAGCTTGTCCTCGACTGGGTACATGCCGATGGAGTGGTTCGAGCTGGCGAACACGATGCGGCGAACGCGGTGGCGACGGGCCCCCTCGTAGACCGCGTTCAGGGCGACGAGGTTGTTCTCGATGACCTCCGGAAGCGGGCGTTCGACGCTCGTGCCGGCGAGATGGATCAGGACCTCCACGCCGTCGAGCAGGCGATCGACGACCGCCGGGTCGCGAAGATCGCCGTGCATCACCTCCTCGTCCTGCGTGACGGGAGTGATCGCCCTCCTCCCGCCCGCGGAGCGAAGCCGGATGCCGCGGGCGAGCAGCGCAGGCCGCAACACCTGCCCCACGTTCCCCGATGCGCCAGACAGTGCGACCTTTGTCATCCGTCCGTCCCCCCCGTGAAGGCGCGCAAAGATGCGACGCCTTCGGTTTGCGCGTGATCCGCGCTTCTCTGCCGCCGATAGCCGTCATCATGGGCGGCGTTTCGTTTCGTCGCTGCCGGACATCCGGCTTCGGCACGGGCCGATGCCGATTGCACCGCACGTGCAACAGGCTCGCTACTGATCGGATCGGCTGCCGTCCAAGCCAAGCGCGGCACAAGTCAATCGAACTTCTGGATCAGTCCTGCGGCTTCGCCGGCGCCGCGAACGCCTTCACCAGTGCGTCGCGGAACGCCGAAAGGGCAGGATTGGTCGCGTCACGTCGCCACGTCAGGTGCAACTCCGCCAGCGGCCGCGGTCCTCGGCGCGAATGGAGCGGGCGCAGCAACACCCGCTCGAACCGTAGGACGCGGGCCGCCTCCGGCACAAGCGCCACGCCGAGCCCGATCGCGACGAGCCCAGCCGGCGGCCCGCATTGACGTCCACCTGATCCAGGCTTGTATCGTCGGCCCTCGCACTGAGGGAGCCCCGCCGATGTCGTCATTCGTCTTCACCGGTGGCCGTTTCCTCGATCCGCGACAGGATGCGCTGCGCGACGGCATCGACGTGCTGGTCGAGGACGGGCTGATCAAGGAAATCTCGGACCGGCCGATCCGCGCCGACAGCGCGACCCGCGTTGACCTCGGCGGGAAGACGCTGATGCCCGGGCTGATCGACGCGCACATCCACCTCGTGCTGACCGAGGTGAACCTGCAGCTGCTGGCCGACGTGCCGCTGACCCTGCTGGCCGCCAAGGGCTCGGCGGCGATGAAGGCCATGCTGATGCGCGGCTTCACCACGCTGCGCGACACCGGCGGTGCCGACTGGGGACTGAAGGCGGCGGTCGAGTACGGGCTGTTCGAAGGGCCGCGGCTGTTCATTTCCGGCCAGCCGATCAGCCAGACCGGCGGTCACGGCGACTTCCGCAAGCGCACGCAGACAAGTTTCGAATGCGCCTGCTGCGCCGGCATCTCGTTCGTCTCGCGCGTCGCCGACGGGCTGCCCGAGGTGATCCGCGCGACGCGCGACGAGCTGCGCAAGGGGGCGGACCAGATCAAGATCATGGCGTCGGGCGGCGTGGCGTCGCAGCTCGATCCGCTGGAAAGCCTGCAGTACCGCGAGGACGAGATCGAGGCAGTGGTGGATGAGGCGCGGCGCTGGGGCACCTATGTCTGCGCGCACGCCTACAGCGCGGAGGCGATCACCCGCGCGGTACGCGCCGGGGTGCGCACGATCGAGCACGGCAACCTGATCGACGAGGCCGCGGCGAAGCTGATGGCGGAGCGGGACGCGTTCCTGGTGCCCACGCTCGTCACCTACAGCTCGATGCGCGAGCGGGGGGTGGATTTCGGGATGACGAAATACAGCCTGGCGAAGAACGACATCGTGCTCGAGGCGGGGATCAAGTCGCTGGAGATCGCGCGTGCGGCGGGCGTGCAGATCGGCTTCGGCACCGACCTGCTCGGGCCGCTGCAGGGCGATCAGTGCAACGAGTTCCGCATCCGCGCACAGGTGATGTCGGCGGCCGACGTGATCCGCTCGGCGACGATCGTGAACGCGCGGATCCTTCGCCAGGAGGGCAAGCTCGGCGAGCTGGTGCCCGGCGCGCATGCCGACCTGCTGGTGGTCGACGGCGATCCGTATCGCGACATCTCGGTGCTGGCCGACCACGGCGCAAAGCTGGCCGCCATCATGCTGGAAGGACGGTTCGTGAAGAATGCGCTGTAGCGCCGCATGAGCCAGGCGATCGGCGCGCCGGCGCTGGTCCACGCGCGGCCGGAGCGGTCGGCCGTGCTCGGCCGGGTTGCCGTGTGGACGCTGATCGCAACCGGGCTGGTCATCATCTTCGTGCCGCTGGTGCTGACCGTCTACCTGAGCGTGTTCAACGAGCAGCTGATCACGTTCCCGCCGCGCGGCTACACACTGTCGTGGTATCCCGCGATCGCGCCGAACTTCGGCAGCGCGATCGTCATCAGCCTGGAGCTGGCGGTCGGCGCCGTCGCCGGCAGCCTGCTGCTCGGTCTGCCCGCCGGGATCGCGCTGTCGCGCTACCGGTTTCCCGCCAAGGGGATCGTCAGCACCTTGCTGCTCGCACCGCTGACGGTGCCGGGAATTGCGCTGGGGCTGGCGATCTACCTGTTCCTGGTATTGATCGAGATCGCGACCGGATGGCCGCTGACGGGATCGCTGATCGGGCTGATCCTGTCGCACCTCGTCATTACGATGCCCTGGGTGGTGCGGCTGTCGGTCGCCGGGCTGGCCAACCATGACCGCGCGGCCGAAGAGGCGGCGGCGAGCCTGGGCGCCGGGCCGTTGCGCGTGATCTGGCGCGTGACCTTGCCGGCGATGCGCCCGGCGATCATCGCCGCCGCGCTGTTTGCGTTCATCACCTCGTTCGGCAACCTGGAGTTGGCGCTGTTCCTGGTGGCACCCGGAGTGACCACGCTGCCGGTGGCGATCCTGGAATATCTCGAGTACCACATCGACCCGCTGGTGGCGGCGGTGGCGGTGGCGCAGATGGTGCTGATCGGCGGACTGCTGTTGATCCTCGACCGCTTCGTGCGGTTGGGCCAGGTCGTGCGATGACGGTCGCAAGGGAAGCGTCGTCACTGCAGTTGCGCGGACTGTCGAAGCGATTCGGCGCGCATGTCGCGGTGCACGACGTGGACCTGAATGTCGCGGCGGGCGAGATGATCGTGCTGCTCGGGCCGTCGGGATGCGGCAAGACCACCACGTTGCGGATGATCGCGGGGTTTCTGGCCGCGTCATCGGGCGACATCCTGCTCGACGGCGTCAGCATCCTCGGCCTGCCGCCGCACCGGCGCGACATCGGCGTGGTGTTCCAGAGCTACGCGCTGTTCCCGCACCTGACGGTGGCGCAGAACGTGCGCTTCGGGCTGGAGATGCGGCGGATGCGGCGGGACGCGGCGGACGCTCGCGTGGCCGAGATGCTGCGCATGGTGAAGCTGGACGGGTTCGCCGAGCGCCTGCCGCGCAACCTGTCCGGCGGCCAGCAGCAGCGGGTGGCGATCGCGCGCGCGCTGGCGATTCATCCGCGCCTCCTGCTGCTCGACGAGCCGATGTCGAACCTGGACGCGGCGCTGCGGCAGGACATGGCGCGCGAAATCCGCATCCTGCAGCGCGAGGGCGGCATCACCGCGATCGTGGTGACGCACGACCAGAGCGAGGCGATGGCGATGGCCGACCGGCTGGTGGTGATGCGCGACGGCGTGATGGAGCAGGTCGGCCGGCAGGAAGACCTGTACGAGCGGCCGGCGACCCCGTTCGTCGCCAGCTTCATCGGCCAGAGCAACCTGCTGCGCGGCAGGCTGGCGGATGCGTTCGTGACGGATGGCGGGGCGCAGATCCGGCTCGCGGCGCGGTATCGGGCGAGCGGCAACGCGTGCCTCGCGATACGACCCGAGAGCATCCGTATCGCGGAGCCCGGTAGCGCGAACGCGCGGGCCGGAGCGACGGTGCGGCTGTGCACGTATCTCGGCGCGGTGCTGGAGCACGTGGTGCGGCTCGACGGCGGCGAGGAGCTGATCGTGCGCGGGGCCGGCCTGGGGCCGGACGCCGCGCGGCGGCACGACTCAGGCGCGAAGGTCGCGCTGACGTGGAGCGCCGATGCGGAGCGCGTGTTCGATGATAGCGATCGCCCGGCCGAAGTGGCAGCGGCGGAACCGGTCATGACAGGAGAGGCAGACAGATCATGGGCAAGGTGAACTTCATGCCGGTTTCGCGGCGGAGCGTGCTCGCGGGTGCGGCGGCGCTCGCAGCGCCGGCGCTGCTGAGCCGCACCGCGAAGGCGGACGAACGCTGCGTCGTCGGCACCTGGGGCGGCGACTACGCGCGGCTGCTGCGCGAGAACATCGACGATCCGATCCTGAAGCCGGCAGGCGTCGAGGTGGTGCAGGCGGTCGGCGACGAAGCGCCGCGTCTGGCGCAGCTGCAGGCGCAACGCCAGCTGCCGCGCGGCGCGCTGGACATCTCCTGCCTGGGGGCGCTCAACGGCTCCGTCGCGGCCAACCTCAACCTGCTCGAGACGTTGGACGAGACGAAGGTCCCGAACCTCAAGCACGTCGACGCGCGGCTGCACAGCGGCACGTTCATGCCGAACCAGTTCGTGCCGCACATCTGGAGCGTGCAGGGCATCGCCTACAACCCGCAGACGGTGAAGGACCCGCCGAAGAAGCTGGCGGACCTGCTCGACCCGAAGTGGAAGGGCAAGGTCGGCGCACTGGCCACCGCGGACAAATGGGTGATCCAGGGTGCCGCGCTCGCGGCCGGCGGCAGCTCCAACGACTTCGACAAGGGCAAGGAGTTTCTGCTGAAGCTGAATGCCAACGGCCTGCGCGTCTATCCGCAGACCGATGACATGGCGCCGGCCTTCAAGTCGGGCGAGATCGAGGTCGGCATCGTGTGGCTCGCCCGCACGGTGATGTGGCAGAACGCGGAGTTCCCGGTGGCCGGTCTCGTGCCCGAGGAGGGTGCGATCATCTACATCTCCGGCATGGTCGTGCCGAAGAACGCGCCCGACAAGGAAACCGCGTTCAAGTACATGAACGCGCTGCTGGAGCCGTCGGCGCAGCGCGGCTTTGCCGCGCATATGGGATATATCCCGACGGTGAACGACGCCGAGCTGGCCGGCAAGGTGGCCGAACAGCTCGCGCTGCCGACCGACGCCAAGCTGGTGCAGCCGGACTACGCCAAGGTCACCGCGGCCAGCGCGGACCTGAACGACTGGTGGCTGAAGAACATCCTGCGCAAGTAGCGGGTTATGACGCAGGCCGGCGCACTGGAGCGGGCCGAGGCGCGGCGCAACAGCGCCTCGGCCGGAGTGCTGGTGGCGCCTGCCCTGGTGATTGCCGTCGTGATGATGCTGGCGCCGCTCGCCATTCTCGCGCGCTACAGCCTCAACCGGTTCGATCCAGCCGAGCTGATGGTCACGGCGTTCACGGCGCAGAACTACGTGAAGTTCTTCTCCGATCCGTTCTATCTCGGCGTGCTGTGGACGACGCTGCGGGTGACCGTGATCGTCACCGTTGTGTGCCTGCTGCTCGGCGTGCCGATGGCGTGGCGGCTGGCGCGCAGCGCGAGCCGCTGGAAGTCGGCGTGGATCGTGCTGCTGATCCTGCCGCTGTTCATCGGCTCGGTCACGCGCACGGCCGGATGGATGATCCTGTTCGCGCGCGGCGGCATGCTCGACATCGTTGCACGGGCGCTGTTCGGCTACGGCGGCGTGGACCTGATGTTCACCGAGACGGCGGTGATCTTCGGCATCATCTCGATCAACCTGCCGTTCACGATCCTGACGCTGCAGAGCGTGTTCGAGGGCATCGACACGCGGCTGGAGGAAGCCGCGGCGAGCATGGGGGCGGCGCCCGCGCAGTGCTTCCGCCGCGTCATCATGCCGCTGGCCATGCCGGGCGTGCTGATCGCGGGCGTGCTGTGCTTCATCCTCAGCATGAATGCGTTCGCGACGCCGCTGCTGCTCGGCGGCCCGCGGTTCCAGATGATGGGCCCGCTGCTGTACTGGGAGTTTTCCAACAACAACAACTGGCCGTTCGCCGGCGTGCTCGCCTTCATCCTGATGGCGACGACGCTCGCGCTGACGGTGCTGGCCAATATCGCGGTGCCGCGCCGCTACCGGCCGGCGTGATGACGGGAGTGGACGATGGCCGATGAGACCGATGCCGGCGAGGAGCTGACCCAGCTTCGGGCCAGTCTGGGGATGCCGCCGCTGGAGCCAGCGCGGGCCCGGGACCGGGGGATCGGGCCGTTCAAGCGCCTCGTGCTGCGCGGGGCGACGGTGATCGACGGCACCGGCGCGCCGCCGATCGGGCCGATAGACATCGTGGTGGAGAACGGCCGCATCGCCGAGCTGCGGAAGGTCGGCGTGCCGAAAGTGCCGATCGAGGCTTCGCGGCGGCCGGAAGGGGGCGATCATGAGATCGATTGCTCCGCGAAGTATGTCGCGCCCGGCTTCATCGACTGTCATGCGCATGCCGGCGTGCCGTATCACTGGAAGCACGGCTGGGTGC
>DATEQV010000538.1:0-5109 GCA_035272265.1 Acidisphaera sp. | reverse complement strand
CTTCCGGAATTTCTGTTGAATACCGACCAAACCAACATCTTCGCGAAATTCATCGCCGAACGTCAGGACACCAACAAGATGCAGACCTTCCACCTCGCCGCATGAACCGAAATTCTGAGCAAATCCCGGACTCTCAAGTTTGTAAGCACCTCGATCCAGGCACTTACGCCGTCACACTACCTCATCCACGGTACGCTCCAAATCCGTGGCATCGTGCAGCCCCAAGACATAGATGCAGTCTTGGAAGACCGTCATTTGGATACGCGCATGGGATCGAATTTGCCGATTTCGTCGTCACGTGTCGGATCAGACGCTCAGCGTTCGGCATGGTGGCGGACCGCACGATGGTCTCCGACACTGTGAACCTCCGGATCCGTATTCGCCTGACCGTTGGTTCGACCGCGAATGCCGGCTGACCCACCTCAGTCCTGGAGCCGAGGGCAGCGTGCTCTGCACTGGGCCATCGCGGCATTCATCCTGATTGCCGCACCGATGGGCGTCTATATGGTCAGCCTGCCGTTCCAGCAGCTGCTCCTTAAGTTTGTTCTCTATCAACTGCACAAGACGATCGGCATCACGGTGTTCCTGCTGGTGCTGGCTCAGTTGACGTTCCATTGGCGCCGCGGCCGCCCGGCACCGGGCGACGACGTTCCAGGATGGCAGCAGCGCGCCGCTCCTCGAGTACATGCTGCCCTCTTCGTGCTCATGGTCGCGACCCCGTGTCTGGGATATCTGACTGCCGCGACTGCTCCCGTAGCTATCCCGACGCTGTTCCTCGGCGTGATTCCGGTGCCACACGTTGTTGGGACAGATCCGGCTTGGTTTCAGGTGCTTCGCCAGGCGCACATGGCCTGCGCGATGGCGCTTCTTGTGCTGGTCTGTGGCCACGCTGGCGCGGCCGTTCACCATCACTGGAACGGTCATGACACTCTGGTCGGCATGTTGCGTGGTCGCCGGACTTTGCCCGGCAGAGTGAAATATGACACGATATCGAACGGCTGAGTGTATCGCTTACGGCTGATCTCCACGTGCTGCTCGTTCCACCGGCCGTTTCACCCACGCGGCCTCGCTCGCGGCGAGCAGACGTGCGGTGATAACCTCGATAGAGTGCGGCAGTTCGGACGCGGAGAGCCCGCGTCAGTTCATCTGCCGCGTGTCGGGCAGCTCGTCGGTGACCGCCGGCGGGACCGAGCTGACCAGCGTCAGTTCGGTCGGCCGCCGGGTGCGCACCGTGATCGGCGCCGGCGAGGCGATGACCGTGCGCAGCAGCGCGGCCAGGAAGGCGCGGCCCCAGTGCATGGGCGAGGCCTCGGCGATGGCGGCCCACAACTCCGCCTGCCGCGCACGGCGCTCCGCCCGATCCATGCGCAACGCGCGGTCCAGCGCATCCGTCATGTCGTCGGTGTCGTTCGGATTGACCAGCACGGCCGCGTCCAGCTGGTGGGCGGCCCCGGCGAAGCGCGACAGCACCAGCACGCCCGGATCGTCGGGGTCTTGGGCGGCGACGAATTCCTTCGCGACCAGGTTCATCCCGTCGCGCAACGGCGTGACCAGGCCGACGCGCGCGATGCGCATGTAGCCGGCCATCGTGTGGCGCGGCACGCTGCGGCCCACGAAGCGCAGCGGAGTCCAGTCGGGATCGCCGAAGTCGCCGTTGATCGCGCCGACCTCGTGGTTCAGCGCGACGCGCAGGTCGCGATACGATTCCACGTCCTTGCGCGATACGGCCGCGATCTGCAGGAACGTCACCTGCCGCCGCCACGTGTGGCGCGTCTCCAGCAGACGCCGGTAGCCGGCCAGGCGCTGCAGCAGGCCCTTCGTCGGATCGAGGCGATCGACGCCGAGGATCAGCTTCTGATCCTGCAGGCTGCGGCGAAGCCGCTCGGTCGCCGGCGCGGTGGCCGAGGCGGCGGCGGTGGCCGCGAACTCGGCCGCTTCGATCTCGGCGGGGAACACGCCGAGCCGCACGCGGCGATTGCCGACCGTCAGCCAGGTCGCGTCGGTCGGCGATGGTGTCGCATCGGCGATCGCGACCGCGGTCGCCTTGAAGTTGGCGACGTCGCGTTCGGTCTGGAAGCCGATCAGATCGGCCGCCAGCAGGTCGCCCACCAGCCCCGCCGCATCCGGCACGGCGGACAGCACGTCCGGCGACGGGAAGGGGATGTGCAGGAAAAAGCCGATCGGATTGAGCACGCCGCGGCTGCGCAGCAATGCCGGCAGCGCGAGCAGGTGGTAGTCGTGCACCCAGATCAGGTCGGAGGGACGCAGCAGCGGCACCAGCGAGTCGGCGAAGCGGGCATTGACGTCGCGGTACACGTGCGCGTCGCGCCGGTCGAACTGCATCGCTTCGGGCATGGTGTGCAGCAGCGGCCACAGCACCCCGTTGGAGAAGTTGCTGTAATAACGATCGTGCTCGTCCCGCGTGAGGTCGATGGTGGCGCGCACGACCTCGCCGTCGTGCTCGATCGTCGCCGGCCGGTCCGCCGCGTGCGGCATGACCTTGCCGCTCCAGCCGAACCAGACGCCGCCCCGCTTCTGCATCAGGCCGCCGAGGGCGACCGCGAGGCCGCCCGCCTGATTGCCCGCGCCGTCGGGCTCGGGCACGCGGTTCGACACGACGACCAGCCGGTTCATTGTCCCTCCAGGACAGCCACGGGCAGCTCAGCCAGCACGCCTGACAGGGCGATGCGCTGACCGGACAGCTTCGGCTTCCGCCCTCCTGGACCGGCGAGCGCATCAGACCACGCAGTTGTGGCGAAATTACGCGGCGGCAACACCGCAGTTTCCTCCCACGCCTGTGGGTCGATGGCGGGCAGCCCCGCGCGCAGCCTCATATGGGCAGTCAGCCGCGCAACGACCACCAGAGATGCCTGACGTTCACCGAAACGTACGAAGGCGAAGGCGTGCTCGGCCATCGGACCCTCGATCGCCAGCGGCGTGTAGCCGCCGTTCGCGAACAAGGATGCCGCACGGCGCCGGTAGGCGAGAATGCGATGGATCAAGCTCTGCTTCACATGCCCGTGACGCCAGAAGGCGAGCAGGTCGGCGGGGGCGGCCGGATCGGCCAGGGCGGCGCGGCGGGCGTCGTAGTCCACCGGGCGGCGGTTGTCCGGGTCGACCAGGGCGAAGTCCCAGAACTCGGTGCCCTGATACAGGTCGGGGATGCCCGGAGAGGTCAGCCGCAGCACGGTCTGGGACAGCGAATTGATCGCGCCCGGGACGGCGATGCGGAAGGCGAACCCGGCGATCTCGTGGACCAGGCGGGCGGGCCGCGACTTGTCGAGCACGCCGTCGAGGAAGCCGCGGCAGGCCGCCTCGTATTCCTCGTTCGGCGCCGCCCAACCGCTGCGCCGCTTGGCCTCCCGCACCGCCTTTTCCTGCCAAGCCGCGACGCGGTCGCCGAATGCGTGCAGCCCGGCTTCGTCGTCGGGCGACAGGTCGAGCGGCCAGGCGCCGACCAGCGTCTGGTACAGCATCAGCTCGTCGGGCGCGTCCGGCGCCGGCGCCCCCTCCACCTCCCGCCGCAGCGGCGCATTCAGCCGCATCCAGCGCTGCACGGCGGCGTCCCACTCCTGCGGGATCTCCGACAGCACGGCCATACGGGCCCGCGTGTCCTCGCCGCGCTTGTGGTCGTGCGTGGCGGTGGCGAGCAGCGCGCGCGGGAAGTGGTGGCGGCGCTCGCGGTTGGCGGCGTGGAACGCGGCCGGGCTGACCGCGAACTGCGACGGCTCGCTGCCCACCTCGTTGCGCGAGAGCAGGCGTCCGTAGCGGTAGAACGCGGTGTCCTCCACCGACTTCGCCGCGGTCGGCGCGGAGAGCTGCTGGAAGCGCACCATGGCGCGCAGCCGCTCGTGCCGGCGCGGGCCGGGCGGCGTTGCGCGCGCGCCCTCGCCGGACAGCCAGGTGTCGATCAGGTCGAGCACCGGCCGGTCGGCGCTGCGGATGCTGCGCCGCGCACCGGCCACCGCCCGGTCGAGCACCCGGCGGTCGGTCTCCGTGATGCCGCCGAGGCCCGCGTAGATCCGATAGACCGGGACGTGCACCAGCACCTCTTCCAGCGCGCGCCGGATCGAGGTCAGCGTGTAGTCGCGCGTGGCGGTGTCCCGGCGGGCGATCCGGTGCAGCGCCGCGGCGGTCGCCTGCAGCTCGCTGAACAGCGTCTCGCGCAGGATCTGGCGGCGCGCGGCGCGGGCCTCCTCGGCGAAGTCGCCTCGCGCAGTCTCGCGCGTCCACAACGCGGTGAGCGGCGCTTCTCCGCTGGGATCGTGCAACAGGCCGGCGACCTCGCCCATGAAGTCGTAGCCGGTGGTGCCGTCGGTCATCCAACCGTCGGGCAGGTGCTCGTGCGGGGCGAGGATCTTTTCGATCCAGATGATCGGCGCGTCGCTGCGCAGCTCGGCCGGGCGCTGCTCCCGCGCGGTGTCGAGCACGCGGCGCAGCTTGCGGCAGTAGCCGCGCGGGTCGGCGAGGCCGTCGACATGGTCGATGCGCACGCCGTCGATCAGGCCCTCGGCATAGAGCGAGACGACGCAGGCGTGCGTGTCGTCGAACACGCGCGGCTCCTCCTGCCGCACGCCGGCCAGCCCGTTGATGTCGAAGAAGCGTCGCCAGTTGATCTCGTCGGCCGCCGCGCGCCACCACGCGAGCCGGTAGGCCTGCCGCTCCAGCAGCCGGTGCAGCGCGTCGCGTCCGGCCTCGGTCGCCGGGTCGAAGGCGGCGAGGGCGGCGTCCATCGCCGCCGGATTGGCGCGTGCAGCCACACGCAGCGCCGCGCGTGCCGCGTCGGCGCGGTTCCGGCCTTCACGGCCGACGCTGATCCGATCGAAGCCGAGCACGTCGAACTGCCCGCGCAGCACGAGGTGGTAGGTGCGCGGGTCGAGCGGGAAGCGATGGCTGTCGTAGGCGCTGACGAACAGCCGCCCGTCCGCGGGGTCGTAGCGCAGGCGCAGGTCGCCGCCGGCGAGCACGTCGCCGTACGGCGCGCCGAGGAACGGCGCGAGCAGCTTGCCGCGCAACGCCGCGTCCGGCGGATCCCAGTCGATGTCGAAATAGCTGGCGTAGGGGCTGTTGCGTCCCCACTCCAGCACGTCGAGCCACCACGCGTTGTCG
>DATEQV010000537.1:0-3139 GCA_035272265.1 Acidisphaera sp. | reverse complement strand
CCGCCGCCGCCGAACGTGGAGCCGCCGCCGCCCCCGCCGCCGGAGCCGCCGCCCGCGCCCCCGGCATTGCCGCCCGCGCCGCCCGGCGCCGCCCCGGGGACGATCCCCGCGCCGCCGGCACCGGGAACGGAGGACGAGGTCCCGCCGCTGCCCCCGATGCCGCCGCCGCCGCCATCGTTCTTCCCGGCGTTGCCACCCAGTCCACCGCCGGCGCCACTGCTGTCGCCCGCGCCGCCGGCGCCGCCGGTCGCGCGGTCGTTGCTGAACGTGACGGTGTTGAGCGTGACGTTGCCGACATCGCCGCTGACGTTGGAGCCGATGAACAACCCGCCGCCGAGACCCGCGCCGCCGCCGCCGCCGCTCGCCCCGGCGCCGCCTACGGCGTCGAAGGACGCGAGCGTGAGGTCCTGGACCACGACGTCGCCGGCAGAGACGAACAGCCCGCGCTCCGGCGTCGCCGTGCCGCCGCCGACCAGCGAGTTGAAGCTGCCATCGATGTCGAGCGTCACGCCCGGCGCGAGGTTGATCGCCGCGATCGCGGTGCCGTCCAGCGTGATGTTGGCGCCGATGGTGATCGTGTAGGTGCCCGAGGCCAGCGCGTCCGCCGTGCCGATGGCGGTGTTGAGCTCACCGATGGTCGTGACGGTCGTGCCGGACATCGCGACGTCCTCCCGCAGAGATCGCAAGGACCGCAACTTGTACCCGTTGCGAATCGTTGGCCAGCCACGAACGCCGTATTTCGAGTGGCGTCCGGCTCCGACGCGTTTGTAGCTCTCACGACTCGCACGTTGCAGTTGTGGCAGCGTCGTTGGTGCGACGCAGTCGTGTCGATCGCGACGCGCTCACAGATCCGCGGTCGCACGCCGCACGCTTGCCGCGACCGTCGCCTGTCACCCGATCTTGAAGTTCGCCGCCGAAAGCATCGCCTTGGGGACGCCGGAGGTGTCGATCGTCAGGCCGCCGCCGAGCGACAGCATCGACCCGCCCTTTCCGTCGCTCGTCAGCGCTGCATAGGCCGCCTGCGGGGTGGCTATCCCGCCGACGCCGCCGAGCAGGTCGATCACCCCGTCCGCCAGATCGGCGGAGAAATGGAAGATCGTCTCCAGCCCCGTCGCCGTCGGACCCGCGCCGATCACCGTGCCGGTGCCGTGGTCGCTGACCGACCCGCCGCCCGGGCCGATGAACACGGTCTCGTTCAACCCGCTTAGCGTCAGCTTCGTAGAACCGGTGAAACTGATCGTGTCGCCGGTGCCGCCGTTGACCACGTCCCGCCCCCTGCCGAGCGTGATCGTGTTGTCCAGCCCGCCCACCGTGATCGTGTCCTTGCCGGACCCGAGCGCTACCGAGTTGCCGCCGCCCGAGCCGGTCAGGCTGACCACGGTAGGCCCGGTGCTACCGATGATCGTGTTGTCGCCGCCGGTTGCGGTTGCATCCGTAACCGTGTTCTTGTTGTGGCCGAAGCGCACCACGTTGTTCGAGCCGAACAGCGTGATCGTGCTCGGGCCCCCTCCGGTGTCCACCACGGTATAGCCGCTGGCGGCTCCGGTGATCGTGTACGTCCCTCCGGCGCCGATGATGGCGGTCTGCACCGGACTCGAAACTCCGTTCTTATCGGTCAGCTCGTAGCTGAATTGGTCGAGCGTCGGGTTCAGCGTCTCGGTGTACGTCACCCGCCCATGCGAGACGGCCAGCGTGCCGCGGCTCGGGGCCCTGATGATGACCGGGTTGCCGCTCGCGAGCGGCACCGGATCGGTATAGGTCGCGATGTCCAGCGGCACGTTCTTCACGACCCCGAGGTCCTTGAGGAACGGCACCACCGTCGGCCCGTTGTCGACGGTCACGAA
This sequence comes from Acidisphaera sp., assembly GCA_035272265.1. GTDB lineage: Bacteria > Pseudomonadota > Alphaproteobacteria > Acetobacterales > Acetobacteraceae > Acidisphaera. The sequence goes on along the minus strand of DATEQV010000537.1, from coordinate 1,295 downwards.
CGTGTCGTCGCCGCTTGTCGTTGCCACCAGGTCGAGCGGGTTGACACCGGGAATGTCGAGCGTCAGCGGCCCGCCGGTCCCGTCGAGCGTCAATTGACCGCCGGCGTAGTGCGACCCGGTGGATTTGAACCCGATGACCTCGATCGTGTCGCCCATAACGAAATCGTCGAACGCGTTAGCCGGCACGGCGGCGGCCGCGAACTGCACGAGGCCGGCCGTGGCCGCGAAGGTGATCGCGCCGCTGCCGGCCGCGCCCGCCGCCGCGAGGTCGAGCGTGCCGGCATCGAGGGTGACGCCGCCGCTGAACGTGTCGGCACGGTCGAACAGCGCGACGCCGCCGTCGATCACCAGGCTGCCGCCGCCGGACAGCGTCACGCCGAGCGTCAGCGCCGCCCCGTCGACGGCGATCAGCCCGTCGTTGACCACCTTGCCCGATGCGACATCCAGCGTTCCGGCCGTCACGTCGATCTGCGCGCTCGCGTCGTTGGTAATGGCGCCGTCGATCGTCCCGCTGCCGGTCAGCGTCCCGCTCGCATTGGTCAGCGACGTCGCATCCAGCGTGCCGCCGTCCAGCACGATGGTCGAGCCGCTCCAGATCGTTGCCGCTGTCGAGACGGATGCAAGTCCTCCGTTCGAGACGATCAGCAAGCCGCTTCCGCCGGCGCCCGGGGCGCCGCCCACGGACAGCAACATGGTTGTCAGCGCCGAGTGAGTGCCGTCGACCGTGACGGTGCCGCTCGAGCCGGTTCCCACGCCGATCTCTAGGCCGCGCAGCGTGTCGGTGACGGAGAGCGTGCCGCCGGCCGAGATGTCGGCGACGGCGGTCCCGTTGAACCCGACGGCGAGGCCACCCGCGCCGATCGTCGCGCCCGAACCGGGACCGCTGATGTCGAGCACGCTGACCAGAGTGCCGACACCGACGTACATCGCGTCGAATGTGCTCGGCGCAGCGTTCGTCACCGACAGCGTCGCCCCGTCGGTGATATCGATGGCGCCCGTCCCGTCGTTGCCGTCGACCGGACCGCCGCCGCCGATAACAAGGGACGTCTGTGCGCCGTCGAGCGCGAGCGTGCCGAAGCCCCCCGCGCCTCCGAGGCTCACGGTGAGTGTGTCGGGATCGCTGTTCGTGAGATCGAGAACCCCGCCGCCGGACAGCGCCACCGTGCCATCGGCATCGAGGCCTTGACCGACGGAAAGAAAGCTGCCGACGCTGACCGTTCCCGCCGTGCCGATCGCCAGCGTTCCGCTGCCGCCCCCGCCGACGTTGAGCGACGATGCGATCGCCCAGTCGCCGC
>DATEQV010000536.1:0-6288 GCA_035272265.1 Acidisphaera sp. | reverse complement strand
AGCCGCCGCCGAAGGCGGGTCCGTCCACGACGGCGATCACCACGGCCGGGTGCGCGGCGAGGCGGGCGAACAGCGCGCCGCCGCGGGCGTTGCGCGCCCACGCCTGCTCGGCGCTGCCGGTGCCCGTGCGCAGGTCGGCGCCGGCGCAGAAACTGCCGTGCGCGCCGCGCAGCACGATCGCGCGCACGCCGCGGTCGGGTTCGGTCGCGTGCAGCATCGCCTCGAATGCTGTGACCATGGCGTCGCTCAGCGCGTTGCGCGTGGCCGCGTCGTCCAGCGTGGCCGTCAGCACCCAGCCGTCGGTATCGAGACGCAGCACGCTCATAGCCGGGCGATCCCGAACGTGTTCGGATGCAGCGTTCGCGCGTCGGCCTCGGCGCAGATCGACAGGCACAGGCCGAGCACCTCGCGGGTGTCGCGCGGGTCGATGATGCCGTCGTCCCACAGCCGCGCGGTCGCGTACAGCGCGGTGGACTGAGCGTCGTAGGTGCGGATGATCTTGCTCGTCATCGCATCCAGCTTCGCGGTGTCGGCGGCTTCCCCCTTCGCCTTGGCCCCCTCTTCGGCGACGATGCGCATGACACAAGCGGCCTGCTCGCCGCCCATCACGGCGATGCGGTTGTTGGGCCAGGAGAAGACGAAGCGCGGGCCGAAGGCGCGGCCGCACATGCCGTAGTGCCCGGCGCCGAAGCTGGCGCCGATCTGCAGCGTGATCTTCGGCACCGGTGCGTTGGTTACCGCCTGGATCATCTTCGATCCGTGCTTGACGATCCCCGCGCGCTCCGCCGCCACACCGACGATGTAGCCGGTGGTGTTCTGCAGGAACACCAGCGGTGTTGCGGTCTGCGCGCAGAGCTGGATGAACTGCGCCGCCTTCACCGAGCCGTCCGCGTCGATCGGGCCGTTGTTGCCGAGGATGCCGACGGGGTGCCCCTCGATCGAGGCGCGGCCGCAGACCGTGTGCGGTCCGTAGCTCGGCTTGAAGTCGAGGAAGGCGCTGTCGTCGGCGATGCGGGCGATCACCTCGCGCACGTCGTAGGGCGTGCGGTAGTCGGGCGGCACGATGTCCAGCAGGTCCTCGGCCGGGTAGCGCGGCGGGGACGCTGCCGGGCGGGTGTGCGCGCGGTCCCAGCCCAGCTCGCCGACGATGTCGCGCGCGATGCGCAGCGCGTCGGCGTCGTCCTCCGCCAGGTAGTCGCCGACGCCGCTGACGTCGGTGTGCAGCACGGCGCCGCCGAGGCTCTCGTCATCGGCGATCTCGCCGGTGGCCGCGCGCAGCAGCGGCGGCCCGGCGAGGAACACCTTCGACCGTCCGCGCACCAGCACCACGTGATCGGCGAGTCCGGTCTGGTACGCGCCGCCGGCGGTGGACGAGCCGTGGACGACGGAGATCACCGGAATGCCGGCGGCCGACAGGCGCGCCATGTTGGCGAAGGTGGCGCCGCCGCGCACGAACATCTCCGCCTGCAGGAACAGGTTGGCACCCGCGCTTTCGACGAGCTGGATGTAGGGCAGCTTGTTGGCGAGCGCGATCTCCTGCGCGCGGATCGCCTTCTCCACGCCCATCGGGTGCGCGGCTCCGCCCTTGATGCCGGAGTCGCTCGCGGCCACCAGGCAGCGCACGCCGCGCACGACACCGATGCCGATGATGTTGCCGCCGCCGTAGACGTCGTCGCGGCCGTCGTCCTCGTGCATGCCGAGGCCGGCGAGGGTGGACAGCTCCAGGAACGGCGCGTCGCGGTCGAGCAGCAGGGCCACGCGCTCGCGCGGCAGCAGCTGGCCGCGAGCGCGGAATCGCCGCTCGGCACGCTGCGATGCGGCGCGCACCCGCGCCTCGGTTGCGCGGAACGCCTCTATCAGCGCCAGGTGCTCGGTGCGATAGGCCGGCATCCGTGGCGCGATGCTGGTCAGCGGCGTCATCGTGCGAACGTTTCCCTCGGCTTTCCGGCCAACCTAGACGGCGCCGCGCGGAACCGGAAGCGTTGCCCGCCCGCATCGGGACGCGTAGACGGGCCGCAACATCCAAGCACGCCCGGCAGGGCAGGGAGGCAAGATGCTGTTCGGCCCGGAGCACGCGGCACTGCAGGAGTCGCTGGCGACGCTCATCGCGCGCGAGATCAACCCGCATGTCGACGCCTGGGAGGAGGCTGGAATCTTCCCGGCCAAGGACCTGTTCAGGAAGATGGGCGCGGCCGGCTTCCTCGGCATCACCAAGCCGGTCGAGTACGGCGGCGCTGGACTGGACTACTCCTACGCCGTCGCGATGGCGGAGGCGCTCGGCGACATCACCTGCGGCGGCGTGCCGATGGCGATCGGCGTGCATACCGACATGGCCACACCCGCGCTGGCCAAGCACGGCTCCGACGAGGTGAAGCGTGCGTTCCTGGCGCCGTCCATCGCGGGCGAGATGGTGTCCTGCCTGGGCGTGTCGGAGGCCGGCGCCGGGTCGGACGTGGCCAGCATCCGCACCACCGCGCGCCGCGACGGCGACGACTACGTCATCAACGGCAGCAAGATGTGGACGACCAACGGCACGCAGGCGGACTGGATGTGCCTGCTGGCCAACACCTCGCAGAACGCGCCGGCGCACCGCAACAAGACGCTGATCTGCGTGCCGATGCGCACGCCGGGCGTCAGCACCGCGCCGCGCTTCCGCAAGCTGGGCATGCATTCATCCGACACCACGCAGGTGTTCTTCGACAACGTGCGCGTGCCGGCGCGCAACCGGATCGGCGAGGAGGGGCACGGCTTCACCTATCAGATGGAGCAGTTCCAGGAGGAACGGCTGTGGGCGGCGGCGAACTGCCTGCGCGGGTTCGAGCGGCTGATCCGCCAGACCCGCGAATACGCCGCCGACCGCAAGCTGTTCGGGCAGACAGTGCTGGATTTCCAGGTGGTGAAGTTCCGTCTGTGCGAGCTGGAGGCGGAGGTCGAGCTGCTGCGCAGCCTGGTCTGGCGCGCGGCCGAGGCCTATGTCGCCGGCCAGGACGTCACGCGCCTGGCGACGATCGCCAAGCTGAAATGCGGGCGGCTGGCGCGCGAGCTGACCGATGCGTGCCTGCAGTACTGGGGCGGCCAGGGATACATGTGGGACACGCCGGTCGCGCGCATGTGGCGCGATTGCCGGCTGACCTCGATCGGCGGCGGCGCGGACGAGGTGATGCTGCAGATCCTCGCCAAGATGGCCGACCGCGCGCTGGGGCACTGACGGTGGACGCCGCGCCGGCGATCGAGCTGTGGCACTGCGTCGACGCACGGTCATTCCGTGCGTTGTGGGCGCTGGAGGAACTCGGGCTGCCGTACCGGCTGCACCTGCTGCCGTTTCCGCCGCGCGTGCACGTGCCCGAGTACCTTGAGGAGAATCCGCTGGGTACCATTCCGCTCCTGGTCGACGGCGAGACGCGCATGACCGAAAGCGGTGCCATCGGCGAATATCTCGCGGCGCGCTACGTGCCGGAGACGCCCTTGACGGTGAAGCCGCAGGAGCCGGATTTCGGCGCCTACCTGAATGCGCTGCACTACGGCGAGGCGACGCTGACCTTCCCGCAGACCCTGGTGCTGCGCTACCGCGACCTGGAGCCGCAGGAGCGCCGGCAGCCGCAGGTCGTCGAGGATTACGCGCGCTGGTTCTTTGCCCGCCTGCGTTGGCTGACCGCGCGGCTCGAGGGGCGCGCGCATATCTGCGACCGTTTCACGCTGGCCGACATCTCGGTCGGCTACGCGCTGTTGCTCGCCGCCCATATCGGCCTGGGCGACCGGCTGCCGCCGATTGTCGCCGCGTATCGGGCGCGGCTGCAGGCCCGCGACGGCTATGGCCGCGCCCGTGCGGCCCAGTCGGGATGAGGCGGTGGCGGCATGATCCGGACTGATCCTGATCGGGATCACGCCGTCAGGTAGCGCGCGCCGGCCAGCACATGCGTGCGCAGGACGTGCAGGTAGTCCTCGATCAGCACGTTCCCGTCGGCCGCGGCCATTGTCTCCGGCGACACGCCGTACACGTAGGCCGGCACGCCGTGGTAGCGCCACAGCCGCGTGTCGGTGCCGCCCAACGTCCGCCAGGTTGCGGGCCACCGCCGGCGGCGTGTCCGGAGCGATCTCCGTCACCGATTCAAGCCGTTCGATCAGGCGGATGGCGATCTTGGTGGCGCTCTCCGACATATGCACATACGCGCCATGTGCGCCGCGCGTGCGCACCGTGAAGACCAGCCACATGGGCGACTTCTCGCCGTATCGCACGGTCCACGGGCTGGAAGGCTCGCCGTTCAGGCAACAATCGCCGCGCACTTCGTCGCGGTGATGCGCGAACAAGTAGCCGGTGCCCCAGCGGCCGCCGGTCTCCTCGTCGGACACCGCGGTCAGCGTCACCCGTCCGCCGAGCCGGTCGCGGTGCTTGTGCAGCAGCGCATAGACAATGCAGGACGCGATGGTGCCGCATTTCATGTCGGCCGTTCCGCGACCATAGAGGCGTTCGTCCTCGATGGCGCCGCTCCAGGGGCCAGCGTGTTTCCAGCGTCGCGTATCGCCGGGCGGAAAGACGTCGATATGGCCGTTCAGCACGAGATGCGGGCCGGGATGGGCACAGGTGAAACTGCCGATCAGGTTCGGCATCTCCGGCATCGGGGCGACCGCGCGGAACGGCAGGCCGCGTTCGCGCAGAAACGATTGCAGGTACTCCGCCCCCGCCCGCGTGTCGCCCGGCGGGTTCGCGGTCGCCACCTGCACGAACCCCTGCAGCAGGCGCACGAGCGCTTCCTCGGCCTCGGCGATGTCGCGCAGCAGATCGTCGGCGATGTGGTTCATCGTCTCCTCTCGGTCACGCCACAGGCTGGCGCGAGCTCGGTTGCACGGAAGCAGGCCGCGCGGTGTCCCGGCAGCACGTCGGCGAGGTCGGGCTCGGCGCGCTCGCAGTCGGCGACGGCCAGCGCGCAGCGCGGGTGGAAGCGGCAGCCCGCGCCGATCGCGCGCGCTCCGCCAGCGAGCAGCTTCGGCGGCGGCGCGAACCTGCACCGCGTCGGTCGCGCCGGTCATGCCGCGTACGACCTGTCCCATGTGCCGGGTCGCTTGGCGGCGTTGCGAAGCTCCTCGGCCTGTTCGGCGAAATGGCAAGCGACCAGTCGGCCGGCCAGCGCCGCAAGCGGCGGTGTGACGGACCGGCAGACCGGCTGCGTGAAGGGACAGCGTTCGGCGAAGCTGCAGCCCGGCTGAGCAGCCGCCAGCCGCGGCGGATAGCCGGGGATGCTGACCAGCGTCCGTTCGGGTTCGCGGATGTCGGGGAAGGAGCGGCGCCGCCCGATCGCGTACGGGTGGCACGGCGCCGACAGCACGTCCGCCGTCGCACCTGCTTCCACGATGCGGCCGGCGTACAGGATCGCGATGCGCTCGCACAATTTCTCAACGACGCCGATATCGTGCCGGCGGGACACTCGGTGTCAGGTCGGCCATGCGCAAGCGGTACGACTTGTCACGCGCGGTGCGCTGGTGGATGCTTGTTGCGTCCAGCCGCCGTGCGTTCTGCAGGCGGAGATGGAGGACGTGTTGGACCCATCCGCGCAACGTCTTGCCTGGATCGAGGAAGACCGCGATCGCCCGGTGGTTAGCATCCTGCAGGACACGGCGGAGCGCCGGGGTCCGGCCCCTCGCGATCGTTTCGCTCGGCAGCACCGACTGCCGCTACTGGCGCCGCTGCGGCGTGCCTGCCTATGTCTACGGCTGCTCGCCCGCCGGCATGGGGCAGCCGGACGAGTCGGTTCGCGTCGACGAGTTCCTGCATATCGTGCGCACTCACGCCCTCGCCGCCTGGCGCTACCTGTCGGAGGGCCGATAGCGCCTGCCGCCACGTTTCCGAAGAGGTTGCGACACATGAGCTCGTACCCGGACTGGCCCACGATCGCGAACTCGCATCGCGTGCGCGGCAAGATCTACCCGCGGCTGGCCGAGGACATGCCGTCCTTCCTGGGCGTGCCCGTCGCGTGCTCGCCGTCCGATCTGCGCGGCAGCGAGGTGGTCATCATCGGCGCGCCGTTCGCGGCAGGCTGGGGCAAGATGGCGGGTCTCGTCATGCGCAAGCGCGGCGGGCTAACGCTGCGTGCCGGCCAGACAGCGTCCGGCTCCGATCCGCTGGAAGGCACTGATCTTCCGGCTGCGGAAGTCGTCTAGCAGCCTGTCGGAGTTAGCAGTTTTGCGGATGAATATGTCGCCAACGGCCACCGGCGGATTCTCTTGTTGTGCAGAACCGCGAAGTATCGAAAGAAATCTCCGATTTGTTCGTGGTTTGTGCTTAACTCCGAC
>DATEQV010000535.1:0-7207 GCA_035272265.1 Acidisphaera sp. | reverse complement strand
GGGAGGATGGAACTGCTACTATAAACCCCCTGGTCCCATCACCATGCGACGTGGCATGGAACAGTTCGACGCGATCCATCGCGGTCGCCAACTCGGTCAATCCGGGACGATGCTGCAATGAGAAGTGCGAATCCCCTAGTTCGGGGCTGGGGTGGACTACGCCCAGCTCGTGAAGTTGTACGGCGACGTGCCGGAAAGTGCGAAAGGTCGCTACAGCCCCGCGGAATGCACGGGTGCGAAGAAGTACCGCCTCGAAGGTCGCCCAGATCCAAAGCACGTCTCCACGTCCTACGTGGAGCGCCAGAACCTGACCATGCGGATGCAGATGCGCCGGTTCACGCGCCTGACCAACGCCTTCTCAAAGCGCGGCCTGCCGCACTACCACATGGTTGCGCTCTACACCGTCTGGTACAACTTCGTCCGTATCCATAAGACGCTGAAGTGCTCGCCAGCGATGGCCGCCGGACTGAGCAAGACAGTGTGGAGCATGGAAGATGTGGTGGCGCTTATTGACGTGCGTGGCGCGCCGCCCAAGCCGCGCGGCCCTTACATGAGCAAGACGCGCCGCGCTGGATTAGAAGCCTAAATTCAAACCGAGACACTACCCGGAGATCGGCCTCATTGACATGAATCAACCCCGGACCTCCGCCAGCATGGCGCGGAGTTTCGCCTTCGACACTTTCTCCAGCGTCGCGCGTGGGAACTCCTCGACCACGCGCACCTCTCGTGGCGCCTTGAAATTCGCCAGCGACTTCGCGCACGCGTTCAGGATTCGCGCCGTCAGGTCCAGATCCGCAGAATCCTGCGCAACGACGAACGCGACGGGCACCTCGTCGAGCAGGGGATCGGAGCGGCCGACCACCGCCACTTCGCGCACACCCGCGACACCGATGATGACGCGCTCGATCTCTGCGGCCGAGACGTTCTCGCCGCCGACCTTCAGCACGTCCTTCGCGCGGTCCGCGAAATAGACGAATCCATCCGGGTCGCGCAGCGCGCGATCGCCGGTCAGCAGGAAGCCGTCCTGATCGAACGCCGCCGCCGTCGCCGCCGGGTCGTCGAGATACTCGGCGAACAGCGACAGGCCGCGCACGCCGCGTATGGCGAGGTCGCCCGTCTCGCCCGGCTCGGCCGGCGCGCCCGCATCATTCAGTAGCCGGACCTGGTATTCCGGCGCAGGCTGGCCCATCGACAGCGGCGCGTTCGGAAACCCGCACAGGCCGACGATGCCGTGCGTCACCGTCTCCGTCATGCCCCACCAGCCGATGGTGCGCACGCGGAAGTGCTGATCCTCCGGGGGTGCGCAGTAGGCATTGCCCCAATGTCGGAACGAATGCGCCGGGGGCACCTCGTGCGCCAGCAGCGCCTTGGCGCAGAACGGCACGATGGACGTCCAGGTGCAGCCGTGCGCCAGCGCCGCCGGCCAGAAGCGCGAGGCCGAGAAGCGCGGCTGCAGGACGATCGTGCCGCCGGCCCACAAGGTCGCCAGCACGGAGTAGCACTGCGCGTTGGTGTGATAGAGCGGCATCGTGACGAGGTGCACGTCGTCCTCGCGCAGCTCCTCGTGCGCGGCGCTGACGCGCGCGCCCCACAGAGCGTTGGCGTGAGCCCAGAGCACCGCCTTCGGACGGGATGTGGTGCCGGAGGTGTATTGCACGCCGAAGGGCGCGGCCGGATCGGCGGCACGCGGCGGCAGCTCGGCCGGGTCGCCGTCCAATGCCGCGAAGCGCTCGCCGGCAGCGGGCGCCGCGGCCGGCGCGTCCCCACAATCGGTGTCCGTGATCGCGACAAAGCGCAGGTCCGGCGCCGCGTCGGACAGCAGCGGCCGGAATTTCGGCTGCGTGACGGCTCCCACGGCCCGCGAGTGCGCTGCGAAATACCCCAGCTCGTCGACGCTGGAGCGGGCGTTCGTGGTCACGGCGACGGCACCGAGGATGCCGCAGCCGAACCAGGCGAGCAGGCCCTCGGGACAGTTCTCGAGGTGGATCAGCACGCGATCGCCCGGCCGCACACCGCGCCGATGCAAGCCTGCCGCAACGCGCTTTGCGCGCGCGACGAACGCGCCGTAGGTCCAGCGTTGCTCGTCGCCCTCGAACGGCGCCCAGATCAGGAAGGTCTTGTTACGCTTCGCGAGGGCCTGCGCGGCCAGCAGCGTGCGGATGTCCTGGCCGGCGAAGGGCGAGGTACGAAGATCGAGCATCGTTCACGCCGCGCGCACGAGCGTCTGCTGCTCGCCGAGATCGAGCCGCCCGTCGCTGCTTCTGATCGTGAGCGTCATGCGGTCGCCCGGCTTGAGGTAGGCGGGGCGCTTCTTCTGCGTCTTGATGAAGGCCCGCCACAGCACGCGTTCCGGCAGAAGCTGCATGAGGCGGCGCACCGGCGGCGGCGGCACGCGCAGCGCGCACCCGGCCGGCGTGCCGGTGAGGATCAGGTCGCCGGGCGAGAGGTCCGAGAAGGTCGTCAGCTCGGCGAGCGTCTCGGCCGGCTTGAACACCAGATTGCGTGTGCTGTCGTTCTGGCGCACCTGTCCGTTCACGGCGAGCGTCAGCAACAGTTCGTTGAGCAACGGGAATTCGTCCCGCTCGAGGACCGTCAGATATGGCCCGACCGGACAGAAGCCGCGATAGCTCTTGCCCTTGAAGAACTGCGTCTGCGGCAACTGCACGTCGCGGGCGCTGATGTCGTTGGCGATCACCAGGCCGAAGACCAGGTCGGGCAGGTCCTCCGGCGTCACCGTGCGGGCGCCGGCGACCGCCTGACGCACAACCAGCCCCAGCTCGATCTCGTAGTCGAGCAGCCGCACATGCGACGGCCGCAGCACCTCGCCGACCGGCGGTGCGACCGACGCATCCGACTTCTCGAAGAACATGTTGAACGTCTTCGCGTCGGGATCGAGGCCAGACTCGATCATGTGCTGCCGGTAGTTCGCACCCTGGCAGATCACGCGGCAGGGCGCCGTGACCGGCGAGAGGAGCGTGACGTCGGCGAGCCGCAAGTCCGGAGCACGCGACGCGGCGGCTCGCCACTCCGCTTCCCCGCCGGCGATCAGCGCCGCCGTCGTGGGAAAGCGCGTCGGCAGCACCGCGATGCCATCCGGTACCACGACGCCCCAGAAACGGTCGCCGCGTTGTTCCGCGTGGACGATGTTGATCGCCATGTCAGTCCCTCCCCGATTGATCCGTGCCGCTAAGCGGCGATGTGTCGCGCGAATTTGCCGGCATTGCGCGCCGCCTGGTCGGCGCGCGCTGCGGCGTCCGCGGGCGCGCTGCCGACCGCGCGCAGGATCGTGCGCACGATGTCCGGGATCGCCGTGGCGTCCGTGCGCCCCGCGCCGATATCCGTCGCGGCCAGCACGACGAGCGTCGAGACGATGCGCGCAGCAAGATCGGTCGAGGGCAGCGCGAGGCGCCCCGCGTCCTGCGCGGCCGCAAGGTCTTCACGCAACCGGACGCGCACCGCTTGGCCGACATTAGGGATGTGCGCGGCCGCACGCGACACGAGGCGGGCGCGCGCCGGAACCTCTGCCAGGTAACGCAGCAGGACCGTCGCGGCAGTCGCGAGGCGGGTCAGCGGATCGCTCACCGCGAGCCGCGTGGGCTGCAGCTTTTCGTCGATCTCCTCGATCAGCGCCGCGCCGACTTCCGCCTCGAGCTCCGCGAGGTCGTGGAAGTGCACATAGAACGTGCCTTTCGCCAGTCCCGCCGCCTGCATCACCGCATCCACCGTCACCGGGTCGGCCTGCGCGGCCGCGTAGCAGACGCGGGCTGCCTGCAGGATCGCGGCGCGCGTGCGCGCGCGCTTGGCTGAGCCGATCTCCGCGCGTCTGGCCAGGTTCACTCGTGCCATCGTCTTGCCGAACCGTATTTCAAACCAACTATAAGGTCAAAATGACCTATCGGTCAAGACAGGAGGCCGAATGAGGCTGCCAGTGCCTCGTCCGTCGGCGACGGACCCGCGACGTTGAAGACGTCGAACATCCGCTTCGATGCCGCTTGCGCATCGGCGGCGGCGATGAGCGCGCGGGCAAAATCCGCGCGCGAGACACGGCACGTCAGCGACAGGCGGCCAACCGGCGGCGTCACGCGGATCGCCGCCTTTCCGGCTGGGTCGTCCGTCAGCATCGCGCCCCGCCCGATGGTCCAGTCGAGACCGCTGCTGCGGAGGTAATCGTTCCGGTCACGCTGATTGCGCTGCAGGTTTCCCTTGATCGTGTTCAGCAGACGGCCGGTGAAGGAGGGGAACTCCGAGCCCATGCCGGAGAGCAGCACGAACCGGCCCGCAAACCCGGCTTCCTTCGCGGCGTCCACGGTGTTGACGAGGCCCTGATAGGTGACCTCGCGGATCACGCTTTCCGGCTTGAAGAAGCCGCGTCCGCCCACACCGCCGGTGATGTCGACCGCAAAGAATATCGCGCGGCAGTCGCCCAGCCCGATCCGCCGGAGCGATGCGGGGTCGGTGACGTCGCCCGCGCGCACGTCGACCCCGGCCGGCAGCAGGGTGCGCGCCTTCGCCGGATCACGCGCGACGCCGCGGACCGGCGCCCCTCGCGCGGCGAGCTGTCGCACGATCTGCAAGCCCGTCCCGCGCGTGCACCCGATCACGCAATAGCATCCGGTCATCGACGATCTCCCTGTCCCGGCGAAAGGCTACACCCGAGCGGCGGGCTTCACAGAGTCTGCCGACCGCTCTTTCATGTTGACTATATGGTCATATTGACTTATTTGTCCAGTCCAGAAAGCGAAACCAGGGAGGATGGGGGCCATGCCGCTGCCGAAGGACTGCGATATCGCCATTATCGGTGCGGGACCGGTCGGCCTGTTCATGGCCAACCTCATGGGCATCGCGGGGTACCGCGTGGTGCTGCTGGAACGCAACGAGGGCCTTTGTCCGTTGCCCAGGGCGATTGCGTTCGACGACGAGGCGCTGCGGAGCCTCGTGCAGGTCGGGCTGCTGGACACCGTTGCACAAGGCATGATCGCCAGCCCCGAGGTGTTCTTCCGCAATGCGCGCGGCCGGGTGCTGATGCACATGAAAGATTCGCCGAGCATCACCGGACAGCCGAGGCTCGCGACCTTTCATCAGCCGACGTTCGAGGCGCAGCTGCTGGACGGCGCGCGACGCTTTCCGAACGTCACGCTGGTCTTCCGCGCGGAAGTCACCGACACGAAGCAGGATGCGGCCGGTGTCACGCTTTCCGTCGACACCGCGTCCGGCCCCCGCACGCTGCGTGCCGCCTACCTGGTTGCGTGCGAGGGCGGCGGCAGCGCCACGCGCGAGCGCATCGGCGCCGTGCTGGAGGGCGCCACCTATGCGCAGAAATGGCTCGTGATCGACGCCATCGTGCCGGGGCACACCGTGCGCGCGATCACCTTCGGCTGCGACCCGCGTCGTCCGTCCGTGCAGGTCCCGGCGAAGGGCGATCGTCTGCGCTGGGAGTTCCTGCAATTGCCCGGCGAGAACGAAGCCGATTTAGCTAGCGACGCGACAATCGCCCGCCTGCTGCGCCCCTTCGGCATCGGGAGCTTGCCGGTGATCGACCGGAAGACAGTGTACGCCTTCCATACGCGGATCGCGTCACGCTGGCGGCAGGGTCGCATCTTCCTCGCCGGCGATGCGGCCCATCTCATGCCGCCTTTCGCGGGGCAAGGCATGAACAGCGGCTTCCGCGATGCCATGAATCTCGGCTGGAAGCTCGACCACGCGTTGCGCGGCGCTGCGGATGACGCGCTGCTCGATACGTACGAAGCGGAACGCAAGTCGCAGGTCGCCGGCATCATCAAGCTCTCGGCGAGACTAGGCTCGGTGATCATGCCGCTCTCGCCGGCACGCGCTGCCTTGCGCGACGTGGCGTTCTTCTTCATCAACCGAGTCGGACCGGCGCGCAGGTTCCTCGAGCGCGGCGGCATCCGGCCGCCGACGCGCCTTTCACCGAGCCTTCTCGTGGATCGCAGCCACCGCAACCTCTCCGGTACCATCCTGCCGCACGCGGAGCCCAGCCCGGGGACCGTTGCGCTCGATACGATCTGGGGCTGCCATCAGTGGCTGGTGCTTGGCCTTGGTCATGATCCGCAAGCCCTGCTCCCGGTGGCCGAACGGGCCCGACTGGTAGCGCTTGGCGCGGTGTTCGCCGCCTGGAACGCGGCGGACGTCCGCCCCGGCACCAACGCGCATACAACGACGGATCCGGCCTTTCTGGCCTGGATGCAGCGGTCGCGCGCGAGCGGGGTGCTGGTGCGTCCCGACCGCTTCATCGCGGCGAGGCTCGTGCCGAGTCTCGCGCCTGCCTGCCTCTCGCTGTTCCGAACTCCGTCTGTCGCGCCCACACCGATCGTTCTGGGAGAAGCCGCATGAAGAACGGCACCACGCCCCGTCCCCCCGGCAGCATTCCGTTGGAACGGCCCAAGGCGATCGTGGCCCGCGCCGACGCGCTGCTCTATCTGCATGTCGCGCGTCCCGACCTCGACAAGGCAACGAAGTTCCTGACGGATTTCGGCCTGCGTCCTGTGACACGGCAGGACGATACCGTGCATTTCCGCGGCGTGGGCGAGAACCCGGTGATCTACAGCGTCACCCGCGCCGACCGGCCGGCCTTGCTCAGCGTCGGCCTGTCGGTCCCCGACCGCGCATCGTTGCTGGCGCTTGCCGAGAGGGGCGGCGCGACGATCGAGCCCTTCGCAGGCCCGGGCGGCGGCGAGATGGTCCGGCTGCGCGACCCCGACGGGATCTGCGTGGAGGTATTGCACGGTCAGGCGAAGGCTGCCCCGCTGCCGAGCCGCCCGCCGATACCGCACAACGCGCCCGCGCAGACGGTCCGCGTCAACGACACGCAGCGCCCGCCGCTCGCGCCCCCGGAGGTGACGAAGCTCGGGCACATCGTGCTGGGGAGTCCGAACTTCCCGCGCAAAGTGCAGTGGTACATGCGCATGTTCGGGTTCATCCCGTCGGACGTGCTGTGCCTGCCCGATGCAACCCCGGCCGGCGCGTTCATGCGGCTCGACCTGGGTGCGACGCCTTCGGACCACCACACGCTCTTCGTCGCGTTCGGCGCCAGCGCCGACATCGACCATGCCGCGTTCGAAGTCATCGACCTCGACGCGGTCGAGATGGGCCAGCAGGTGCTCAAGGCCGCTGGCTACCGGCACTCGTGGGGCGTCGGGCGCCATCTGCTCGGCAGCCAGATCTTCGATTACTGGCGCGATCCCTGGGG
>DATEQV010000534.1:0-8860 GCA_035272265.1 Acidisphaera sp. | reverse complement strand
GTCGGAGTTAAGCACAAACCACGAACAAATCGGAGATTTCTTTCGATACTTCGCGGTTCTGCACAACAAGAGAATCCGCCGGTGGCCGTTGGCGACATATTCATCCGCAAAACTGCTAACTCCGACAGGCTGCTAGCCTGCGGCAACATAGCCATATTCACGATCATGAACGAATACCGCCGTCGATTTGACGCCGGCCAGTAAGAGGGCGTGCGGAGCCACCCTGGCCGTTGGCGCTTCATCCTCCCAGAGCCTGCTTGTGCAGGTGGGCGCCGGATACCATGACCAGGGCCATGACAGAGCCAGCTCCCGAGAGAACGCTACTGGCCCCGGGGATAAAATACCTGACGCACCGGGCAGCCCCGCCCTATCAACCTAGGCGCGCTCCATGCCCGCTGCAATCTCCTCGGCCCGGCGGGCGAGGCTGTCGAGGTAGGCGGCGAGGTCGCGCTCGGGCATCGGCACCTCGCGGACGATCTCGCGCGGCTTGGTCGCGAGTTCGGCCCGCAGGTCGTGGACCTCGTCGGCGAGCATCAGGGCGGCCAGCACCATCAGCTGCAGGTCGCCGCCGACCGACCCGCCGCCAAGCTCGCGGAGCCGGGCGATCCTGCGCTCCACCTCGCCCGCCATGGCGGCCAGATGCGCTTCCTGCCCGTCGGCGCAGCTGACAGTCTGGGTGATGGTGCCGAGGCGAACGGTGATGGTGCCCATGCGTGCTGGAGGTCCTTTTGCGATTTCTTGTGGCTGTGCCGCGTTTTCAGGACGGGTCCGCCTGCTCCTCGAGCTCGGCGCGCAGCCGGGCGATCAGCCCGTCGAGCCGCTCGATGGCCTCGGGCGGAATGCCGCCTTCATCGGCCGGCGCCTCGGATCGCCCGGCCCGGATGATCCCGGCGGTGGCCACGCGGGCGATCCGCTCCAGCGCGGCTTCCAGCCGATCGGTGGCCGTGCCCTGCGTGGGTGCTGCTTCGTTGTCCACGCGATTCCCCTTCTCGCCCGCCCCGTGACTTGAACACGGCACGAGACCGCTTTTGAAGCAATACATGCTTCCGCCTGCCGTCGTGATTCATGGTCCGGAGGATCTTTCGCGCGTGCTCGCGCCCGGACGCCGGCTGACGCTGCTGTCGGCGCCGGGGGCCGCACTGTTCGCCGGCTGCGCGTGGTGGCGGGCGATGGTCGCGCGGGGGCAGGCCCTGGCGCCCGGGCTGATCGCGGCCGACATCCTGGACTGCGCCGATGCACCGGCGCGTGCGCTGGAGGCGTTGCGGCTGGGACAGCGGATGCTCGTGCTCGACCCGGGTGTCACGTCGTTCGCCTCGGTCGTCGCAGCGGCGGACGGAGTCGCGGTCGTGCTGGACCGGCGGCCGCCCGCGCTCGATATGGCCGCACCCGCTGCGAATCGGGGGCTGCAGGCGTGGCTTGGGTCCGAGGATGCCTGATCACGTGGACGACGCGAACGAAGGCTGCCGCCTTTATCTGATCACGCCAGGCGCGTTCGCGCCGGATGCGTTCCGTGACGTGCTCGCCTCCGCCCTGGACGCGGACGACGTCGCGGCGGTGCAGCTGCGGCTGAAGGACGCGGACGATGATGCGATCCGCTGCGCCGTCGATGCGCTGCGCCCGGTGGTGCAGTCGCGCGGCGTGGCGCTGCTGCTGAACGACCGGCCGGATCTGGCGGTGCAGACCGGATGCGACGGCGCGCATGTCGGGCAGACGGACATGCCCGCGAGGGAGGCGCGGCGCGTGCTGGGGTCGGAGCTGATGCTCGGCGTGACGTGCCACGCGAGCCGCGACCTGGCGATGGACGCGGGCGAGGACGGGGCCGACTACGTCGCGTTCGGCGCCTTCTTCCCCAGCCTCACCAAGGATGCGGGCGCACGCCCCGATCCCGAGATCCTGACATGGTGGTCCGAGCTGATGGAGCTGCCGTGCGTCGCGATCGGCGGCATCGCGGCGGAGAACTGCGCGCCGCTGGTGCGCGCCGGTGCGGACTTCCTGGCAGTGAGCGCGGGCGTGTGGGCGCATGCCGAAGGGCCGGCGGCAGCGGTGCGCGCGATCAACCGCGCGATCCGTGCTGCGTGACGCGACGGGCGGGCCGCCGTAAGGTTCGGCTCGGGCAGATGCGAGGCGCACGATGGTCACGCTGGAAGGGTCGTGCCGTTGCGGCGCCGTGCATTTCAGCGTGGGGAGCCACGCGCCGCATCCGTATCAGCTCTGCTATTGCTCGATCTGCCGCAAGACGGCCGGTGGCGGCGGCTTCGCGATCAACCTGTCGGCCGTCGCCGTTACGCTGAAGGTCAAGGGCAAGAAGGCGATCGGCATCTACCGTGCGAAGATCGTGCAGGAGGACGGCACGTGCGACACCAGTTCGGGACAACGCAACTACTGCACGAAGTGCGCGTCGGCGCTGTGGCTGTACGATCCGACCTGGCCGGAGCTGGTGCATCCGTTCGCCTCGGTCGTCGACACGGAGCTGCCGGTTCCGCCGTCACGCACCCACATCATGCTGCGCTACAAGCCGTCCTGGGTGCAGCCCGACATCAGGCCGGGCGACGTGTGCAAGGACGAATACCCCGACGAGTCGATCGAGGAGTGGCACCGTGCGAGGGGCCTATGGATCGACTGATCCCCACCGGTAGCCGAGCGCCCGCATGAGCACGCGTCTGACCCGCCGAGGCGCACTGGCCGGAGTCGCGTCGATTGCGGCGGCAGGGCGTGTTCGGGCGGCCGATCCGCTTCGCGTGGCGAGCAAGATCGACACCGAGGGCGCGCTGCTCGGATCGCTCATCCTCGCCGCACTCGCGCAGCACGGGGTGCCGACCGAGGACAAGCTGCAGCTGGGTCCCACCCGCATCGTGCGCGAGGCGCTGCTGTCCGGCGCGATCGACCTCTATCCCGAATACACCGGCAACGGCGCGTTCTTCTTCCATCAGGAAACCGACCCGGTGTGGAAGGACCAGGACGCGGGATGGCGGCGCGTGCGCGACCTCGACCTGAAGCAGAACGACGTGGTGTGGCTGCCATGCGCGCCGGCGAACAATTCCTGGGCGATCGCGGTGCGGCAGGACGTGGCGATGCCGAACAAGCTCGCGACGATGCAGGACTTCGCGCGGTGGGTGAACGGCGGCGGCGGCGTGAAGCTGGCGGCGTCCGCCGAGTTCGTCGAAAGCCCGGCAGCGCTGCCGGCATTCGAGGCCGCGTACGGGTTCCACTTGCGCGAGGGCCAGATCGTGACGCTGGCGGGCGGCAACACGGCCGCGACGCTGCGCGCGGCGGCCGAGCGCACGTCGGGCGTCAACGCCGCGATGGCGTACGGCACGGACGGGGCGCTGTCGGCGCTGGCGTTGCTGCTGATGAGCGACGACAAGCACGCGGAGCCGATCTATGCGCCGGCACCGGTGGTGCGCGGGAACGTGCTCGATACCTACCCGGCGATCGGCGCGGCGCTGGCGCCGATCTTCGCCGCGCTGGACGAGACGACGCTGCAGCGGCTGAACGGAAAGATCGCGGTCGACGGCGAGGAGCCGAAGGCCGTGGCGGCGGCATTCCTCGCGACGCTCGCGCACGGCTGAGGCCCGCCCGGCGCCACGCGCTTGCCGATGTCAGCCCGAACGGCCGGTCGAGCTTCGCTTCGCCCTCCGCCGGTTAAGGTCATCGCCGCTGATCGCCAGCATGCCCTCCAACGCCCGCCTCGCGGCGCTGGTTCGCGCGAGGAGCTGAACCCCGCTGAGCGGGTACTTGCCGTCGACCTGGAAGAAGACGTCGTAGGCTCCGAGATGCTGGTAGACCGCCTGAAGCAGATACGAGGCGATATCGGTCACCCGGAACTCCGGGTTGTACGTGCCGGCGAACTGCGAGAACGGCAGCCGCGCATACGGGCCGGCATGCCACTGGCTCCCGTCAGGTATGGACTGTGCGCCCAGAGTGGACGCGAGGGTCGGAGCCTCGACCAGCAGCCAGACCAGCGATTCCACCCACGCCGAGTCCCACTCGGCCTTGTACAGCGTCGGCAGTTCGGCAAGCGTCGTCGTCTCCCAGGCATGCGGCACGATGTCCAGGCTGTTGGCGATGTCGGAGTTCCACACCTGGTACGGATGTGCCGGATCGGACGCCGGCACGGGTGGAAACACGCTGGCGATGAACGTGGACAGATCGGCGTTGCCCGGCGTCGCCCCGGCGCGCGGCATCAGGTTGACGGTCTTCCAGTCGGACACGGCAAGCGGGCCGCCCTGCGGGTTGAACGCCGCGGCCGCCAGTACAGGGACCAGCGCGCCGGCAAGGCTATGGCCGGTGAACACCAGCCGGAGGTCCGCGGTGAGACCGGCAGCACTTCTCGACCTGAGAAACTCGGCGAGCGTCAGCGTGCTGGCATCCCGCATGTTCAACAGGATGCCGACACCCTTGGCCGTGCCATCGGACAGACAGGGATTGAAGGTCTCGGTCGGGTCCGGTCCGTAGGGACCCAGTGCGGCCGAGAAGGCCGCCTTCCACGCGACCGTCCGCGACACGGAGAAATCTTCGTCCGTCCAGTCGTAATAGGACGCGAAGTTCGTGGCGGACGCAGCGACGAGATAGACGCCGGCCTCCTCGTTGTAGAGGACGAACATCGCGTTATCGGCCAAGCCGACAGGGGCACCGTGCGCGATGTAAGCCACCGGGCCCCAGACGATGGCCCAATTGCCGACCGGCGCTTGAACGACGAGGTTGCCGATGTCGTCCTTCACGCCGTTCTCGAGTTCGCTCTTGGTGCCGGACGTGCCGTCCATGGCATTCGCCGCCCAGGAAAGCACGTAGGCCTGCTGCCAGAGGTCGAATTCGCTCATGTCCGCATGCCTTCCGGGAAGGATCGGGATCGCATTCGCGCTATCCGCGTCTGCCCGGTTCTAGGCCGCATCGGTAAAAACTCGCAACGGAATTGTGAGTGGCTCGTCCGGGCCCCTGCGGATTCCGCCAGCGAGCAATTGCTTCAGTTGGTCGCCAGCTTTCGCGCGCCGAAAAACGGCGCGGGTCAGCTCTCCAGTTCGCTGTCCCAGTACAGGTAGTCGCGCCAGCTCTCGTGCAGGTAGTTCGGCGGGAAGCCCCTGCCCTGGTCCTGCAGCTCCCAGGTGGTCGGCTGGCGCGGGCTGACGCGCGGGAACATGTGGCACTCACGCGGCAGGCGCGAGCCCTTGCGCAGGTTGCAGCAGCCGCAGGCGGTGACGACGTTCTCCCACGTCGTCCGCCCGCCGCGGCTGCGCGGGATGACGTGATCGAAGGTCAGGTCCTGCGCCGGATACCGCTCGCCGCAGTACTGGCAGACGAAGCCGTCGCGCAGGAACACGTTGAACCGGGTGAAGGCCGGGCGGCGCGCGGCGGGGATGTAGTCCTTCAGCGCGATCACGCTCGGCAGGCGCATCGCGACTGACGGCGAGCGCACCTCGGTGTCGTATTCGCTGATTACCGACACCCGGTCCAGAAATACGGCCTTGACCGCGTCCTGCCATGACCAGAGCGACAACGGGAAATACGAGAGCGGGCGGAAATCCGCGTTCAGGACAAGCGCCGGAAAATGCTGTCCGCCGTCAGGCAAGCGCCGCTCCTTCGCTGGCGCGCACCCGCGAGGGAGTCCTCGACCCCTCTACATCCGGTACTGCGCCTGCCTCCGCGCTCCAGATGTTGTGCGACGCCGAAAGTCGCAGGCGTTATGTCAGACGACGTGCCGCGTCGCAACCCATGCGGCGAACTTCATCAGTTTGTCATTCCGCCGCGCTGAGCATACCGGACGAGACTGTTGCGAACGCGTGGCGAAGAAACGTGCCGCCGATCGCCACGCCCGCCTCGTCGATCGCGTGGCCCAGGCCGGGCGTCAGCCGCATGCGAACGGGGATGCCCTCGGCGTGCAGCACCGCCTCGGCATGGCGCGTCAGTTGCGCCGGCACGACATCGTCGTCGGTGCCGTGGACGAGCATGACGGGAGCCTCGTTCTGGCGCTCGTCGGCAAGCGCGCCCGGCGCGATCAGCGCGCCGGAGAACGACAGGATGGCGCGGGGCGCGATGTCGCGCCGCAGACCGGCGAACAGCGCCATCATCGCGCCCTGGCTGAAGCCGGCGAGGGCGTAGGCGTCGGGCGGCAGGGCGAGCCGCGCCAGCTCGGCGTCGACGAAGCGGTCCAGGATCGGCCAGGCGGTGCGCACGCCAGCTTCGAGCGACGCGAGGCTGCGGTCGGCGAGGCTGAACCACTGGCGGCCGAACGGCGCCTGGTCGTAGGGGAACGGGGCGTGCGGGGCGGCGAAGGCGGCCCCCGGCAGGACGCCGGCCCAGTGCGTCGCCAGGCCGATCACGTCCCTCCCGTCGGCGCCGACGCCATGGCACAGCACGACCAGCATGCGCGCGCGTCCCGGACGGGCGCCGAAGCGGGGGCCGGTCAACGAGATGAACTGCATGCACATATTCTTATGTCGCGCATGAATATCGTCACCCGCTTCGCCCCGAGCCCGACCGGATTTCTCCATCTCGGCCACGTGCACAGCGCACTCGCGGGTTGGCGGCGGGCGCGAGATGCCGGCGGCCGCTTCCTGCTGCGGCTGGAGGACATCGACGCGACGCGCTGCCGGCCGGAATACGCACGAGCCGTGCTGGAGGATTTGCGGTGCCTCGGACTTGATTGGGACGGGCCGGTGCGGGTGCAATCGGAGCACCTCGCGGACTACGCGAAGGTCCTGGACGGGCTGCGGGCGCGCGGCCTGCTGTATCCGTGCTTCTGCACCCGCGCGGAGGTGGCGCGGGAAATCGCCGCCGCCGGGGCGGCCCCGCATGGGCCGGACGGACCGCTGTATCCGGGCACATGCCGGCGGCTCGGGCCGGCCGAGCGGGCGGCGCGGCTGGCGGCGGGCCAGGCCCACGCATGGCGGCTGGACATCGTCGCCGCACTGGCCGCCGCGCCGGGCGACCTCGTCTACGACGAGGACGGCGCCGGGCGCGTGATGTGCGATCCGGCTCGGTTCGGCGACGTGATTCTCGCGCGGCGAGACGTTCCGGCCAGCTATCATCTCTGCGTGACTCACGACGATGCGGTGCAGGGGGTGACGCTGGTCACGCGAGGCGAGGACTTGCGCGAGGCCACCGACCTGCACCGGCTGCTGCAGTCGCTGATGGGCTGGCCGGCCCCGGTTTACGCCCATCATGCCTTGCTGACCGATCCGTCCGGACGGCGGCTCGCCAAGCGGGACAAGGCGCAGACCGTCCGGGCGCTGCGGGAGGCGGGATTGACGCCCGACGAGGTGCTGGCATTGGCGACGCCGACACAAAACGAGGCGTGCGCCGGCCAGCAAACCCGTTAAGGTTGTCCTGGACGCGGGCGGGGGCGAGTCGCCGGCGGGCGCTGATCCGGGGGCACTATGAGTCTGCAGACGTTCTTTCTGCGCGGCGCGGCGACTACCGTGACGGCCGGCGCCGTCGCCTGCGGGGCGCTGGCCCTGGTGCAATCGGGCCGTCATGATCCTACGGCGAAATCGCCTCCGGCGCAGGCAGCGGCACCGGCCGGCGCGGCGACGCCGGCACCCGGCGTCGCCGCCGCACCGCCTGTCCGCTCGGCGAGCGCGGACAGCGCCAACCTGCCCGCGGCAGCACCGCCCACGACAGCATCGGTCGCCCCGCCGCATCCGGCCGCGCCCGCGGTGACGGCGTCCGTGAATGCCAATCCGATGGCGGCGAGCCCGGCAGCGCCGGCCACCGCGACGATCCCGATGCCGAGCACGGCGCCTCCGGGGACGGCGCCGGCCACGCTTGCGCCCACGGTTCCCGTCCCGCCGCCGCACGCGACCCACCACGCGCACCACGCGCCCAAGACGCCTGCACCGACACCTGCGTCCACCTCACGGCAGAACGCGGACAAGTTCGTGCATACCCGCGCGAACGGGACCGGCGCGATCGAGCAGCCCCCGCCGCCCCCCGGGCCGCCCTCGCCCTATGTGACGTACGACCCCGGGGTGCGGTCGCCGTATGCGGTCCAGCCCTGGTACTACCGCCGGGTCTACTGACAAGGCGTGACGGCGGCGGACTGGCATCCTGAGCGCCTCGCCGCACGGGCGCCGTTCCTGCGCCGCCGGGGGCTCCTGACCGCCGCCACGCGGGCGTTCTTCAGCGCGGGCGGCTACGCCGAGGTCGAGACGCCCTACGCGGTGGCATCGCCGGGCGAGGAGGTGCATCTGCGCGCGTTCCGCACCGAGCGCGAGCACACCGACGGCACGCGCACGCCGCTCTGGCTGCACACCAGTCCCGAGTTCGCGATGAAGCGGCTGCTGGCGGGCGGCGCCGGGCCGATCTTCCAGCTCGCGCGGGTGTGGCGGAATGCCGAAGGCAGCGACCTGCACGCCGCCGAGTTCACCATGCTCGAGTGGTACCGGCCCGGCGCGTCGCTGGGCGGCCTGATGGACGAGACGGAAGCGTACCTGCGCGCCGTGCTGGCGCCGGTCGTGACGTGCCGCGGCGTGGAAACGTCGCTGGCGGCGTTCGAGCGCCTGACGGTGGCGGAGGCGTTCGCGCGGTATGCCGGCGCGGATGTCCTCGGGACCACGGGCGACGCGGCGGCGCTGGCCGCATCGGCAGACGTGACCCTCCGGCCGGGCGAGACGTGGGAGGACCTGTTCTTCCGGCTGCTGCTGGAGCGGGTCGAGCCGCGCATCGGCCGCGCCCGCCCGACCTTCCTGACCCATTGGCCGGCGGCGCAGGCGGCGCTGGCGCGGCGCGACCCGGCCGACGCGCGCGTGGCCGAGCGCTTCGAGTTGTTCGTCTGCGGCATCGAACTGGCCAACGCCTTCGTGGAACTGACCGACGCCGCCGAGCAACGCGCGCGTTTCATGGCCGACCGCGCCCGGCGCACGGC
>DATEQV010000533.1:0-5165 GCA_035272265.1 Acidisphaera sp. | reverse complement strand
CGCGCTGCGCCTGCTGCCCGCCTCCACCGCGTCGATCGGCTCGCTGCTCGTCCCGGTGATCGGCGTGTTCGCGGCCGCCGCCTCGCTCGGCGAGCCGCTCGGCCTGCGTCAGATCGCCGCCCTCGGCCTGACCGTCGGCGGCGTCGCCCTCGCCGCCCTCACGCGCTGACGCGCTCGACCACGGCGTCCGCAATCGCCATCGACGCCGTCAGGCCGGGACTCTCGATCCCGAACAGATTCACCAGTCCGGCAACGCCGTGCTCGCGCGGCCCTTGGATGACGAAATCCTGCTTGGCCACCCCAGGCGGCACGATCTTCGGCCGCACCCCGGCATATCCCGGCTGCAACGCCCCGTCCGGCAGCCCCGGCCAGTAGCGCCGCACCGCCTCGT
Organism: Acidisphaera sp.; assembly: GCA_035272265.1. Taxonomy (GTDB): domain Bacteria; phylum Pseudomonadota; class Alphaproteobacteria; order Acetobacterales; family Acetobacteraceae; genus Acidisphaera. The sequence continues at coordinate 4,774 of DATEQV010000533.1, read as the reverse complement.
AGAAGACGTCCGCGCGGTGCGGATCGACGGTGTAGTCGATCGCCTCGATCCACTCGACGTCCGGGCCGAACCGCGCCTGCCCGCCCAGGTCGACGGTCAGGTGCACGCCCAGCCCGCCCGCCACCGGCACCGGGTAGATCAGGCGCGAGAACGGCGAGCGCCCGGTCAGCGTGAAGTAGTTGCCCTTCGCCCAGTATTCCCTCGGCACGGCCCCAGCCGGCATGCCCGCGATCGAGCGGGCCAGCGCCGGCGCATGCAGGCCGGCGCTGTTGACCAGCGTCCGGCAGCTCAACGTGATCGGGTCCGCGCCGCCCACGTCCAGCTCGATCCCGTCGCCCGTCGCACGCCCGCCCGTCACCGGGCTGTGGAACACGAACGCCGCGCCCGCTGCCTCCGCATCGCCCTGCAGCGCCAGCATGAACCCGTGGCTGTCGACGATCCCCGTGGTCGGCGACACCAGCGCGGCGGTGCAGAACAGGTTGGGCTCCATCTCCTTCGCGTGGGCTGCGTCGATGAGCCGCATCCCCTCGACGCCGTTCGCCTCGGCCCGCGCGAGGATGCCCGGCAGCAGCGCCTCCTCCTCGGCATTGGTCGCCGCGATCAGCTTGCCGCAGTTGCGGTGCGCCACCCCCCGCTCGCGGCAATAGGCGTACAGCTGCCGCCGCCCCTGCACGCTCAGCCGCGCCATCAGGCTGCCCGCCGGGTAGTAGATCCCGGCGTGGATCACCTCGCTGTTGCGGCTGCTCGTCTCGGTGCCGATCGCCCCGGCACGCTCCAGCACGATCACCTCGCGCCCTGCCTGCGCCAGCGCCCGCGCGCACGCGATCCCCACCACGCCTGCCCCGACCACGATGCAATCGACGCTTTCCATGCCCATCCAGTATGGTCACGGGCAGATCCCAGCAAGGAGACCCAGATGGACGGCGGCAGCACGGCGGTCCTGCTTCGCACCGAGACGGACGGCATCGCCACGCTCACGCTGAACCGGCCGGAAGCGCGCAACGCGCTCTCCCTCGGCCTGATGGCCGCACTGACCGACGCCATCGCCGGGATCGCCGAAACCCCCTCGGTCAAGGTCGTCATCATCGCCGCCAACGGCCCCGGCTTCTGCGCCGGCCACGACCTGCGCGAGCTGCGGGCCGACCCGAGCGAGCCCTTCTACCGCGCCACCTTCGAAGCCTGCGCCCGGCTGATGACCGCCATCATCCGCCTGCCCAAGCCGGTCATCGCCCAGGTCCACGGCATCGCCACCGCCGCCGGGTGCCAGCTCGCCGCCAGCTGCGACCTCGTCGTCGCCGCGCAGTCCGCCCGCTTCGCCACCCCCGGCGTCAACATCGGCCTGTTCTGCTCCACGCCGATGGTCGCCCTCTCGCGCGCGGTGCCGCGCAAGCAGGCCATGGAGATGCTGCTCACGGGCGAGATGATCTCCTCCGAGCGCGCGCGCGAGATCGGCCTCGTCAACCGCGTCGTCCCCGACGCCTCGCTCGCCGCCGCCACGACCGAGCTGGCGACCGCCATCGCGGCGAAAAGCCCGCTGACCCTGGCGATCGGCAAGGAGGCGTTCTACCGCCAGGCCGAGATGGCGCTGGACGACGCCTACGCCTACACCGCCGAGGTGATGACCCGGAACATGCTCGCGCGCGACGCCGCCGAAGGCATCGACGCCTTCCTGCAGAAGCGCCATCCCGTCTGGACCGGCGCCTGATCGGATGCTTTTCGCGCGTCTGATGGTCTGGCTGTGCGTGCCGATCGGCCTGCTCGCGATCGTGCTCACCTACACGCTGCTCAACTCGTGGGGCCAGCCCGGCGGACTTTGCGCCACCTGGGTCGCGCCGGTCGTTCCCACCTGCATCCCGCCCGCACCGCCGGTGAGAGACGATGGCCGATCCATATGAAGTCCTCGGCGTGCAGCGCGGCGACACGCAGGAGACGATCCGCGCCGCCTACCGCAAGCTCGCCAAGAAGCACCACCCGGACCTGAACCCCGGCAACAACGAAGCCGAGGAGCGCTTCAAAGCGATCAGCGCCGCGAACGAGCTGCTGTCCGACCCGGACAAACGTGCGCGCTACGACCGCGGCGAGATCGACGAAACCGGCGCCGAACGTCAGCGCGAGTACTACCACCACTACGCCGACGCGGCCCCCGGCGCCGGCCGGCGCTACCGCGCCGAGGCCAGCGGTATCGACCCCGAAGACCTCGAAGCCCTGTTCGGCCGCTTCGGCTTCGGCGCGGCGCGCGGCGAGGCCGGCCTCAACCTCCGCGGCCAGGACGTCCACTACGGCCTGACCGTCAGCTTCGCCGACGCCGCGCGCGGCGCCACGCGGCGCATCACGCTGCCCGAGGGCCGCTCGCTCGACGTCACCATCCCTGCCGGCACCAAGGACGGCGCGGTGCTGCGCCTGCGCGGCCAGGGCGGCCCGGGGTACGGCGAAGGCCGCCCGGGCGACGCGCTGATCGAGATCACCGTCGCCCCGCACCCGTTCTTCCGGCGCGAAGGCGACGACATCATCCTGCGCCTGCCGGTGACGCTGAAGGAGGCGGTGCTCGGCGGCCCGATCGAAGTCCCCACGCTCGGCGGCCGCGTGCGCGTGACCGTCCCGCCCGGCTCGGGCACCGGCACGCGCCTGCGCCTGCGCGGCCGTGGCATCAAGCACGGCCACCAGTTCGTCGAGCTCGACGTGGTGCAGCCGCCCGGCGAGGAACCCGAGCTCGCCGCCTTCCTGAAGGACTGGACGCCCCAACACGAGTTCAACCCGCGCGCCGAGCTGGAGAAAGCCTGATGGGGATCGCCCGATGGAGCTAGAGGGCGTGCTGCGCCTGCTGCCCAATGTGCAGGAGGCCGAGCTGCTGTCCTGGGTCGAACGCGGCTGGGTGCGCGTCGATGCCAACGGCGACGTCATGTCGTTCACCGAGATCGACATCGCCCGTGTGCGCCTCGTCCACGAGCTGCGCGAGGACCTCGCGCTGGGCGAGGACGTCATGCCGGTCGTGCTGTCGCTGATCGATCAGGTCAACGAGTTACGCGCCGCCCTGAAGGCGGTCCGCCGCGCGATCGAGCAGCAGCCGGAGAGCACCCGCGCGCCGTTGCTCGCCGCCCTGCGCGCCAGCGAGCCGTGACCGCCATCGACGGTCTGTTCGACCTCCAGGTCAACGGCTTCGCCGGCGTCGACTTCAACGACGAGACGATCACCGCCGACGCGATGGACCACGCGCTCGCCGCGATGCGCGCGTGCGGCGTGTCGCATTGCCTGCCCACGCTGATCACCGCGCCGGCCGACGTGCTCGCCACCCGGCTCGCCGCGCTCGACGAAGCCGTCGTCGGCAGCCGGTTCCGCGGGATGGTGCCCGGATTTCACCTCGAAGGCCCGTTCCTGAACCCCGCGCCGGGCTACGCCGGCTGCCATCCGGCCGAGGCGATGGTGGCGCCGGACGCCGGCCTGCTCGACCGTCTGTGCGCCATCACGCGCCGTCCGGTGCTGCTGGTCACACTCGCACCCGAGCTGCCCGGCGCGCTGGCCTTGATCCGCCATGCGGTCGGCCGAGGCATCGTGGTGGCGCTCGGCCATACCGCGGCCGACCGGCCCACGATCGAAGCCGCCGCCGAGGCGGGTGCGACGCTCAGCACGCATCTCGGCAACGCGTTGCCGCAGCCGCAGCCGAAGTTCGACAACCCGCTGATGGCGCAGCTCGCCGAGGACCGGCTGACCGCCATGTTCATCGCCGACGGCATTCACGTGCCGCCGCATGCGTTGCGGGCGATGATCCGCGCCAAGCGCGACGCCATTCTCGTCACCGACGCCACCGCCGCCGCCGCGGTGCCGCCCGGCCGCTACCGGTTCGCCGCCACGACGATCGAGCGCGACGCCGAAGGACGGGTGCACGAAACCGGCAGCCCGCGCCTCGCCGGCTCGGCCCTGACGCTCGACACGGCCGTCCGCAACATCGTCATCTGGGCGATCGCGCCGCTGCCGACCGCGCTCCGCTACGCCCGCGACAATCCGCGCGCGGTGCTGCAGGCCGCTCTGGCCGCGCACGACATCACGCTGCTGAGCGGGCAATCATAGCTGTTGGGCAGCGTCCGGGCTGGTAATCCGATCCGGGTGAAAACCGGCATCGGACGGTCCTGCCCCGGCGCTGGGTTTGCGCCCGTGGCGGTCGCTCACGCGACAAGCTCACTTCTCGGAAGCAACCATTAACGCCGGCACTCGCAGCCTGGAGATCTATGACGAGAAGGGAACCCTGAACGAATAAAGGGTTTCCCGACTCCCCCACATTTTGGGCTTGACGCTCTATATGACCCCTGTATGTGGTAGAGTTTCCGTTATGTTCGCTCACTATCGAGTCGGAGCAGGTGAGAACACATCATGAGCCATGCAGCTACCGTGCGCGAGCTTGCCTCGATTCTCAATCCCCAGAATGAAGCCCGTCCCACGGTATTATTGGGTGCCGGCGCGTCGTTCTCCTCCGGAGTGCCGCTTGCCGACGAGAGCGTTAAACGTATTGCGCGCTGCTATTACGCCGAGCGCGTCAACGGGGTAGTGCTGCCGGAACAGGTCAAGACCTCTGAATGGTGGGCGTGGCTCGCCGAGCAGTCGTGGTTCATTCGAGATCCTGCCAGGCTGTCTGAGAATTTCCCGCTAGCAGCCTGTCGGAGTTAAGCACAAACCACGAACAAATCGGAGATTTCTTTCGATACTTCGCGGTTCTGCACAACAAGAGAATCCGCCGGTGGCCGTTGGCGACATATTCATCCGCAAAACTGCTAACTCCGAC
>DATEQV010000532.1:0-6540 GCA_035272265.1 Acidisphaera sp. | reverse complement strand
GAGATCGTCGGCGGCCTGACCGGCATCGGCCAGGGCAGCGCCACCGTCTCCGACGGAGTGATGTTCAACCCCGGCTACCATCTCGTCTCCATCCCCACGTCGGCGTTGTCGATCCAGGGCGGCCGCGTGGTGCTGACCGGCATGTCGACCGCCGACCTCGATGCGCAGGCGGCCGCGACCGTCGCGGCCCGCTGATCCGGCCGATCACATCGCGATCGCAAGCGCCGACACCGCAACGGACGGGAGCAGACCATGAGCCAGGCCCAGGCATTCCGACAGGACACAGCCGCGCATCAGACTGCGACGGCTCCGATGCCCGACCTCGTGTCGCTCAAGAGCCGGCAGCAGGCGACCTGGTCCTCGGGCGATTATGCCGTCGTCGGGACGACGCTGCAGATCGTCGGCGAGCACCTCTGCGAGGCCCTCGATCTTCGTGCGGGCCAACAAGTGCTCGACGTGGCCGCCGGCAACGGGAATGCCAGCCTGGCCGCTGCGCGGCGCTGGTGCGGTGTCGTTTCGACCGATTATGTGCCAAGCTTGCTGGAGCGCGGTCGCGCGCGGGCATCGGCCGAAGGGCTGACCATCGAATTCAGGGAGGCCGACGCCGAGGCGCTCCCGTTCCCGGACGGCACCTTCGACGCTGTCGTCTCGACCTTCGGCGTGATGTTCACGCCCAATCAGAATAAAGCCGTCGCCGAGCTCCTGCGCGTCTGCAAATCCGGCGGCAAGATAGGTCTAGCAAACTGGACACCCGACGGTTTCATCGGGCAAATGTTCAAGACCATAGGACGATATGTGCCGCCTCCGGCGGGCGTGAAATCCCCTGCACTCTGGGGAACGCGCGAGCGCCTCGTCGAAATGTTCGGGTCCGCGGCAACCTCGATCGAGACCGAGGCGCGCCACTTCACTTTCCGCTATCGCTCGGCGGAACACTACCTGGATGTGCTGAAAACCAGCTACGGCCCGATGCTCAAGGCATTTGCAGCTCTTGGCGAGACCGAGCAGACGGGTCTGACGGACGACCTGCACGCGCTCATCGCGCGCGCGAACAAAGCCAGCGACGGCACCATGGTCGTGCCGAGCGAGTATCTGGAGGTTGTCGTTACGAAGCGATGAGGTGTTCCCACGCCCCCCGCGGACGCTCGGTCCGGATCGGAGCTTTCAGCGCGACGACGGCGATCCGGGCGTCCATCGACTGCCCAACATCTGACAGCGACCGTCGGCGAACACGACGGCCGATCCCGAATCGGGAACGGGCGGACCGTTCGGCCCCTCCTGCTGGCGCATACCGAGGCCGCCTACCGAGAACCCGTGGTGCCTTGGCGCGGAAGCTGTGTGATCCCCGTTCGGCCCGGTGTTCGACCGTCTGTGCGGCCTCCGTTCCACGTCGCGGGGTTTTCGGCTAGGCTCGGGCAGCACTGGGTAGGAAGCCGTGATCCGCCCAGATACGCACTACGCCCGAAGCGGAGACATCCACATCGCCTACCAGGTTGTCGGTGATGGACCGATCGACGTGGTCTTCGTCCAGGGCTTCATTTCGAACCTGGAGACGCAGTGGGAGGAGCCCGGCCTCACCCACCTGTTCAACCGCCTCGCCAGCTTCTCCCGGCTAATCATCTTCGACAAACGCGGCTCCGGACTGTCGGATCGGGTCACCGACATGCCCGACCTGGAGACGCGCATGGACGACGTACGCGCGGTCATGGATGCCGCCGGCTCGCGCCAGGCCGTTCTGCTGGGCGCCTCCGAGGGCGGCCCGATGTCGATCCTGTTCGCGGCCACCTATCCGCAGCGCACGCGCGCTCTCGTCCTCTACGGCGCCTATGCGCATTTCCATTCCTGGGTGCTTTCACCGGCGCAAGTGGTAGCCTTCGTCGCGGTCGCCGAAACAAGTTGGGGCGACGGCAGCACGTACAAAAGCTTTTGTCCCAACCTCGTATCCAACGAGCGCTTCCGCGCGTGGTGGGCGCGCTTCGAACGGCTCGGCACCAGCCCGGCCGGCGCGATCGCGCTGGCGCGGATGAACAGCCAGATCGACGTCCGCAGCATCCTGCCGGCGGTGCGCGTCCCCACACTCGTCATCCACCGCGATCAGGATGCGCGCGTGCAACCGGAGGCGGGGCGCTACCTCGCGCGCCACATCGCCGATGCCAAGCACGTGGAGGTCCCTGGCGTCGATCATCCGATCTGGGTCGGCGACACCGACCGGGTCGTCGACGAGATCGAGGAGTTCCTGACTGGCGTGCGGCCGGTTCCCGAATCAAACAGCGTGCTCGCGACGGTGCTCTGCGCCGACCTAGCGGATGCGGGCCGCGCCGGACGCGACCGCCCGCACTCCTGGCTCGAACAGCTGCACGAGTTCCGCGAGCAGATCGCGGCCAGCCTGCGGCAGCGTCGCGGTCGTGAGCTGCGGCAGCGGCCGGACGGGACGACGGCGATCTTCGACGGCCCGGTCCGCGCGCTGCGCTGCGCGCTCGCGCTGCGGGCGGCGGCGGAGGAGGCCGGCATCCTGCTGCACGCGGGCGTGCATACCGGCGAGGTGGAGATCGCTGGCAACGACGTCGGCGGCCCGGCGATCCGGCTGGCGGCCCGGATCGCCTCGGCCGCCCGCGCCGGCGAGGTGCTGGTCTCGGCGATGCTGCGCGACATCTTGCCGGGATGCGGCCTGCGCTTCACCGATGCCGGAAGGCGGCTGTCGGACGCCGAGCACGCACCTGCGCTGCTGACCCTCGAAGGCGACGGCGCGCGCCGGCCGGCCGGCGACGACGCAATGCTCGCCGCGCTGACAGCGCGTGAACGCGACGTCCTAACGCTGCTGGCGCGCGGCCTGACCAATGCCGAGATCGCGTCCGAGCGCGGCATCAGCGAGCACACGGTCAAGCGCCACGTCGCCAACATCCTCTGCAAGCTCGATCTGGCGAACCGCGCGGCGGCTGCGGCTTTCGCGGCCCGGCAGCACCCCGAGACGGCGACCGGTCCGGCCGTGCGCCGATAGAGCCACGACGCGAATGGCCCGTCCGGGCGAAGCGCGGGCCTCCGCGCCTGGTCATGATGCCCCACAGGCACCAGAAGGAGCCAGCGCATGTCGGCAGCGGAGATCACGGCGCCTGCGGTCGATCCGGACCGACTCAGCGCTTTCCTCGGCCGCATGATCGGCGACATGGGTGCCACGGCGAACGCCGCGCTCGTCCTGGTGGGCGACCGGCTCGGCCTGTTCAAGGCGCTCGCCGCCGGCCCGCTGACGTCGGCCGCGCTCGCGCAACGCACCGGGACGGCGGAACGCTACGTACGCGAGTGGCTCGCCGCACAGGCGGCCTCGGGCTACGTCGAGTACGACGCGGCGACGCAGAACTTCCGGCTCGAGCCCGAGCAGGCGGAGGTGTTCGCCAACGAGCAAGGCCCGGCGTTCCTCGCCGGTTTCTTCGACATCGCCGAGGCGATGTTCCGCGCGGTGCCGAAGATCACTGATGCGTTCCGCTCCGGCCGCGGCCTGGGCTGGCACGAGCACTCGCGCTGCCTGTTCTGCGGCACCGAACGCTTCTTCCGCTCCGGCTATCGCCAGAACCTCGTCAGCGACTGGCTGCCGGCGCTCGACGGCGTGGTGGCGAAGCTGGAGGTGGGCGCCACCGTGGCCGACGTCGGCTGTGGGCACGGCGCCTCGACCATCCTGATGGCGCAGGCCTATCCACGCTCGCGCTTCGTCGGCTTCGACTATCACCTGCCCTCCGTCGAGGCGGCGCGTGATGCAGCGACCGCGGCTGGTGTGGACGACCGCGTCACCTTCGAGGTGGCAACGGCGAAGGAGTTCCCCGCACGGGGCTACGACCTCATCGCCTGCTTCGACTGCCTGCACGACATGGGCGATCCGGTCGGTGCCGCGGCGCACGTGCGCGCCTCGCTGGCGGAGGACGGCACGTGGCTGCTGGTCGAGCCGTTCGCGCACGACTGTCTGGCCGACAACCTGAACCCGGTCGGCCGCGTGTACTACGCGGCCTCGACGATGATCTGCACCCCCGCATCGCTGTCACAGGACGTCGGCCTGGCGCTCGGCGCGCAGGCCGGCGAGGCGCGGCTGCGCGAGGTGGTGACCGCCGGCGGCTTCACGCGGTTCCGGCGCGCGACCGCGACGCCGTTCAACCTCGTCCTGGAGGCGCGCCCGTAATCCCACGACCCGTTGCAACCGAAATAGGAGAACGATCATGTCATCGATCACGTCTCGTTCCGTCGCTGCGGTCGCCATCGCCGCTGTTCTCGGCTCATGGTCGCCCGCACGCGCGCAGGACGCGGCCGCGACATACCGCGACATCCAGGCGACGCTCGGCAGCGTGCCGACGTTCTTCACCGTGTTCCCCGAGGAAGGCATCGCCGGCGCCTGGGCGGAGTTCAAGACCGTGCAGCTCAACCCGCATAGCGCGCTGTCGGGCAAGGAGAAGGAGCTGATCGGCCTCGCGGTCGCGGCGCAGATCCCCTGCACCTACTGCATCTATTTCCACACCGCGGCGGCCAGGGCGAACGGTGCCACCGACGCCGAAATCCGCGAGGCCGTCGCGATGGCGGCGATCTCGCGGCACTGGAGCACGGTGCTGAACGGGATGCAGGTCGATCTCGCGACGTTCAAGCACGAAACCGACACGGTTCTGCGCGCCGTCGCAGAGCACGCCCCAGCGACCGCGGCGAAGTAACCGTCGCGCAATTCCGGCATCAGGCAGGAGCAGCACATGGACGCACTCACCATCCCGGCGCTGCGCCGGGCGATCGAAAGCCGCGACGGGCAGACGCTCGCCGGCTTCTACACCGACGACGCCGTGCTGAGGATCATCGACCAGAACAACCCGCCCAGCCATCCGCTCGAGATCAAGGGACGCGAGGCGATCTCGGCCTACTACGACGACGTGTGCGGCCGTACGATGACGCATCGCGTCGATACCGGCATCGCCGAGGGCGACCGCCTGGCCTTCACACAGACCTGCACCTATCCCGATGGGAAGCGTGTGTTCTGCGCGGCGACGCTGGAATTGCTGCACGGCCGGATCGCGCGCCAGGTGTCGATCCAGGCCTGGGACGCCTGAACCACCCATCCACCCCGAACCGCGTGCGAGGAGAGCGAGGCATGACGGCGTTCAATGTGGTGAAGTTCCAGGTCAAGCCGGGCGCCGAGGCCCAGTTCCTAGACGCGCACCGCGGCGGGCGGGCGAACTGGCCCGGCCTGAAGCGCGGCACGATCATCCGCACCGGGGAGCGGGCCTACTGCCTGATCGGCGAGTGGACTGACGAGGCGGCTTTGGCCGCGGCGCGCGCTCCGTTGATCGCGACCCTCGATACCTTCCGTGCGACGCTCGTGGACTTCGGGGGCGGGCTCGGTGTGACCGACGCAATGTCCGGTCCGGCGGTGCTCGATCTGCCGGACTGATACACTCCCGGCGAGCCCGCGGACTCTGGTGGAATTCGGCATCGAACGACCCGACGGGCTCGTCCAGTTACCACCCACCACAGCCCGGGAGGTCGATCGATGAAATGTCCGGTTTCGAGGACCAGCGCAGGTCGACTGAGCGGCAGCTCTGGGCGCGAAACTGTTGGGCGGCTTTCGACCTAGATTGGCCGAATGCCGACCAGCCGCTTTGGAGTGCGGAACGGCGACTATAAGACGTTCGTTCATGGGGTTGCAAACCGCAGCCGTCGACCCGAAGCTGACGGCCATCCTCGGAGTTGCCAACGAGGAGATCGCCGGCGACCGGGCCCAAGCCGGGTGGCGCGACATCGAGCACCCACCGCAAGCTGAGGTCCAAAACCTGCAGACCTGCAGCTGCATCCCTCCGGGAGATTGCGCCAGAGTTCGAGGGCAAGCGGGTGATCATCAGCGCGCGAACGGAAGGCCAACCGCTTACCCGAAACGGCGGGGCGCCATCGCGCGATCCGCAACGAGGGTAGCTTCGGTCCGCAGGTCGCGAAGATCGAAATAAATGCTGCACAAGCGACACAGGTGGCCGCCGGCCGCGAGTGTACCTGATGACACTCTCCCGAACCCTGTGTAACCTTCAACGCCAGGGGGAAACGGAGTGGGCATGCGCGCGGACTGCGGGCATCACGGGTGCGTGTCTCGTCGCACGGTGGTCTGCGCTGCGCTCGCACTCGCGCCGAAGCTTGCACGTCCTGCACGGGCGGATGATCCAGCAGCGATTCCGCCGCAACTCGGCGACCGGTTCGCGTTCCTCGCCGGCGACCGCAGAGGCCAGGTCGTGAAGCTGGACGACCTGACGGTCGACGCGCCGCAGGTGCAGGTTTACCCGATCGACCCGGCGACCGGCGTGATCCGTGACTCCTCCCGGTTCAACCTCGTCATGCTGGTGCGGCTGAAACCCGAAGAACTCGGCGGCGAGATACGCGACCGCGCGGCCGACGGCGTGCTCGCCTTCTCCGGTGTCTGCACGCACCAGTCCTGCCCGGTGAACCAGTGGTCCTCGGACCAGCACGCGATGGTCTGCTCCTGTCACGGCTCGACGTACGATCCCAAGACGGGCGCTCAGGTCATCTTCGGCCCGG
>DATEQV010000531.1:0-3063 GCA_035272265.1 Acidisphaera sp. | reverse complement strand
TCGAGGAACTGGCCGGCTTCGAAGTCCAGGTTGCTCGCCTGGTGGGGGCAGCGATTGACGTAGCCGTAGACCTTCCGGTCCCAGCGGACGATGACGACGTGAAACGGCACGCCGCCCGAACCGGCGCCCGCCTCGGGGTCGAGGCGCAGCAGACTGAAGCCGCGCGCGCGCCGGTTCGCGATGTCGGCGACGCGACAGACCACGTAGGCGTTCAGCGGTATGTCCATCCGCCGGCGTCCGCGCCGCTCCGGCTCAGAACTTCTTGATCGGGATGTTGTGCTTGCGCAGCGCGTAGCCGATCTGCCGCGGCGTCAGGTTCAGCAGCCGCGCCGCCTTGGCCTGAACCCAGCCCGACTTCTCCATCGCCGCGACCAACGCCTCGTATTCGGACGGGCTGTCGCCGCGCGCCGCTCTGCATGTCCCGGCCGATGCGCAGGTCGTCTCGTCCGCGCCCGGCCCGCCCGCCGCGGCCGGCGCCGGGCTCGGTGGCGGTGCGGCGCTCGCCGGCGGCGCATCCGCGCCCGGGGCGCGCAACGGCACGATCGGCAGGCTGACCGTCGGGATGGTCTTCCACAGCACCGACGACAGGCAGCCGTCGTTGCGGCAGGACAGGTCGCCGTCGGCCACGCAGTCGCCGCGCGCCATGGTCGCGGTGCGCCGCACGCAGTTTTCCAGCTCGCGCACATTGCCGGGGAAGTAGCAGGACTCCAGCACCGCGACGGCGGACTTGGAGAAGCTCAGACGCGTCTTGTTGTCCTTGTTGAAGCGGTCGAGGAATTCCTGCGCCAGCTGCGGAATGTCGCCCGGCCGGTCGCGCAGCGCCGGCAGGAACAGCGGCACCACCGCGATGCGGTAATACAGGTCCGCGCGGAACGTGCCCTTCGCCACCGCGTCCTCGAGGTTGCGGTTGGTGGCGCTGATCAGGCGCACGTTCACGCTGATCGTGCGGGTGCCGCCCACGCGCTCGAACTGGCCGTCCTGCAGCACGCGCAGCAGCTTCGCCTGGAAGGGACCGGAAATCTCGCCGATCTCGTCGAGGAACAGCGTGCCGTTGTCGGCCAGCTCGAAGCGGCCCTTGCGCTGCGCGACCGCGCCAGTGAAGGCGCCTTTCTCGTGCCCGAACAGCTCGCTTTCCAGCACGCTCTCCGGCAGTGCGGCGCAGTTGAGCTTGACGAACGGGCCGCCCTTGCGCGGCGAGGCCTCGTGGATCGCTTCGGCGAACAGCTCCTTGCCGGTGCCCGATTCGCCGCGCAGCAGCACGGGCGCATTGCTGCGGGCGACTCGGCGCGCCTGCTCCAGCGCCGCCTTGAGCACCGCGCTGTTGCCGACGATCCGTGTCGCGCCGGGCCGCTCCGGCCGCGCCAGGTCCTCGCGCTCCTTTTCCAGCCGGCGGTGGTCGGCCAGCAGCCGCTCGCGATCCCGCGTCACCAGCCGGTGCAGGCGTACCGTCTGCCCGATCAGGTTCGCCGCCATTTTCAGGAAGCGAACATCGTCGTCGAGGCGAAGATCGCCGGGCTGCGCCCAGCAGCGGTCGATCGTCATCGTGCCGATCACCGTGTCGCGGTCGCGGATCGGCACGCCGAAGAAGGCGAAATTGCCGCCGCTCGGTCCCCACAGCCGCGTATCCCAGGTGCCGAACGACGTGTCGGCTGCGACATCCTTCACCAGCACCGGCATGCCGGTCACCACCATCTGGCCCACCACGCGCTCCGGCAGGCCGGCGAAGTAGTCGCGCGCGCCGGCACTATCGAGCGAGGCGGACACCACGGTCGCGGTATCGCCGTCCCCGTCGAACAGCGCGATCACGCCGTTGCCCATGTCGAGGAAGCTGTGCAGCACGCTCAACGTGGAAACCAGCAACTGCTGCAGGTTTCCCGGCCCGCACAGGATCTTGGAAATCTCGTAGATGCCCATCAACGAGCGTTCGGACCGCAGCGGTGAACGCGCGCTTGTCTCCATTGCGACGGGTCGGCGCAGGGGAATCATGCCGTTCCTGTCCTCTCTCGCACTACCTGTGTCCACGAAACTTTACGACCGTCGGAAGCAATTGCAGGGCCACGCTAGTGTTTTTCGCATTTGCAGCATAGTCGTCGAGGTCGCAACACGACGTTTGTCGTGTACCCGACAAAGACGACCGGCCGTGCGTACTAAGCGACGATTGAGAGCGCTATCTCAATCGATTAGATAACGGGGCACCGCTGGCCTGGACCTTGCAGAACCGGCGAGACTTACAAGGAACGCGCCGATGAGCACGCGGTCGCTGCGATACAGACTGTCCGAGCCGATCGTCGTGCTCGGCACCGACGACGTGGCCTCGGCGGTCGGCCACGCGCTGCACGGCGCCGGCGTCGCCGTCGTGCTCGCCCGTGACACCCGCATTCCCGTCCTGCGTCGCGAGATGTCGTTCGACGATGCGCTCGAGTGCGGCAGCGTCACGCTGGACGGCGTCACCGGGCGCGCGACCGAAGGGCTGCTCGAGCTGTTGCACGCGCTGCACGCCGATGACGAGTCCATCCCTGTCACCGCGTTGGCGCCGGACGATCTGCTCTGCCTCGGCGCGATCGCCGGAATCGTCGATGCGCGGCTGCGCCGGCACGCGCCGAAAGTCGACCTGCGCCCGTTCGTGCCGCTCGCCATCGGCCTCGGTCCCGGCTTCGAGGCCGGACGCAACGTGCACGTGGCGATCGAAACGGCGCCGGAAGCGACCGGGCGCATCCTGTACGACCGCGCGACGATCCCGGCGCACGGCCGCTCCGCGCTGCTCGGCGGCATCGGGCGCCAGCGTTTCGAGCGCGCACCGACGGGCGGCACCTGGACGACGTCGTGCTGCATCGGCGATGCCGTGCGCGACGGCGATCTGGTCGGGTATTGCGGCGAGGTGCCGGTCGTTGCCCCGCTGGATGGCGTGCTGCGCGGCTTGGTGCGCGACCGCACCCAGGTCGAACAAGGGATGCGGCTGCTGGAAGTGGATCCCCGCGGCGCGGACGGGCAGTGGCGGGGCATCCCGCCGCGCGCCGCGCAGATCGCCGCCGCCGTGCGCACCGTCGTCGAGACCGAGGTCGC
>DATEQV010000530.1:0-2738 GCA_035272265.1 Acidisphaera sp. | reverse complement strand
TGGGCGGCGTCGGTGGCGCCGGCCGCCCTGGCGGAGCCGGGAGCATCGCCGGCGTTGGCGGCCCCGGCGGTGCGGGCCGGCCGGGCGGAGTTGACGGAGCGGGCGGGGTCGGCGGAGCGGGTCGGCCGGGCGGGGTCGGCGGAGCGGGCCGGCCCGGCGGAGTCGGCGGCGCGGGCGGTGGCCAGCGCTTCGCCAACACGCAACGCCCCGGCGGTGCGTTCGGCGACATGAGCAGCGGACGACAGGCCGGCCAGTTCTCGCAACGCGGCGCGCAAAGCCGTTCGTTCGCGGGTGGCGGTGGGCGCGGCGGCGGCGGCTTCGCGGGCCGCGGCGGCGGCGGTGGCGGCGGCGGCCGGGGTGGTGGCGGCGGCCGGGGTGGCGGCGGCGGCCGGGGTGGCGGCGGACGGCGCTAGGAGGACACCGATGAGAATGCCAAAGAGCTGGCCGGGCTCGATCGCGGCCGCGATCCTTTCACTCGGCATCGCCCAGGCGGCGCCGCCAAGCGCGCCGCCAGCCAGTGCACCGCCGACCACTGCGCCGCCGGCCAACGCAGCGCCGGAGCAGCGGACATTCGGCTCCGCGGAGGATGCGGTGACGGCGTTCATCGCAGCCCTGCGCGGCAATCAAGAAGCCGACCTGGGCGCCATTCTCGGGCCGGAGGCCGACAGGGTCATCGACTCGGGCGACCGCTATGCGGACCAGGAACTCCACGCGCGCTTCCTCGCCCTCTATGACGAGAAGCACGCGCTGGAGCAGACCGCCCCCGGGCACATGGAGCTCGATGTCGGGCCGAACGACTGGCCGATGCCGATTCCGATCGTGGAGAGCGGCGGGCAGTGGCGCTTCGACACCGCGGCAGGCGCACAGGAGATCGTGGACCGTCGTATCGGCCGCAACGAGCTGTCCGCCATCCGCACGCTGCTCGCCTGCGCGGACGCCCAGCGCGACTTCTTCGAGCGGGCGAAGAAGGCGACGGGAACCGGCGCCTATGCGATGCGGCTCGTCAGCACGCCCGGGCACCAGGACGGACTCTATTGGCCCGTTGCCGAAGGCGACGCCGAGAGCCCGTTGGGCCCGCTGATCGATACGGCGCACGATGCGGGCTATCCGGCGGAACCCGTCAGCGGTCACCCGATCCCGTACGAGGGCTACTACTTCCGCATCCTGCATGCGCAGGGCCCGGATGGCGACGGCGGCGCGAAAAGCTACGTGCACGCCGGCCACATGACCGGCGGCTTCGCAATGGTCGCCTGGCCCGCAAGGTTCGAGTCGACCGGGATCATGACGTTCATCATGGGCCCCGATGGCGACGTCTATCAGAAGGACCTCGGACCCGAGACCGCGCATATGGCCGAGACGATGACGACGTTCGATCCCGACCTCAGCTGGGCGCATGTCGACCTGACCAACGAATAGGCCGCCCGGCCGCTGATATGCGCCCGGCGCGATCCGCGTGCACGCACGGGTCGCTAAGCTGAGACGCCGATGAAACTGCGAAGCCTCGCGGCCCTCTGCTGGTGCGCAGCAACGGCCGCACCCGCCCTGGCCGCGCCGACGACGCTCGATGCCGTGCGCGTCGCCGGCACGCTCGCCTGCGGCGTCGTCACGGAGCCGGAAGATTGGACCAAGACCGACCTGCACGGCGGCCTTGCCCCGCTCGGGACGGAGATCTGCAAGGCCGTCGCCGTCGCCGCCCTTGGCGACAAGGCGAAGGTCGACATCCATCCGTATGCGTCCGAACTCGTAGCCGGTGACGGGTTGCGGAAGGGCGAAGTGCCGCTCGTGCTCGGCATGACCGCCAGCGCCACCGCGATGTGGCACTGGCAGATCGCCTTCGGACCGCCGGTCTTCTACGACGGGCAGAGCATCCTCGTGCGCGGCGACGCGCATGTCGAAAAGCCGGCCGACCTTGCGGGCCTGCGCATCTGCTTCATCGAGGGGACCGAGAACGAGCCCGTGCTGCTCGCGCGCACGGTCGCGCGCAAGATCGCCATCATCCCGTTGCCGTTCCAGGAAGCAGGCGAGATGGACGACGCGATGGCGGTGCGGCACTGCGACGCGGTCAGTGCGTACGTCTCGAAGCTCGCGGTGCTCCGCACGGCCTACGCGAAGCAGCTCGGCCGCGACGTCATTCTGTCCGACTGGCTGACGATCGCCCCCGTCGCGCCGGCCTACCGCCAGGGCGACGCGCAGTGGGCGATGCTCGTCGACTGGACGATCCAGGCGCTGATTCAGGCCGAGGCCAGCGGCGTGACGCGCGCGACGATCGGCGACGCGAACGACAGCGAGGATCCCATCGTCCAGCGTCTGACTGGCAAGGACTGGGCATCGAGCCGCGCCGTCGGCCTGCAGGACCATGACTGGGCCGCGAAGGTGATCGCGGTGGTCGGCAATTACGGCGAGATCTACGACCGCACGGTGGGCGCGCATGCCGCGCTGCGCCTGCCGCGCGGGCGCAATGCGTTGTGGACGCAGGGCGGATTGATGGTCCCGTTGCCGGTGCAGTGATCCCGGCCGCCGCTGTTTCAGCCTCGGGGCGCGCCGGCGTCCCATTCCGGCATCCGCCAGCGAAGGATCGTTCTGCCCGACGGGCATCGCGCGCACCGATGCTTCTGTCCGCACGCCTGCGTTCCGCAGAACCGTCCTGACCGGGCTGCTAGGCTGCGCCCGCGCCGCCATCTCGCGGAGCCGATCAGGATTGCCATGCACCCGCCCCTCGAGCCCATCGACAGCGACGC
>DATEQV010000529.1:0-8304 GCA_035272265.1 Acidisphaera sp. | reverse complement strand
CGGAGGGCATCTTCCACCTCGACACGCGGCACCTGTCGCGGCTCGAGCTGTTCGTCGAGAACGCGCGCCCGATCCTGCTCAGCTCGACGATGCGCGACGACAACGCCATGTTGACCTGTGACCTGACCAATCCGGACATCGACCGCGACCGCCAGCTCGAACACGACCTGATCCACATTCGGCGCACCAAGTTCGTCTTCGAGGGCAGGTGCCACGAGCGCATCGCGGTGCGCAATTTCTCCAACGCGGATCAGGACATCTCGCTCGGCCTGCGCTTCGACGCCGACTTCGCCGACCTGTTCGAGGTGCGCGGACACACGCGCGCACGTTACGGCACACGCCATGGCGCGGACGTCGACGCCAACACGGTGCGGCTGTCGTACACCGGCCTCGATGAGCGGCTGCGCGTGACCCGGCTGCACTTCTTTCCCGACCCGACGCGGCTGACCGACGATCGCGCCTTCTGGAAGCTGCATCTGCCGCGCGGAGCGGCGGTCGCTCTGTTCGTGCGGGTGAATGTCGCGGCACCCGCCGCCACCGGCGAACAGGGCGACGAGGTGTTCTTCAGCGCTGTCCGCCGCGCCCGCCGCGCCCTGCGCAAGTCGGCCTCGCGCGCCGCCGCGATCGCCACCTCGAACGAGGTGTTCAACGAAGCGATGCGGCGGTCGATCTCCGACCTCGCCATGCTGATCACCGACAAGCCAGAGGGCCCGTATCCGTACGCCGGCATCCCCTGGTACAGCACCGCGTTCGGCCGCGACGCGATCATCACCGCGTTGCAGACGCTGTGGATGGACCCCACCATCGCGCGCGGCGTGCTCGGCTACCTCGCCGCACACCAGGCGTCGCGCACCGATCCGGTCAGCGACGCCGAGCCGGGCAAGATCCTGCACGAAGTGCGCAACGGCGAGATGGCCGAACTGGGCGAGGTGCCGTTTCGCCGCTACTACGGCAGCGTCGATTCCACGCCGCTGTTCATCATGCTGGCCGCCGCCTACCACGAGCGCACCGGCGACGCCGAGACGATCAAGCGCCTGTGGCCGAACATCGAGGCCGCACTCGCCTGGATCGACGGGCCGGGCGATCCCGATGGCGACGGCTTCGTCGAATACGCGCGCAAGACCGACAAGGGGCTCGTCAACCAGGGCTGGAAGGACAGCTGGGACAGCATCTTCCACGCCGACGGCAGCAACGCCGAGGGACCGATCGCGCTGATCGAGGTGCAGGGCTACGTGCACGCTGCCAAGCGGGGCGCCGCGCGCCTCGCCCTGCTGGTCGGCGACACCGGGCGAGCGTACGAGCTGAACGCCGCGGCCGACGATCTGCGGCAGAAGATCGAGGCCGAGTTCTGGTCCGACGAGATCGGCATGTATGCACTCGCACTCGACGGCAGGAAGCGCCCCTGCGCGGTGCGTGCGTCCAATGCCGGCCACCTGCTGCTGACCCAGTCGGTCTCCGCCGAGCGCGCGGCGGCGGTCGCGCGGCAGATGCTCGGCAGCGCGTTCTTCTCCGGCTGGGGCGTGCGCACGGTGGCGGTGGGCGAGGCGCGCTACAACCCGATGTCGTACCACAACGGATCGGTCTGGCCGCACGACAATTCGCTCATCGGCATGGGTTTCGGGCATTACGGCCTGCGCGCCGACGCGGCACGGGTGCTGGAAGGCCTGTTCGATGCCGCCGCCTATATCGACCTGCGCCGCCTGCCCGAGCTTTTGTGCGGCTTCCCGCGCCGCCGCACCCAGGGCCCGACCTTCTACCCGGTCGCCTGTTCGCCGCAGGCGTGGTCGGCGGTCGCTCTGCCCGCGCTGCTGGTCGCTTGCCTCGGCCTGCGCTTCGACCTGCAGCAGCGCGCCGTGGTGTTCACGCGTCCGCACATGCCACGCTTCCTCGAGGAGGTCACGCTGTACGGCCTCGCCCTTGGCAATGCGCGCGTCGACGTCCTGCTGCGCGGCACCGACGGGGACGTGTCGATGCGCGTGCTGTCGCGTTCGGGTGACGTCAAGGCGATGCTCATCAACTGAGACCGCGCGCGTGGCGGTTCCCTTGACGTTCCAGCACGGTGGCGGAGGCGAAGATGGACGGCGAGGCGCCTATGACGGATACCGACTCTAGGACCTTGTGGCTCCGTCATCGCGAGCGAAGCGTGGCGATCCAGGGCCGCGTGACAAACGCCTGCCGCGCGGCCCTGGATCGCCACGGCGCTGCGCGCCTCGCGATGACGGGGATAACTCGCAATCTCCGCGACTTCGCCTGACATGCAAGACCCACCGCCCAACATCGAAGACTACGCGCTCATCGGCAACCGCATCACCGCGGCGCTGGTCAGCAAGGAAGGCTCCGTCGACTGGCTCTGCGTCGGGCGGTTCGACCACGCCGCCTGCTTCGCCCGCCTGCTCGGCACGTCCGACAACGGCCGCTGGCTGATCGCGCCGGCTGGCCGCATCACGCAGGTCTCGCGCCGCTACGTCGACGACACGATGATCCTGGAGACGACGTTCACGACCGCCGACGGCGCCGTGCGGCTGATCGACTTCATGCCCGTCCATGCCCGCCACTCCGCGCTGATCCGCATCGTCGAGGGCGTCTCGGGCCAGGTCGCGATGCGGCTGCACCTGACGATCCGGTTCGATTACGGCATGTCCATCCCGTGGGTGACGCGCATCGACGACTCCACCGGCGTGCGCGCGGTGGTCGGGCCGGACATGCTGGTGCTGCGCACGCCCGTGACGCTGCGCGGCGAAGGCATGGCGACGGTCGCCGAATTCGCCGTCGCGGCCGGCCAGCGTCTGGCGTTCACGCTGACGCACAACGCCTCGCACCGTCCGCCGACGCCGCCGGCCGATGCCGAGGCGTTGCTGCGCGACAGCCACGCCTACTGGTCGGAGTGGTCGGGGAAATGCGCCTATCGCGGGCGGTATCGCCCGGCGGTCGTGCGTTCGCTGCTGACGTTGAAGGCGCTGACCTATGCGCCGACCGGCGGCATCGTCGCCGCGCCGACCACGTCGTTGCCGGAACAGCTCGGCGGCCCGCGCAACTGGGACTACCGCTACTGCTGGCTGCGCGACGCGACGCTCACGCTGCTGGCGCTGCTGCACGGCGGCTACACCGAGGAAGCCGATCAGTGGCGCGGCTGGCTGCAGCGCGCGGTGGCGGGTGCCGCGGAGCAGATCCAGATCATGTACGGCATCGGCGGCGAGCGGCACCTCGCGGAGTGGGAGGTCCCGTGGCTGCCCGGCTATCAGGGTGCGAGGCCGGTGCGGATCGGCAACGCCGCATCGGGACAGCTGCAGCTCGACGTGTACGGCGAGGTCATGGACGCGATCTACCAGGCGCGCCGTGCCGGCCTCGGCGGGCTGGAGGAGAACCTCGAGCAGGAAATGGTGCGCCACCTCGCCGCCATCTGGCAGCTTCCGGACGAGGGGCTGTGGGAGGTGCGCGGCGGGCGCCGGCACTTCGTGTTCTCCAAGGTCGCGGCGTGGTGCGCGGTGGATCGCGCCGTGCGCATGGCCGAGGAATTCGGCGTGCAGGGTCCGGTCGATGACTGGCGCACGCTGCGCGACCGCATCCATGCGGACGTGTGCGCGCAGGGGTTCAACACCAAGGTCGGCGCCTTCACGCAGTCCTACGGCAGCACGTCGCTGGACGCGAGCGCGCTGCTCATCCCGCTGGCCGGCTTCCTGCCGCCCGACGATCCGCGCGTGGCCGGGACCGTCGATGCGATCGGCCGTGACCTGGTCCGCGACGGGTTCGTGCTGCGCTACCACGCCGAGGAAGGCACCGACGGCCTGCCGGGCGGCGAGGGCGCGTTCCTCGCGTGCAGCTTCTGGTACGCCGACAACCTGATCCTGCAGAACCGCCATGACGAGGCGCGCGAGATGTTCGAGCGGCTTCTCGGTTTGTGCAACGACGTCGGACTGCTGTCGGAGGAGTACGACGTCGGTGCGAAGCGTCTGGTCGGCAATTTCCCGCAGGCGTTCAGCCATATCGGGCTGATCGGCACCGCGCTGAACCTGCGCACGCAGGGCGGCCCGGCGCACGACCGCGCCGACGGCGACGCCCGCACCGACGGCACCGACCAGGGCGCCGGCTGAAGCGGTTCAGCACCGGCGCCGCGCGCCGTGGCGTCCGCTTCAGGGCAAGCTGCCGTGATCCGCGCCGGCGACCACCAGCTTCACGCGCCTGCCCCGCGCCAGCCGCTCCAGCACCAGGTAGATCACCGGCGTGGTGTACAGCGTCAGCGCCTGCGACACGATCAGCCCGCCGACCACGGCGATGCCGAGCGGGCGGCGCAGCTCCGACCCGGTGCCGAACGACAATGCCAGCGGCATCGCACCGAGGGTCGCGGCAAGCGTCGTCATGATGATCGGCCGGAACCGCTCGACGCAGGCGATGCGGATCGCCTGCTCCGGCGTGGCCCCTTCGTTGCGCTCGGCCTCCAGCGCGAAGTCGACCAACATGATGCCGTTTTTCTTCACGATGCCCATCAGCAGGATGATGCCGATGATGCCCATGATCGACAGCTCGTAGCCGGTCGCCCACAGCGCCAGCAGCGCGCCGAGGCCGGCCGACGGCAGCGTCGACAGGATCGTGATCGGGTGGATCAGGCTCTCGTACAGCACGCCGAGCACGATGTAGATCGACAGGAACGCCGCCGCGATCAGCAGCGGCTCGGTCTTCAGGCTGTCCTCGAAGAACTTGAAGTTGCCGGCGGGCTCGGTGCGCACCTCGCGCGGCATGTTCAGCGCCTGCGCCGCGTGCTCGACCGCCGCCGCGGCGTCGCTCAGCGACATGCCGGGACCGAGGTTGAAGCTCAGCGTTCCTGCCGGGAACTGGTCCTGGTGGGTGACGCCGACGGGTGCCGTGTCGCGCACGATGGCGGCCACCGACGACAGCGGCACCTGCGTCCCGCCGCGCCCGGGCACGTAGATGCGGCTGAGCATGGTCGGGTCCGACTGCAGCACCGGATCGGCTTCCAGCACCACGCGATACTGGTTGCGCTGCGTGTAGATGATCGAGACCTGCCGCTGCGAGAACGCGTTCGACAGCGCGTTGTCGATGGCGGCGACATCGACGCCCATGCGTGCGGCCGCCGCGCGGTCGATCTGCACGTCGGCCTGCGGCCCGGCGCGATCCTGGTCGCTGTTCACGTCGGCCAGTCCCGGCGTCGCGCGCAGCTTGTCGGCCAATCGCGCAGTCCACAGCCGCATCTGCTCGAGGTCCTGCGAGATCACGACGAACTGGTATTCCGCTCCGCCGCTGCGCGCGCCGCCGCGCAAATCCTGTGCGGCCGCGAGCACCGTCTGCACGCCGCCGACCGCGGCGAGCTTGTCGCGCAGCCGGTCGATCACCGAAGTGGCCGTGTCGCCGCGCGGGCGCGCGGGCTTGAGGCTGATGAACAGCTGCCCGCGGTTCGGCGCACCCCAGCCGGTCGCGACACCCACCACGGAGCCGACGTTGTCCACCGCCGTGTCGCTCAGGATGGTGTCGACGATGCGCTGCTGGCGCTCCGACATCGCGCCGAAGGAGATGTCGGGCGAGGCGATGGTGGTGCCGTAGATCAGCCCGGTGTCCTGCTCGGGCATCAGGCTTTTCGGCAGCACGCCGTACATGCGCACCAGGAACACGACGGTCGCCGCCATCACCAGCATCATCAGCGCGCGGTGATCGAGCGCCCAGCCGACCGTGCGCCCGTAGAAGCGCTCGGCGGCGCGCACGGCGCCGTCCAGCGCCCGGTCGATCCGCCCGCCCGAACCGGGCGCGGACGACGCCGTGCCGAGCCGCCCGCACATCATCGGCGTGACCGTCAGCGACACCACGGCGGAGACCGCAATCGCCACGGCCAGCGTCACCGAGAACTCGCGGAACAGCCGCCCGACCACGCCGCCCATGAACAGCAGCGGGATGAACACGGCGATCAGCGACAGGGTGATCGACAGCACGGTGAAGCCGATCTGCCGCGCGCCGGCGATCGCCGCCTCGATCGGGGCCATGCCGCGCTCGCGCTTGCGGTAGATGTTCTCGATCATCACGATGGCGTCGTCGACCACGAAGCCGACCGAGATGGTGATCGCCATCAGCGATAAGTTGTTCAGCGAGTAGCCGAAGAACCACATCGCCGCCAGCGTGCCGCAGATCGACAGCGGCACGGTGACGCCCGCGGCGATCGTGGGCACCAGCCGCCGCATGAAGAACAGCACCACCAGCAGCACGAGTACGACGGTGATCCCCACCGTGATCTGCACGTCGCCGACCGACGCGCGGATCGTGGTCGTGCGGTCGGCGATGACGGTGGTGGTGATCCCCTGCGGCATCCAGCGCAGCAGCTGCGGCATCAGCGCCTGCACCCGGTCGACGGTGTCGATCACGTTGGCGCCGGCCTCCTTGCTGACGCTGACCAGGATCGCCGGCTTGCGCCCGCTCCACGCGGCGAGCCGGATGTTGGCGACGCTGTCGGTGACGGTGGCGACGTCCGCCAGCCGCAGGGCTGCGTCGGGCCCCGACTTCACCACCAGCCCCCGGTAGTCGCGCGCGTGACGCAGCTGCTCGTTCAGTCCGATGGTGATGCCGTGCTCCGGCGTTTCGAACTGCCCGACGGGACCGAGCACGTTGGCCCTTTGCACCGTCGCCAGGATGTCCTGCATCGCCAACCCCGTGGCGGCGAGCCGCGCGGGATCGGCGTCGATGCGCACGGCGGGCGTGGACGCGCCGCTGACCAGCACCTGCGACACGCCCTGCACCTGCGACAGCCGCTGCGCGAGCACGGTGTCCACCGCGTCGTAGATCTGCGGGATCGTCAGCGTGTCGGAGGTCAGCGCGAAGGTGATGACGGGGAACTCGGACGGGTTGATCTTGCGGTAGTAGGGCCGCGTCGGCAGGTCGGGCGGCAGGTCGGTCTGCGCCGCGTTCAGTGCCGCCTGCACGTCGTGCGCGGCGCCGTCGAGGTCCCGCGAGGTGTCGAACTGCACGATCACGGAGGTGTTGCCGACCGAACTGAGCGAGGTCAGTTCCTCGACGCCCGGGATCTCGGCGAGCCGCCGCTCGATCGGTGCGGCGATAGAGTTGGCCATCGTCTCCGGGCTCGCGCCCGGCCGTGCGGCGAGCACGACGATGGTCGCCACGTCGACGTCCGGCAGCGAGGCGACCGGCAGGAATCGGTAGGCGATGCACCCGGCGAGCATCAGCCCGAGGGCGAGCAGCGTGGTGGCGATCGGCCGCAGGATGAACGGGGTGGAGACGTTCACGCCTACTCCGCCGCCACCGGGCGTCCCGGCGTCGCCCAGCGCGCGAACAGGCGCTCGAAGCCGAGATAGATCGCCGGCGTCGTGTACAGCGTCAGCCACTGGCTCAGCAGCAGGCCGCCGATGATCGTCACACCCAGCGGCACGCGCAGCTCGCTGCCCGCCCCCTGGCCGAGCACCAGCGGCAGCGCGCCGAACAGCGCCGCGGCGGTGGTCATCATGATCGGGCGGAACCGTAGCAGGCTCGCCTCCTCGATCGCCGCTTCGGGCGACAGGCCGCGCTCCCGCGTCGCTTCGATCGCGAAGTCGATCATCATGATCGCGTTCTTCTTCACGATGCCCATCAGCAGCACGATGCCGACCAGCGCCACCAGCGACAGGTCGAACCCGCACAGCATCAGTGCGAGCAGCGCGCCGATCCCCGCCGACGGCAGCGTCGACAGAATCGTCACCGGGTGGATCCAGCTTTCGTACAGGATGCCGAGCACGATGTAGATCACCACCACCGCCGCCCCGATCAGCCACGGCGCCGCGCTCAGCGACCGCTGGAACTCCGCCGCGTCGCCCGAATACGAGCCGGAGATCGTCGACGGCATCCCGATCGACGCCCCCGCCCGCGCGATCGCGTCCACCGCGTCGCCGAGCGAAGCGCCCGGTGCGAGGTCGAAGCTGATCGTCGCCGCCGGGAATTGCGCCTGATGCGTGACGACCAGCGGGGCAACGCTGCGCTCGATGGTCGCGATCGCCGACAGCGGCACCTGCGCGGCGTTGCTCCCGGGGATGCGCAGCAGATCGAGCACGGCGGGATCGGCCTGCCACGCGGGATCGGCCTCCAGCACCACGCGATACTGGTTCGCCTGGCCGAAGATGGTGCTGATCTGCCGCTGTCCGAACGCATCGTACAGCGTGTCCTGCACCGCCTGCATCGTCACGCCGTAGCGCATCGCCGCGGCGCGATCGACGCGCACGTCGATGCGCCAGCCGTCGTCCTGCTGATCGCTCGCCACATCCCGCAGCTCCGGCAGGCTGCGCAGCGCCGCGATCAGCCGCGGCGTCCAGTCCGCCA
>DATEQV010000528.1:0-5554 GCA_035272265.1 Acidisphaera sp. | reverse complement strand
GCAATTGACGAGGAAGCGTTTACTGCCGGTCGCCGTCGTGTCCGTCGTGGTCGTCGTCGTGGCGGAGCCAGCGCTGCATCCAGTGCTGCCAGCGGTGCTCGCGCATCTCCATGCGCGCCGTCCAGAGCTCGTCGGCCTTCTTGATCTGGTCGGCCGTCAGCACGGCCTTCAGCGCCTGCGCCGCCTGGTCGAGCTTCTGCGCCTTCTGCGCGATGTCCTGCGCCCGCTGCGTCATCCGGTCGATCCCCTCGAAAGCACCCAGGCGAGCCATCTCGCGCGGGCCGCCGTCGGTCGGCGCCATCGCGATCGCCGCCTGCGCGAACGCGCCCCAGGCGTCCTGCTGTTGCGGCGTGATGCCGAGATAGGTCTGCAACGCGTTCATCCGGCCGGCGATGCGCAGCCCCATCATCGCGCCCCAGCCGGCACCGCCGGGCTCGTGTCCCGGCATCTCCATCCGGGGCGCTTGCGGCTGGGTTTGCGATTGCTGCGCGAAGGCGAATCCGCCCGCGAGCATCGTGCCGATCCCCGCCGTGAGCAGCGCCGTGCGTAACCGATTTTGCATTGTCCCGGTCCTCCTCGTGTTAGGTCCCGAATATCGGTCGCCGAGGTAACGCGCGCTCATCCGGCGTGGATCGAAGCGCCTCGACGCGTGACAGCCTGTTGCGAGGGGCGCGCCGGCCGGCGCAACGGTGAGGGGCGCGCCTCCGGCGCGACGGTCAGGCGCGGACTCGCGGAAGCTTCAGGCGGACGCGCAGTCCGTGCGGCTCGCGGTCCTGCAAGGCGAGCGCGCCGCCATGGCCCGCCACGATCGTCTGCGCGATCGCCAGCCCCAGCCCGCTGCCGCCGCCTTCGCCGCGCACGGTCCGGCCGCGATAAAACGGCTTGAGCACGTCGTCCTTCAGCGCGTCGGGAATGCCCGGACCGTCGTCCTCGATGTCGATCTCCAACGCGGTCGTCTCGGCGTGCAGGTTCACCCGCGCGGCGCCGCCGAACTTGATCGCGTTGTCGATGACGTTGTTGACCGCCCGCTCCAGCGCGCGCGGCCGGCACAGCGCGGGGCAACGCAGCGGACCGGCATAGGTCACGTCGTTGCCGGCATCGGCGAACTCGTCGCAGATCGTCTGCAACAGCACGCCGAGGTCGACCGATTCCTCCGGCTCGCGCTTCTCCTGGCTCTCCAGCAGCGACAGGCTGGAGCCGATCATCAGCTCCATCATGCGCACGTCCTTGAGCAGGCGGTCGCGCAGCGCCTCGTCCTCGACGCCTTCGATGCGCAGGCGCATGCGGGTCAGCGGCGTGCGCAGGTCGTGGCTGATCGCGGCCAGCGTACGGGTGCGCTCGGTGACGAAACGGTGCAGGCGATCGAGCAGGCCGTTGAACGCGCGCGCGAGCTTGCGGACCTCGTGCGTCCCCTGCTCGGGCAGCGCCGGCGCCGCGCCGTCGCCGTCGATCGATCCCGCCGCCTGGGCCAGTGCCGCGAGCGGGCGCGTGACCTGCCGCACGCCCCACAGCGTGAGCACCAGCACCGGCAAGGCGGTGACGACCAGCAGGACCAGCACGCGCTTGAGCGGGCTCGGCTCGCGCCGCTGCAGCAATTTCGGCGGGACCCGGAACTGCGCGTAGTGATCCCCGACGGCCACGCTGACGACGCTGCCTGCGGGGGTGGCGGCGACGTGCGTTGGGGTGGGCGCGACAGCGGCCGCGACATCGCCGGCGAGGCTCGCCACCGACGGGTCTGGTTGTCCCTCCGACTGCGGCAGAGCTGAAGCCCAGGCGGTGGCGAAGTTCGGGGTCGAAACCGCCGCGAGGGCCGTCTCGCACGCGTCCGGCGGCAGCGCGGTGCAGGCCCGCACGAGCATCGTGATCCGCATGCTGACATTGCGTATCACCGGCGGCGTCGGGTTGCGCGTGCCGATCCAGATCATCAGGGCGACCATGTGCGCCCCGACGGTCGCCAGCACGACGATCGCCGCGAGCTGGCCGGCGGTGCTGCGTGGGATCAGCCGCGCGCGCATCAGGCCTCGGCCGCGACGGAGACCTTGGGCGTGAACATGTAGCCGCCGTAGCGCACGGTCTTGATGAAGCTCGGCTCCTTCGGGTCGGGCTCGATCTTGCGGCGCAGGCGGCTGACCTGGATGTCGATGCTGCGGTCGAACACCGCGGCCGCGCGTCCGTGCAGCAGGTCGAGCAGCTGGTCGCGCGACAGCACCTTGCGCGACTGCTGGCAGAACACGGCGAGCATGTTGAACTCGCCGCTGGTCAGCGGCACGCGGACGTTGTTGGGATCGAACAGCTGGCGGGTAGCGGTGTCGAGCCGCCAGCCCTCGAAGATCATGGTGACCGGCTTGTCGCTCTGCGCGGCTTCGGAGAGCTGGCCGCGGCGGAGCACGGCGCGCACGCGCGCGAGCAGCTCGCGGGGGCTGAACGGCTTGGACAGGTAGTCGTCGGCGCCCATCTCGAGCCCGACGATGCGGTCGGTTTCGGTGCCGAGTGCGGTGAGCATGATGATCGGCACCGCCGACTTGCCGCGCAGGCGGCGGCAGATCGACAGCCCGTCCTCGCCCGGCAGCATGATGTCGAGCACCACGAGGTCGATCGGGCCCGCGCCCAGGATGCGCTCGAGGCCCTTGCCGTCGATCGCCCGGCTGACCCGGAACCCGTGGTCGCCGAGGAAGCCGGCGAGCATGGTCCCGATCTCCGGGTCGTCCTCGACCAGGGCGATATGCGGCTGTGGCTCCATAGTGCCGCCTGGAATAGGCACCCGGCGCGTGGGGGGCAAGCAACAGGTCGTAGTGTCGTGTAACATCCGACACCAAAGACGGGCGGCTGGCCGGTTGCGTTCGGGGCCCGGACGTTCTCGTATTGTCCGCAGGCCGATTCGCAAGGCACGGCTTTCCAAGGTTGGCATGGACGAGGTTTTCGAGATCGCGCGGGGCATCCGGATCAGCGGCACGATCAACGGGCCGACGCGATTCTGGATCGGCGGGTCGTTCGCGACCGGCACACTGCGGGCGCGCAGCGTGGTGGTGGCCGAGGGGGGCTCGGTCAGCGGCCTGGTGATGGTCGAGGAGGCCGACATCGCCGGGCTGGTCGACGGCTCGCTGACCACCGAGGGGACCTTGCGGCTGCGCCGCACGGGGAAGATCGTCGGCGTGCTGCGCTGCCGTTCGCTGGTGGTGGAGCCGGGGGCGCAGATCGACGCGCTGATCCGCACCGCCGGCCACCTGCCCTTCCCGCCGCCGCTGAGCCGGCAGACGGTCGCGGCGTAGGAGCCCGGACGCTCAGAGCACCTGGAAGCCGTGGCGCAGCGGGTCGCGGTCGTCGACGAAGATCGTGTTGTGCCCGGTGATGCGCGACCAGCCGGCGACCGAGGGGCGGATGGCGGCGTGGCCGGAGACCTCGGTCGCTGATTCCACCCTGCCGTCGAACAGCGTGCCGATGATGCTTTCGTGGACGAAGGCGTCGCCCGGCTTCAGCCGCCCCTTGGCCGCGAGCTGCGCCATGCGCGCCGAGGTGCCGGTGCCGCAGGGCGAGCGGTCGATCGCCTTGTCGCCGTAGAAGACGGCGTTGCGCGCGTGGGCGCGCGCCTCGCGCGGCGCGTCGCACCACATGATGTGGCTGACGCCGCGGATGCGCGCATCGTCGGGGTGTACGGCGTCCACCGCGGACTGCGCGGCGCGGCGGACCTTCGGGCTGAGGGCGATCAGCTGCAGCGCGCCGAGAGCGTCGATGCCGGGGTAGTTCGGCTGCGGCTCGATGATGGCGTAGAAGTTGCCGCCGTAAGCGACGTCGATCACCAGGCGGCCGAGGCCTTCGACCTCGATCGGCACTTCGGTCGCGTAGAGGAAGCTCGGCACGTTGTGGATGCGGACGCTGGCGACGTGGGTCCCGTCCATCTCGAAGTAGGCGTCCACGCGGCCCGCGGGCGTGTCGAGCGCCAGACGGCCGGGCGTGCGCGGGGTGACGAGGCCTTCCTCGATGGCGAAGGTGACGGTGCCGATGGTGCCGTGGCCGCACATCGGCAGGCAGCCGCTGACCTCGATGTAGATCACGCCGACGTCGCAGTCGTCGCGGAACGCCGGATAGAGGATCGTGCCGGACATGACGTCGTGGCCGCGGGGTTCGAACATCAGCGCGGTGCGGACCCAGTCGTGGTCGCGCATGAAGACCTGCCGCCGGTCGAGCATCGGCGCGTGCGGGAGGAGCGGGCCGCCGCCTGCCACCAGGCGCACCGGATTGCCGCAGGTGTGGCCGTCGATGCAGAAGAAGGTGTGGCGGGGCATGGGTCAGGTTCTCCCGATCCTCGTCGTTGCGAGCGAAGCGACCCAGGGCCGCAAGGACAGGCACCAAGCCGCATGGCTCCCCGGATGGCAACCCTTGCTGCCGCCTTCAGGCATCGCTACTTTATGACCAGATTTCTGGTCATAATAGGTTTGGATCATGGTCACGGTCAGTCTGGCTCAGGCGAAAGCACATCTGAGCGAGCTGCTGGACAAGGTGGAAGCCGGCGAGGAAGTGACGATCACGCGGCATGGCCGGGCGGTGGCCCACCTCCGTTCCGCGACGCCGGCCAAGCGTCCCCTGGACCTGGAACGGTTGGCTGCTTTTCGCGCCACCATGCCGCGCTTGCGGCGACCGAGCTCCGAACTGTTGCGCGAGATGCGTGACGAAGGTCGGTGAGACCGACGGCACGTGCTCTATTTCGACACCAGCTTCCTGGTGCCGGTCATTCTTCCGGAAGCCACCAGCGACAAGGTCGTCGCGTTCCTCAGCGGGTTGCGTTCGGAAGAGTGCACCGTGAGCCATTGGACGAGCGTGGAGTTCTCATCGGTCATCGCCAGGGAGGTTCGCATCGGCGGATTGGACCGCCGCGCCGCCGCGCAGGCCGATGCGGAGTTCGAGGCGATGGTGGAGGCGTCTTTCGCGATCCTGCCTGTGGACGCTGACGACTTCGAACTGGCCAAGCGGTATCTCGGCAGGTACGAGACAGGACTACGAGCCGGTGATGCCCTGCACTTGGCTATCGCCGCCAATCATCGCGCCACCGCGATCTACACCCTCGACAAGACCTTGCTGAAGGCCGGGAAAACTCTCGGCCTGCCGGGGAGCGCGGGAATCCGGGTCAGGTGATCGCGGCGTCGTCGATGCAGAAAGTGGTGAGCGAAGTGAAGCAACCCAGAGACGCGCCCCAAGCGGCGGATGTGCGGCCCTGGGTTGCTTCGTCGCTACGCTCCTCGCAATGACGGAAAAGCGTCAGAACGACAGCGGCGTCGCCTGCAGCACCATCGGCAGGGTCTGCACCATCGCCAGCACGTCGTTCGGCACCGGCTCGTCGACCGACACCAGGCAGATCGCGTCGCCGCCTTGCACGGCGCGGCCGAGGTGGAACGTCGCGATATTGATCCCCGCACCGCCCAGAGTCGCGCCGAACCGGCCGATGAAGCCCGGCTTGTCGTGGTTGGTCACGTACAGCATGTGCGGTGCGAAGTCGGCCTCGACGCGGATGCCCTTGATCTCCACGATGCGCGGACGCGAGCCCACGAACAGCGTGCCG
>DATEQV010000527.1:0-3859 GCA_035272265.1 Acidisphaera sp. | reverse complement strand
TTCCCCTCCTGGGACGATTTGCTTCTCACGCTCGCCTTCGCCAAGCCACCACCACTCCCGCCGTGATCGTCGAACCCCCTTCCTGATGTAACTTGACGCCCAAGCCCTCAAACCGCCGAAAATCAAAATGAGAATTGCTGGCAGCGCGGGCGAACGGATGAACGCCGCCTACATCCTCGGCAGCACCGGCAATGCCGGCCTGATGGCCTTCACCCGCGCGCTCGGCGCCGCGTCGCCCGCGCACGGCATCCGCGTGGTCGGCATCAATCCCGGCCTGACCGCGACCGAGCGGGCGCGGATGCTGGTCGCGCGCTGGAGCGAGGCGGCGTTCGGCGATCCCGCCCGCTGGCGCGAGCTGCCGCAGGTGAAAAGGCTGCCGTTCGGACGCATGGGCGAGCCCCGCGAAGTGGCGGAGCTGGCGGCCTTTCTCGCCTCCGACCGCGCCGCCTATATCAGCGGCACGATCGTGACGATCGACGGCGGCGCGGCGAACCGCGCGGACTGAGCAACGGAGGGCGCATCATGGCGGACGTGATCAGGATCGGCGACGTCGAGATCCACCGGATCGTCGAGCAGGAAGGCCCGCTGTTCGACGCGCTGACCTTCTTCCCCACGCTGGGCAAGGAGCGGCTCGACGAGCTGCGTTCCTGGCTGTGCCCGCGCTTCCTGTCCGACGACGGCCGCTTGGTGCTGTGCGTCCAGAGCTACGTCGTCCGCACGAGCCGCCACACGATCATGATCGATACCTGCGTGGGCAACCACAAGCAGCGCCCGGCGCGGCCCTTCTGGCACATGATGACCTCCGACCGCTACGAGCGGAACCTCGCCGCGGCAGGCCTGCGCGTCGAGGACATCGACTTCGTCATGTGCACGCACCTGCATGTCGACCATGTCGGCTGGAACACGCGCCTCGCCGACGGCCGCTGGGTGCCGACATTTCCCAACGCGCGCTACGTGTTCGCCGACCGCGAGCTCGATTTCTGGACCGAGCGCCACAAGACGGCCCCCGAAGCCTGTCCCTGGATGGCGGATTCCGTGCTGCCGATCGTGGCCGCGCAGCGCGCCGACACCGTCGCCAGCAGCTACGCGTTCGACGACCTCGTGCGGCTGGTCCCGACGCCGGGTCACACGATCGACCATTTCTCGGTGCAGGTCGGGCACCGCGCGGCCGACGCGATCATCACCGGCGACATGGTCCACTCGCCGCTGCAGGTGCGCCTGCCGGAGGTCGGCATGATGTCCGACTACGATTCCGCCCAGGCCGGCGCCACGCGGCGAAGCCTGTTCGGGCAGTACTGCGACACGCCCACCCTGTTCTGCGCGGCGCATTTCCCGTCGCCGTCGACCGGCCGCATCGTGCGCCGCGGAGAGACGTTCGACTTCGTGGAGAGCTAGATGCGCGCTGCGTGGTTCGAGACATACGGACCGCCGTCGGTCCTCACCGTTGCCGAGCGTCCCGACCCGGTCGCCGACGCGGCGACGGCGGTGGTCGAGGTCGTCGCCGCCTCGATCAACCCGTCCGACGTCAAGAACGTGGCCGGCCAGATGGAGGGCACGGTGCTGCCGCGCATCCCGGGCCGCGACTTCGCCGGCCGGGTGGTGCAGGGGCCGGCCGACTGGATCGGCGCGGAGGTCTGGGGCACGGGCGGCGATGTCGGCTTCACCCGCGACGGCACGCATGCCCAGCGCATCGCGATCCCCGTCGCCGCCCTCGTCCGCAAACCGGCCTCGCTGTCGTTCGAGCAAGCGTCCTGCATCGGCGTGAACTTCGCCATCGCCTGGCTCGGCACCGTTGCCTACGGCGCGGTTGCCGCCGGCGAGTCGGTCGCCGTGATCGGAGTGGGCGGCGGCGTCGGCAACGCGGTCGCGCAGATCGCGCGCCATCGCGGCGCGCGCGTCATCGGCATCGACCGCCGCCCGCCGGCCGACGACGCGCCGGCCGCCCGCGTGATCGACGGCTTCGTCGCCGCCGGCCCCGACACCGTCGCCGAGCTGCGCAAGCTGACCCCAGCCGGGGCCGACCTCGTGTTCGACGCGGTCGGCGGCGTGATGTTCGAAACCGCACTCGGCTGCGTCGCCCGCCGCGGCCGCGTCGTCGAGATCAGCGCCACCGGCAGGCGCCGTGTCGAGTTCGACCTCGCCGACTTCTATCACAACGAAACTAGATTGATCGGCGCGGACAGCCGCAAGCTCGGGGTGGCGGAGTCCGCCCCCCTGATGCAGTTGCTGGTCGAGGGCTTCGACTCGGGCGCCTTCCGCCCCCCGCCGATCGCGTCCGTCCATCCGCTCGACGATGTGCGCGCCGCCTACCAGGCCGTCGCCGACGGCGCCCACGGCCGGGTCGTGCTGCGGCCTTAGACTCGCGCGTTTTCAACCTGAGCGTGATTGCACTCATCTCGGTCTCGTCATGGTCCGCGAAGGCGGACCATCCACGCCTTTGCCGGCCGCGCGAAAGAAAGGCGTGGATGGCCCGCCAGAGCCTGTCCGCGGGTGCGCCTTCGGCGCAGCCCGGGGGCGGGCCATGACGTGTTGATACGGTTCGTGTGAAAGTGCTCTGGCCGCCCCAATCACTGACCGCTTTCGACCCGGCGTCGCTCCCGCCGACGGCTGCGGCGCCTTCACCGTTTCGGGTATGCCGTGAAAACGTAATCTCTTGATGCCACGATCGTGTGGCACGCGAATCCGCACTTGGCGTCGTTCGCCTGCGGCGGATTGTCCGCCAAGGTGCCGGGCCTGAACGTATCGGACGCGGGGTCATACTCGAACTCGGCAAATCCCCATCCGCCGCTGTCCGCGAACCTCTTGCTGTCCTTCACCATGAGGTCGACGTCGTGCAGGGTATCCGGCACTGTCGGGTTACCGGGCTCCGCGGCATTCTGCTTCGCGTTCCAATGGATCTTCACCATCCTGGCGCCGTCGGGGAAAGGCCTGCCGTTGCCGGGAATGCCAGCCTTGTAGGCCTCGATCATCGCGGGATTGCCGAGGATCGTTTCGATCATCATTCCATTCTGGCTGACGGCGATCGTCTGCCAATCCTCGTATCCCCTGAATTCGGAGAACGCGAGACCACCCGGCACCTGCAAGGTGTACTTGTCCTGTGCCGCAAGAGCGACTCCGCCCAGTGCGGCGAGCAGCGCCACGGCGGCGACGGTCGGCGCGATACTTGTGCGCTTCATCTTCATCTCATCTCCTTCGGTACTGGCAACCGTGCGGTTTCGAACAAAATCGGCAGGTGACTCCAGGATCAGGCGGACGACGATCGCGGGCACGGCCGTGCGTGGATCGGCCGCGGCGAGCCCTGGGCGAGCGTTAGAGCCGGTCGGGGTGGGGGTGAAGCGCCGCTATCCGGCAGACACTCTTCCGCGCTGCGGTCGAACAGAGCACCTGCCGCGCGCCGCATCGGCACTGGACCGATGTCGGCCCGAGCGTGTTGGCGCTCATTCTGTTTCCGTCATGGTCCGCCCCCGGGCTGCGCCGAAGGCGCACCCGCGGACAGGCTCCGGCGGACCATCCACGCCTTTTCTGGGCGCGTGAAAGGAAGCCGTGGCTTGCCCGCCGGGCCAGCCCTCCAGGCTGCCCGAGGACATGGCTTGTGCCGGCCCATCCACGACTTTCTGGCGTTGGTGACGCCGGCCGAGGGCGCGGACCGGATAGCATCTCACTGACCGGGAATGCGCCTAAGAAAAGAAGCCCAATTATCCCCTTGACATAGCAGACCGGAACCGATATAAATGGCGGCAGAAAGGAAGCCGCCATGTCTATCGACCTCACTGATCCGATCTTCCATGACGAAGAAGCCGCCCGGAAGCACTTCGAGGCGATCCGCTGGCCGCATGGTCCGTTCTGCCCGCACTGCGGC
>DATEQV010000526.1:0-6795 GCA_035272265.1 Acidisphaera sp. | reverse complement strand
CGCCAGCTGCACCTGGTGTTCGAGCCGACCGGAGAAAGTTTCAATCAATACGTGTTGCGCCGCCGGCTGGAGGCGTGCCGCGCGGCGCTGGCGAGCCCGGCCGAAGCCGGCCGATCGATCGTCGACATCGCCTTTGGCTGGGGGTTCGACAGCCTGTCGACCTTCTACCGCACGTTCCACCGCGCCTTCGGAATCGCGCCGGGCGATCTGCCGGCCTCCGCACAGCCCGGCGACGTCTGAGTCGTCCGGCCTCGTCCGGGCCATCCGGGCTGTGAAATCGCTCATATACGATTGGCCATCGTGGTAGTACGGAGCTGCCGGATTGAGACCGACGGCACCGGCCGCACGCGCGGCGCGGCTGTCGGCGCTCCCGGGGTGACAACGTCGTATGCGGATGCAGTTTTCGACAGACGATCTTCCGGCGCACGACCGGCTGGAGCGGTGGACGGCGCTCTGGCGGGGCGTGATCGCCCGGCGGATGTTCAGCGTCACCGAAGGCAACCGCCCCGACCTGACCACCGGCCGCGTTGTGCTGGAGGGGCATTGCGCCGGCCCGTTCACGCTCTCCCGGGTGCACAGCACGGCGCACTGGAGCCTGAGGCGCACGCGCGCGAACGTCGCGGCCGACAGCGCGCTGAAGTTCGGCGTGGTGCGCTACCCGACGGATTGGGAGCAGTCGACGACACTGACGCACGTAAGCGGGCACGATGCGCGCGTCAGCGCCGGCGACCTGCTCATCTGCTCCACGGAGTGGCCGTTCGAGATCACCTGCGCCGGCGGCCTTTCGCCGACGATGCTCCTCATCCCGGGGGAACGGCTGGCCCCGCTGCTCGCGGGCGGGCGCCTGACCGGGCCTGTCCGCGTGCCCGCCGCCTCCCCGCTCGGCGGGCTGCTGGGCGCGGGATTTACCGCGGCGCTCGAGCAGATCCCGAACCTGGCGCCGGAGCTGGCCGAGGCGGCGCTGCACAACCTGTGCGGCCTCGCCGCGCTGGCCTGCAACGCGTCGGACGACGCACGCGCCGGGAGCCGGCAGACCGTGCAGGAAGTCCGCCTCGCCGCCGCCCGGCGCTACATCGACGACCATCTCGCCGATCCGGCGCTCAGCCCCGATTCCGCCGCCGCCGCGCTGGGCATCTCCGTCCGCGGGCTGCATGTGCTGTTCGAGCCGACGGGCGAAAGCTTCAACCGCTACGTCCTGCGCCGCCGGCTGGAAGCGTGCCGCGAGGCGCTGGCCAGCCCCGTGCATGCCCGCCGCTCGGTCATCGACATCGCGTACAGCTTCGGTTTCGACAGCCTGTCCACCTTCTACCGCACGTTCCGCAACGCCTTCGGCACCGCACCCGGCGACCTGCGGGCCGGCGCGCTCGCCGGCGGCGACTGACCGCGCGGCGGCCGGAAGGAGCCGGGCGCCCTTGAGGCGCGAGCAGTCGGCCGGATACCGCGTGAGCCCGAACCTCAGGACCGTGTCGTGGTCGCACACCGCAGACTTAAGTTACAAACGCCAAGACCATCTCGAGGCGGCGGCGGGCGATATCCTCCTCAGCTCGGGCGAGTGCGGCCTCGGTTCGCTGCACATCGGCGCGCCGACAGAGTCGTTCTCGGCGGCGAATTTCCGGATCACGTAGCCGGCACACACCGGCCGGCGTTGACAGGCCTGCCGCCGCACTCGACCGTGCCCACGACGGAACGGGGGGAGCGATGTTCGATCTCAGCGCGCGGGTGGCCATCGTCACCGGCGGCTACGGCGGCATCGGGCTTGGCATGGCAAAGGGCCTCGCCGGGGCGGGAGCCGAGGTCGTCATCGCCGGGCGCGACGAGGCAAAGGCGCAGGCCGCGCTCGCGCAGCTCGGACCGGGCGCGTCATTCGTCGCCGGCAACGTCGCGCACAAGGCCGATTGCGACGCGCTCGTCGCCGCCTGCCTGGCACGGCACGGCCGGCTCGACATCGTCGTCAACAACGCCGGCATGGCGATCCGCAAGCCGCCGCAGGACCTCGCCGAGGACGAGTGGCGGCAGGTGCTGGACGTCAACCTGACGGCCGCCTTCCTGCTGTGCCAGGCCGCCTATTCGGCGCTGAAGGCACGCGGCGGCAAGATCATCAACACCGGCTCGGTCATGTCGCTACTGGGCGCGGCGCACGCGGCACCCTACGCGGCGAGCAAGGGCGGCATCCTGCAGCTGACGCGCGCGCTCGCCGTCGCCTGGGCGCCGGACAACATCCAGGTCAACGCCATCCTGCCGGGCTACATCGAGACCGACCTGACCGACGCGGCGCGCGCCCAGGTGGCGGGGCTGTCGGAGTATGTGCTGCTGCGCACGCCGGCCAAGCGCTGGGGCAAGCCGTCCGACCTCGCGGGGACCGCCGTGTTCCTCGCCAGCAGTGCCTCGGATTTCGTCACCGGGGCGGGCATTCCGGTGGACGGCGGCTACCTGGCGAACGCCTGACTTGCGATCGGCGGGCTGGACCTCGAGCTGCTGCGCTCGCATCGTCCGGACCAGCAAACCAGGGAGGCAGCGATGCGCGAAGCCGTAATCGTCTCGACCGCGCGGACCCCGATCGGCCGCGCCTATCGCGGCGCGTTCAACGACACGCACGGGGCGACCCTCGCCGGCCACGCCGTCGCCCACGCCGTCGAGCGCGCGGGCGTCGATCCGGCGGAGGTCGAGGACGTCATCCTCGGTTGCGCGATGCAGGAGGGTGCGACGGGGATGAACATCGCGCGGCAATCTGCGCTGCGCGCCGGCCTGCCGGTCACCACGGCGGGATCGACGGTGGACCGCCAGTGCAGCTCGGGGATGCAGGCGATCGCGATCGCCGCCCAGCGCGTGATGTTCGACGGTGTGCCGGTCGCGGTCGGCGGCGGGCTGGAGAGCATCAGCCTCGTGCAGAACGAGAACCGCAACAAATTCCGCGCCCTCGACGAGGCGCTGCTGCAGCTCAAGCCGGACGTCTACATGCCGATGATCGACACCGCCGAAGTCGTCGCCGCGCGCTACGGCATCGGGCGCGAGCGGCAGGACGAGTACGCGCTGGAAAGCCAGCGCCGCATCGCCGCCGCGCAGGCGGAGGGGCGGCTCGAGCACGAGATCGTGCCGCTGGAGAGCCGCATGGCGCTGGTGGACAAGGAAACCGGCGCGATCAGCCACAAGATGGTCCGTCTGACCAAGGACGAGGGCAACCGGCCCGACACCACCGCCGAGGGGCTGGCCAACCTCAAGCCGGTGCGCGGGCCGGACAAGACGATCACCGCCGGCAACGCATCGCAGCTATCCGACGGCGCGTCCGCCTGCGTGGTGATGGAAGCGGGCGATGCGGCGCGGCGCGGCATCAAGCCGCTCGCGATCTTCCGCGGCATGGCGGTCGCCGGCTGCGAACCGGACGAGATGGGCATCGGCCCGGTGTTCGCCGTGCCGCGTCTGCTGCAGCGGCACGGCCTGAGCGTCGACGACATCGGGCTATGGGAGCTGAACGAGGCCTTCGCCGTGCAGGTGATCTACTGCCGCGACCGGCTCGGCATCGATCCCGCGAAGCTGAACGTGGACGGCGGCGCGATCGCGATCGGCCATCCCTACGGCATGTCGGGCGCGCGGCTGACCGGCCACGTCCTGATCGAAGGCAAGCGCCGCGGCGTCAAATACGGCGTGGTAACGATGTGCGTCGGCGGCGGGATGGGCGCCGCCGGGCTGTTCGAGATCGTCTAGCCGCGTGTCAGCAACGCCGCCCGAGCACGGTGCCGACCTCGTGCACCTGCTCGGGGCTGAGCATCGCGAGATCGTGGGGGACGGCGAAACTCACGGCGCGGGGCATCTCGACGTCCTGCACGCCGTACACGTCGTCGGTGGCGTTCAGCAGGTCGTGATCGTGGCCGCCGGCAAACACATGGGCCAGTCGGGATAGAATGGACATTGGGAATGCGCCTCCTTTGGTTACGGCGTTCCCTCCTCGCGTGAGATGGTGAGCGGAATTCCTTGCCACAACATGACCTGGATCAACCGATGAGATCGTACCGCATAGCTGCCATTCCGGCCGACGGCATCGGCCCCGAGGTGATCGACGCGGGCCTCGAGGTGCTGGACGCGCTGGTTCGCCGCGACGGCGGCTTCCAGCTCGCCATCGAGCGTTTCGACTGGGGCAGCGACCGCTACCGGCGCACGGGGGCGCTGATGCCTACCGACGGGTTGGATCAGCTGCGCAAATTCGATGCGATCTATTTCGGCGCGGTCGGCGCGCCCGATGTGCCGGACCACGTCACGCTGTGGGGCCTGCGACTGCCGATCTGCCAGGGCTTCGACCAGTACGCCAACGTCCGCCCGACCCGCATCCTGCCCGGCGTGACCAGCCCGCTGCGCAACGTCGGAGCGGCCGACCTCGACTGGATGATCGTGCGCGAGAACAGCGAGGGCGAGTACGCCGGCCACGGCGGGCGCGCGCATCGCGGACTGCCGGAGGAGGTCGCGACCGAGACGGCGATCTTCACCCGCCGCGGCGTCGAGCGGATCATGCGATACGCGTTCGGCATCGCCCGCGCACGCCCGCGCCGTCACCTGACGGTGGTGACGAAGTCCAACGCGCAGCGGCACGGCATGGTGTTCTGGGACGAGGTCGCGGCCCTCGTCGCCGCCGACTTCCCCGACGTGACCTGGGACAAGGAGCTGGTCGACGCGATGACCACGCGCATGGTCCGCCGGCCGCGGTCGATCGACACCGTGGTCGCGACCAACCTGCACGCCGACATCCTGAGCGACCTCGCCGCCGCACTGGCCGGCTCGCTCGGCATCGCGCCCACCGGCAACATCGACCCGGATCGCCGCTTCCCCAGCATGTTCGAGCCGATCCACGGCTC
Organism: Acidisphaera sp.; assembly: GCA_035272265.1. Lineage (GTDB taxonomy): Bacteria > Pseudomonadota > Alphaproteobacteria > Acetobacterales > Acetobacteraceae > Acidisphaera. The sequence goes on along the minus strand of DATEQV010000526.1, from coordinate 1,951 downwards.
CGCCTTCGACATCACCGGCAAGGGCATCGCCAACCCGGTCGCCAGCTTCTGGACCGCGAGCATGATGCTCGACCACCTCGGCGAGGCGGCGGCCGCCGCCGCGCTGATGACCGCGGTCGAGCAGGTGTGCGCTTCGGGCATCGTGACGCCGGACCTCGGCGGCACCGCCACCACGAAGGACGTCACAAGCGCGGTGGTGGACGCGATCGGCGGCGCGAACCGCTGACGATACGGCCGGCGATCGCGGCGCTTGTTGTTTCGACGGCGTTGCGCGAAGGTCGCCTCGCAGCGCATGGGGGTTTCGTATGGCCGACGGACTCGAGGACTACGACGCTGTCGTCAAGGCGGTGGAAGATCTCGTCGACGACTGGGCCAAGACGATCAAGGACGTCGCCAAGAAACTCGCCGACATCAAGGAGGAGATGGACAAGATCGAGGCGCTGAAGAAGCAGCGGGACGCGGCCGCGAAGGATGCGCAGGACGCCTCCGCCGAGCTCCAGAAGAAGATATGGGCTTTGAAGGTCTCGCCGAAGGCCGATCCGCAGCCGTTCCCCAAGCTTCCTGACGCGGTCAGCAAGATGATCAAGGAAGGCGGCGTTCCGCTCGGCAACAGCGGCGTCACGCTGGCGCCGAGCAACTGGAAGTTCCAGCCCCCGCCGAACTTCAAGGTCCAAAGCGGCGGCATCGAGCTGAAGATCAAGTGGTGAGGCGCACCGGCGGTTGACCGGGACACAGCCAACGTCGTCGTCGCGGAAGCGTCACTCGCCGAGGAGGTGCAGCACGACCTGCCGCCGGTGCGGCGTGGCGCGGTGCTCCCAGACGTAAATCCCCTGCCAGGTGCCGAGCACCGGCCGGCCGTCGCGCACCGGAATGCCGAGCGAGACCTGCGTCAGAGCGGTGCGGATATGCGCCGGCATGTCGTCCGGCCCCTCGGTGTCGTGGCGATAGAGGCCCGGCTGCTCCGGCACCAGCCGGCGGAAATGCGCCTCCAGGTCGGCCAGCACGGTCGGGTCGGCGTTCTCCTGGATGACCAGGCTCGCCGAGGTGTGGCGGATGAAGACGGTCAGCAGCCCCTGGCCGATCCCCTGCCCGGCGACCCAGCGCGCCACCTCGCCGGTGATGTCGTGCAGCCCGGCGTGGCTGGTCGGGACGTCGAGGACGGTCTGGGACTGGCGCATCGGGGATAAACCTGCCTGGGTGCTCGCCGTTCCACCATCCGTGCTATCAGGACGTCCGCATGGACGCATCGGATCTGCGGGTGTTCGAGGCGGTGGCGCGGCTCGGCGGCATGAGCCGAGCGGCCGAGGCGCTGCACACCGTCCAGAGCAACGTCACCGCGCGCATCCGCGCGCTGGAAGCCAGTCTCGGCGTCGTCCTGTTCGAGCGGCACAGCCGCGGGACCGACCTGACCGACGCTGGGCGCCGGCTGCTGCCCTATGCGCAGCGCGTCGCCGCCCTGCTGGCCGAAGCGGCGCAAGCCGCGCGGGACGACGGCCGGCCGGCGGGCTCGCTGACGATCGGATCGTTGGAAACCACCGTGGCGCTGCGCCTGTCGCACCGTCTGGCCGCCTTCGCCCGGGCGCATCCGGCGGTCGACCTCGTGCTGCGCACCGGCACCACCTGCGAGTTGCTCGACGAGGTCCTGGCCGGACGTCTGGACGGCGCCTTCGTCTGCGGGCCGGTGGAGCACCCGGAGTTGACCGCCGAGACGATGTTCCAGGAGGAACTGGCGGTGATCGGCCCGCCCGGCCTTGGCGACCTGGGCGACATCGGCGACGCCCGCATCGTGGTGCTGCGTTCCGGCTGCTCGTATCGCCAGCGGCTGGAGGAGGTGCTCGCCCGGCGCGGCATCCCGGCGCCGCGGCGGCTGGAGTTCGGCACGATCGAGGCGCTGATCGGCTGTGCGGCGGCCGGACTCGGGATCACGCTGCTGCCGATCACGCTGGTCGGC
>DATEQV010000525.1:0-12209 GCA_035272265.1 Acidisphaera sp. | reverse complement strand
CTCGGCGCGTGCACCGTCGCCGAAGCCGAGCAACTCCAGGTAGTTCTGCTCGAACATCGCCAGATGGTTGATGGAGCCGAGCGTGTGATGCCCGCGCGGCGTGAGCGTGAAGCCCAGCCGCCCGTATATCCGCACCGCGTCATCCATGTCGTCGTGCACGTCGACGACCACGTGGTCCAGCACGGGCGCGCTCATCGGCCGCGCGCCCGGGTCCGGACGATGCGCCGACGGGTTGATCTCTTGCCCCCGGTTCCGCACAGTCCTGCTCGATTGGCGGGCGGTGCCTGCCGCAACACTCCTGGAGATGACATGAAGCGATCCTTCCTCGCCTTTGCAGGTGGCATGTTCGCGGCGCTCGCGCTTGCCGGGGCGGCCCAGGCGCAGGGCTCCGGCTCGGCCACTATCGACACGATCAAGAGCCGCGGCCAACTGGCCTGCGGGGTCGCCGGCACCGTGGCCGGCTTTTCGCTCGCCGACAGCCAGGGGGTGATGCGCGGCATCGACGCCGATGACTGCCGCGCCATCGCCGCCGCGATCCTGGGCGACGCGACGAAGGTGAAGTTCGTCAACACGACGACGCAGAACCGCTTCACCGCGCTGCAGTCGGGCGAGATCGACGTGCTGATCCGCGAGACCACCTGGACGCTCGGGCGCGAAGGCAATCTCGGCCTCGAGTTCGCCTATGTGAACTGGTACGACGGCACCGGCTTCCTGGTGAAAAAGGCCTCGGGCGTGAAAAGCGCCAAGGAGCTCGACGGCGCGACCGTCTGCGTGCAGCCGGGCACCAGCACCGAGCTCGCGGTCGCCGACTACTTCCGGCTGAACAAGATGAAGTTCACGCCGATCCTGATCCAGGACGTCAACGAGATCCAGACCGCGTTCCTGTCGGGTCGCTGCGACGCCTACTCGACCGACAGCTCCGCGCTGGCGACGTTCCGCTTCACGCAGGGACCGAAGGCCGACGACCTCGTGCTGCTGCCCGAGATCATCAGCAAGGAGCCGCTCGGCGCAATGGTGCGCAAGGGCGACGACAAGTTCTACGACGTCGTGAAGTGGACCCATTTCGCGATGGTCACCGCCGAGGAGGAGGGGGTGACCAGCAAGAACGTCGACGACATGCTGAAGACCGACAACCCCGACATCCAGCGCCTGCTCGGCGTCAACGGCGACATGGGCAAGGCGCTCGGGATCGACAACAAGTGGGCCTATAACATCGTCAAGCAGGTCGGCAACTTCGGCGAGGAGTGGGATCGCGACGTGACTCCGCTCGGCGTGCCGCGCGGCATCAACAACCTGTGGAACAAAGGCGGCCTGCAGTACGCGCCACCGATCCGCTGATCGGACCGAACCGGTACAAACGCGGGCCGTACTGATGCGGGCCGTCCGGGAAGCCGGGCGGCCCGTTTCATTCCCGGCCGTGCTGCACTGCGGAAACTGCGCCCCTATTGCGCCGTCCGATCGCATGACCGCAGTATCCTAGCACGTCGCTTGCATCTTCGCGGCCGGATACGGGCACCGGTTACCGTGTAGCCATCGTGAGGACCATGTCAGGAGCCACCACCGCTGATCCGCGCCTCGTCGCAGCGCGCACCGCCCCCAAGCGGGGGATCCGGCTGAGCTGGTCGGACCCGACCTTCCGCTCCATCGTCTGGCAGGTCGTCATCGTCGGCATCGTCGTGCTGATCGTCGCCTACCTCGTGACCAACACCAACGAGAACCTCGCCGCGCGGCATATCGCGACCGGCTTCGGCTTCCTGTGGCAGCAGGCGTCGATCCCGATCGGCGAGTCGCTCATCCCGTTCGATCCCGACCACAAGACCTACGGCGAGGCGCTGTTCATCGGCATCCTCAACACGCTGAAGGTGGCAGTGGTGGGCGTGGTGCTCGCGACCGTCCTCGGCACGCTGATCGGCATCGGCCGGCTGTCGAAGAACTGGCTGATCGCCAGGATCTCGGCCATCTATGTCGAGACCCTGCGCGACATTCCCGTGCTGCTGCAGTTGCTGTTCTGGTACACGCTGCTGCAGACGCTGCCGGCGCCGCGCCAGGCGATGCGGATCGGCGACTGGGTGTTCCTGTCCAACCGCGGCATCAAGTACCCGGTGCTGCCGAACGATCCCGCGTATATCTGGGCGACGGTCGCGTTCTTCGTCGGCCTGATCGGCACCTACGCCTGGAACCGCGTTGCCGCGCGCCGGCAGGAAGCGACCGGACTGCGGCCGAAGGTCTGGCCGGTGGCGCTCGGCCTTCTGGTCGGGTTTCCGCTGCTCGTCTGGGCCGCACTCGGCGCGCCGGTCACGATCGACAAGCCCGCGCTGCACGGCTTCAACTTCACCGGCGGCGGCACCGTCACGCCGGAATACGCGGCGCTGCTGATGGGCCTGGTGATCTACACCGCGTCCTACATCGCCGAGATCGTGCGCTCCGGCATCCAGGCCGTGGCCAAGGGCCAGTGGGAAGCGGCCGAGGCGCTCGGCTTCCATCGCGGGCTGGTGCTGCGCAAGATCGTGCTGCCGCAGGCGCTGCGGGTGATCATCCCGCCGATGACGAGCCAGTACCTCAACCTGACCAAGAACAGCTCGCTGGCGGTGGCGGTCGGCTACCAGGACATCGTCTCGCTTGACGCCACCACGCTCAATCAGACCGGCCAGGCGATCGAGGGCATTGCGATCATCATGGCCGTCTACCTGTCGATCAGCCTGTCGATCAGTCTGTTCATGAACTGGTACAACGCCCGTATCGCGCTGGTGGAGCGTTAGGCGATGAACACTCCGACCTCCACCGACATCACCGCCGCGCAGATCGAGGAGACCATCGGCGAGCCGGTCTCCTCGGTCGCCGGCATGGTGTCCTCGCCGACCGGCATCCGCGAGCGCCCGGCCGCGGCGGTCGCCGGCCCGCTCGCCTGGCTGCGGGCGAACCTGTTCAGCACCTGGCTGTCGAGCGCGGTGACGATCCTGCTCGGCTACCTGATCATCCGCTACGCCATCAGCTTCATCGACTGGAGCCTGGTCAACGCGATCTGGCACGTGCCGTCGCTGGCCGACGGGCGGCCGGACAGCTCGGCCTGCATCAACGCGAAGGGCACCGGCGCCTGCTGGGCGGTGATCGGCGACAAGTGGCGCTTCATCCTGTTCGGCTTCTACCCGTACGACGAGCAGTGGCGTCCGACGATCGCGATGATCCTGTTCGTCGGCCTGTACGCGCTGTCGGCCAATCGCCGGATGTGGCGCCGCGAACTCGCGCTTATCTGGATCGGGGTCCTGGCCGTCATCGGCGTCCTGATGTGGGGGCAGCCGGTATCCTTGGCGGGCGGAGCGTGGGCGATCGGCACCGTCATCGCCGTCGTCGGCGCTCTGGTTCTTGTTCTTATGGCAGTCGCCGCGGTTTTTCCGCCGCTCTCTCGAAGCGCGAGGACGATCCGCGCCGCCTGCAGTGCAATCGGGTTGGGCCTGATCGCGCTCATTGCGATCATGATGAGCGGCGCCCTGTTCAACCTCACCTATGTCGCCCAGGACCAGTGGGGCGGGCTGCCGCTGACCCTGATCCTGGCGACGTTCGGGCTCGCCTTCGCGTTCCCGCTCGCGGTGATGGTGGCGCTGGGCCGGCGGGCGCGCAGCCTGCCCGCGGTGAAGACATTGTGCATCGTCTATGTCGAGCTGATCCGCGGCGTGCCGCTGATCTCGCTGCTGTTCATGGCGAGCGTGATGTTCCCGCTGTTCCTGCCCAACGGCATCAACATCGACAAGCTGCTGCGCGCGCAGATCGCGATCATCCTGTTCGCCGCCGCCTACCTGGCCGAAGTGGTGCGCGGCGGCCTGCAGGCGCTGCCGAAGGGCCAGTACGAGGCGGCCGACGCGCTCGGCCTGAGCTACTGGCAGAAGACCGGGCTGATCATCCTGCCGCAGGCGCTGCGGCTGGTGATCCCGCCGCTGGTCAACACCTTCATCGGCTTCTTCAAGGACACCAGCCTGGTGCTGATCATCGGCCTGTTCGACCTGCTGACGTCGGGCAAGGCGGCGGTCGCGGACGCGCCCTGGCAGGCCTTCGCGACCGAGGTCTACATCGTGCTCGCGGTCATCTACTTCCTGTTCTGCTTCGCGATGAGCCGCTACAGCCGCGGTCTCGAATCCGAGTTCAACCGCTCCCGCACGCGCTGAGGATCACCAAGCATGAGCGCCGCCCTGCAGACCAATAAAGCCGCCGAAGTTCCGCACATGGTCGACACGAAGGCGACGCCCGCCATCGTGCTCGACAAGGTCAACAAGTGGTACGGCACGATGCACGTGCTGCGCGACGTGTCGCTGACCATCGCCAACAAGGAGCGGGTGGTGGTCTGCGGCCCGTCCGGCTCGGGCAAGTCGACGCTGATCCGCTGCATCAACCGGCTGGAGACGCACCAGGAAGGCCACATCATCGTCGACGGCACGGAACTGACCGACGACACCCGCGCGCTGGACACGATCCGGCGCGAGGTCGGCATGGTGTTCCAGTCGTTCAACCTGTTCCCGCACCTGACGATCCTGGAGAACTGCACGCTGGCGCCGATCTGGGTGCGCAAGATGCCCAAGGCCGAGGCCGAGGCGCTGGCGATGGACTACCTCACCCGCGTGAAGATCCCCGAGCAGGCGAAGAAGTATCCGGGCCAGCTCTCGGGCGGCCAGCAGCAGCGGGTGGCGATCGCGCGCGCGCTGTGCATGAAGCCGAAGATCATGCTGTTCGACGAGCCGACCTCCGCACTCGATCCGGAGATGATCAAGGAGGTGCTCGACACCATGATCATCCTGGCCGAGAGCGGCATGACGATGGTGTGCGTGACGCACGAGATGGGTTTCGCCCGCCGCGTCGCCGACCGCGTGGTGTTCATGGACCGCGGCGAGGTGGTGGAGAGCGGCAGCCCGACGCAGATGTTCGAGACCCCGCAGACCGACCGCCTGAAGCTGTTCCTCAGCCAGATCCTGCGCGGGCACTGAAGCCGGGGACGCGTCACCCCGTCATCGCGAGGCGCGTGCGGCGAATACCTGTCCCGTCATCGCGAGCCGCCGCTTGGCGGCGTGGCGATCCAGGGCAACGTGACGAACGCTCGCCGCGCGGCCCTGGATCGCCACGGCGCTGCGCGCCTCGCGATGACGGAGTGACCTGGGCGAACGGTGAGCGGAACGGGCGCCTGAGTCTCAGTCCAGCCTGTCGACCCGCACCTTCTGGGCGAGCAGGAAGCGCTCGGCCAGCGCCCCGTACAGCGCGTGCGGACACACGACGCGGGAGACCGCGAACGCCAGCGCCGAGGTCGCCATCAGCGCCACCGTGACGGTCTGATTGTCCGTCATCTCCAGCACGATCACCGCCGCCGTGATCGGCGCCTGCACGACGCCGGAGAAATACGCCACCATCCCCAGCAGGATCATCGCGCCGACCGGTGCGGACGGCACCAGTTGCGCGAGCGTCGCCCCGATCCCCGCGCCCACCGCGAGCGCCGGCGCGAAGATGCCGCCGGGGATGCCGCTGACATATGAAACCACCGTCGCCAGCAGCTTGAGGATCGCAAAGACCGCCGGCAGGTGCGCGGTGCCGGCGATCAGCGCGCGGGCCTGCTCGTAGCCGGTGCCGTACGTCGTGCCGCCCGACGCCGCGCCCAGCGCCGCCAGCGCCAGCCCGCACGCCACCGCGAACGCCACCGGGCGGCGGCCGAAGAAGCGGCCGAACGCGCCGGTCCAGCCGTCCGCCGCCAGGATCAGCGCGCGGCTGAACAGCCCGCCCAGCAGGCCGCCCGCGACACTGCACAGCGGCACCGCGAACCACGCCACGCCGAACGGCAGCGCCGCCGACGCCGTGCCGAAATACGTGTAGTTGCCGAGCACCGCGAGCGAGGTCGCGCCGGCCACGATCACCGCCGTCAGTACCACGCCGCTGGTGCGGCTTTCGAAGCTGCGGCTGAGTTCCTCGATCGCGAACACGATGCCGGCGAGCGGCGTGTTGAACGCCGCCGCGATTCCCGCCGCACCTCCCGCCAGGATCAGCGCACGCTGCAGCTCCAGACTCGGCGTGCGCGCCCACCGCCCGAGCGTGTGCATCACCGCCGCGCCGATCTGCACCGTCGGCCCCTCGCGGCCGATCGAGGCGCCGCACAGCAGCCCGAGCAGCGTCAGGCACACCTTCCCGGCCGCGATGCGCAGCGACAGGATGCGGTCGACCAGCGGCGCCTCGTCGATATGCAGGGCGGCGATCGTCTGCGGAATGCCGCTGCCCTGCGCGCCGGGAAACACCGTGCGGGTCAGCCAGACCGACACCGCCAGCCCCAGCGGCGAGACGATGAACGGCAGCCACGGCCGCCCCGCTATCGCCCGGCCGAACAGGTGCGTCGCCTCGTTCGCCGCCCACGCGAAGACGATGGCGATGCCGGCGACCAGGATCGCGCCGCCCCAGAACAGCGCGTTCCGGCGCAGCATGCGCGGCGAGGCGTAGCGGTAGCGCATCACCCGCAGCACGCGGGCGCGCCGCCCGTCGATCAGATACGGCCGCCGTTCCATGCAAGGTAATCCTCCGCCGTATCCACGTCGCGCAATCGGCGCAGCATGGCAACGCGGCGGGCGGAGAAATTCGCCAGCGTGTCCGCCAGCGCATGTCGGGTGGACCAGCGGACGCCGGCGAACGGCCGGGCAGGGCGGCGGGGACCGCGGGCCACCAGCCAGTAGCCGCCATCCTCCGCCGGCCCGAACACCGCGTCCGCTCGGCCGAGCGCTCGGAACGCCGCGACGATGTCGGCCGCGCCCAGTCCGGGTATGTCGCAGCCGACGATCGCGACCCGCCCGCGCGGGACGCGCGCGGCGGCCCGCGCCATGCGCTCGCCGAGATTGCCGCGACCCTGCGGCACAAGCGGCAGGCGCGTGCGGAGGCGGGCACGATCGGGCGTGACGGCGAGCACGGTGCGGAACCGTCGGCAGCAACCCAGCTCGCGTGCCACTCGTGTCAGCATTCCCGTGTGGAACCGCAGCGCCGCCCGGTCGCCGACATCCCGCGCCAGCCGGCGCTTCACCGCGCCCAGCCGCGGCGCGCGGGCGAACACGAACACCGTGTCTTTCATACCGGCCACCTGATCGCTGAGCCGGTCTGACGCTCGTTGTGGCCGGGCATCGGCGAGGCACAAGAGGCGAGACGGCGCTCTTGCGCCACATCGGGGCGGATGGCCGGAGCTACTAGCCGACATGGATAGCGGCTAAGCTTGCTTTGTCCTGGGGGATACCCAGCAATCGCCTCAGACAAGGAGACATGCCAGATGCGCAACATCCTGCTCGCCTCGATCGTCGCATTAGGCGCTTTGGCTGCCGCGCCCGCCGCCGACGCGCAGCTCAGGCTCAACATACAGACCACCGATCCAGTGACCGGCTTGGAGCCAGCCCAGTGGGAGCAGTTGGTCGACCATATGGTGAACGCCGAAGCGCTGGTCGGAGACCCGGGCGTGCTGATCATCTCGTCGATGCCGGTCCCCCTCACGATCACCTGCGACAAGTGGGAACTGGTCGGCCACAATCTCTACAGCTCTGTGCGCGGGAACCCCGCGGAAATAAAGCCTTTCTCGATCACCTACATCAAGACGAAGGATTTCGACGGCTACTGCAAGCAGGGCGTCGTCGGCCACACGTCGCTTGGCAAAACGATCACCGGCAGGCTGACCAGCAGTGACGGCAGCTTCACCAACGCAACGACAATCCTGTTCAGCGGCACGGTCAGTCCTCAGTAACCACCGCACCACCGACGGAAACCGCAACAAGCTCCCTTCTTTTCGAGGGAGCGACGGGAAGGTCGATATGACCACGAAACGCAACCTACAAAGATGGGCGGGTATCGCGCTGTTCATCGCCGCGGAACTGATCCTGTTCGGTGCCGCAGAGGGTCCGCAAAAGTGGCAATGGATCATGGCGGGGAGCGTGCCCAATGCTTTGCTGGCGCTTGGTTTCGTCTTTTTTTGAAGGGCGTGACATTCAAGGGCGGCGGAGATGATCCGCCGGGCGCTACATGGTAGACTGCTTCGCCTGCGGAACGAAGGCCTCGGGTTCGAGGAACGCCACCCTCAACCGTACAGCCGCACCAGCACGCGCGGCGGCACGCCGAGCAGGTAGGCCGTCAGGCACAGCACGTTGCGCGCCGACCGGCGCCGCCACCTCTCGCGTTCCCAGCGCGCCGCCGAGGTGACGGCGTCGGCGTCCAGCGCACGCAGCCGCCGCGCGCCGATCCGCCGCACCAGGGCCACGTCCTCCATCAGCGGCAGCGCCGGCACCCCGCCCACCTGCTCCAGCAGGTCGCGATGGATCAGCAGCCCCTGGTCGCCGTACGGCAGCCCCAGACGCCGGCAGCGCCACGCGACCATGCGCTCCAGCCGCCTCGCGTGCGGGCCGTCGGCGTCGAGCGCGAACCGGAAATACCCGGCGCGCTCGGCCGGCCCGGCGACATGCGCGGCGACGGCGCGGGACCAGTCGCGGCCCAGCACGGTGTCGGCGTGCAGCAGCAGCAGCCAGGGCCCGCAAGCTGCCGCGACGCCCGCCCGCAGCTGCACGCCGCGCCCCCTCGGCCCCGCCAGCACGCGCGCGCCGTGCGCGGCGGCAACGGCTCGCGTGTCGTCCGTGCTGCCGCCGTCCACGACGATCACCTCGGCCAAACCGCCCGCGAGCGCCGCCAACGCTCGGGGCAGGGGCCCCGAAGCATCCAGCGCGCAGATCACCGCCGACACCGCGCGATCTGTCTCGGGCGCGGTCACGTTCTCTTTACGTTCTTGACGGCCGGGTGTGATTTCCGCCACTCTGCCCCGCGAACGGATGGGGAACACCAGGATGCGGCACCCCGCGAACCAGGGCAAGTCGGTCGAAGCCGATCACGAGGCCATCGCCGCGCTCGAGGCAGCCGGCGCACCCGAACCGCCGCCGGTCGCGGCCCCACCGCCGCGCGCGCGGCGCGGCCGCGGTGCGACGCTCAACCCGCCGGTGCGCTTCGACGCGCAATCGACCGACGCCTTCGACGACGGCTGGCGCACGCTGGAGGCGGACTTCGCCGACCTGCCCCCGCTTGCGACCACGCTGGCGCGCGACGCCAGCCGCAGCGTCATCAGCTGGAACAACAGCCCCGACCTCGGCTTCGACCGCGCCGTCAATCCGTATCGCGGCTGCGAGCACGGCTGCACCTACTGCTACGCGCGTCCCACCCACGCCTATCTCGGCTATTCGCCAGGCCTCGATTTCGAAACGAAGCTCACCTACAAGCCCGACGTCGCCGAGCTGCTGGAACGCGAGCTGCGCAAGCCGGGCTACACCGCGCGCACGCTGGCCCTCGGGTCCAACACCGACCCCTACCAGCCGATCGAGCGCACCCTCAAACTGACTCGCGCTATCCTGAGCCTGCTCGACCGCACCAACCATCCGGTCAGCATCGTCACCAAGTCGGCCGGCGTGCTGCGCGACCTCGACATCCTCGCCCCGATGGCGGCGCGCAGCCTCGTGCGCGTCTACGTCTCGGTCACCACGCTCGATCCGCAGCTGGCGCGCGTGATGGAGCCGCGTGCGGCCACCCCGGCCCGGCGCCTGCAGGCGATCGAGGCGCTCAGCCGTGCCGGCGTGCCGGTCGGCGTGCTGACGGCGCCGATGATCCCCGGCCTGAACGACGCCGAGATGGAGCGCATCCTGGAGGCCGCCGCGAGGGCCGGCGCGCGCCATGCCGGCTACATCCTGCTGCGCCTGCCGCACGAGCTGCGCCAGATGTTCGAGGCGTGGCTGCACGAGCACTTCCCCGACCGCGCCCGCCACGTGCTCAACCTGATCCGCGAAACCCGTGGCGGCGCGTTGACCGACCCGCGTTTTCATCATCGCTTCTCCGGCAGTGGCGTGTATGCCGACCTGCTGCTGCGCCGCTTCACCCGCGCCACCAAGCAGTGGGGCCTCGACGAGACGCGCGAGGGCCTCGACACCACGCAGTTCGCCATCCCCGGCGACCGCCGCGTTGGTATGGCGGAGGCGCAGATGTCGCTGACGTTCTGACCAGGATATCGTCGCGGGAGCGATCCTCGAAGGGAGAAGCCGATGGCCTTCGCCTGCACCATTCCCGCAGAGCCGACCGTCCAGCAGGACGACCAGGACATCCGCATCACAAGATGGGACTTCCCGCCCGGCGGCGTCACCGGCTGGCACCGGCACGGCTGGCCGTATTTCGTCGTCATGCTCACAGACGCCACGCTGAGCCTGCACGACGGCGCCAATATCGCGCAGACCACTCTCGTCGCCGGCCAGGCGTACCGCCGCCCGGCCGGCATCGAGCACGACGTGATGAACAGTTCCGCCCACCCGGTGGCCTTCATCGAGATCGAGATCAAGCGTCCCGAAAGCATCCGGTTCGAATGAGGCGCTTGCGCATGAAGTACCGGTTCTGCCCGGCGGGATAGTCGTCCAGCACGCCGAACTCCCGGTAGCCGAGTGCGAGGTAGAACCCGCGCGCCTGGAACGTGTCGAGCCACGCCGAGTGGCACCCCTCGGCCACCGCGTGCGCCTCGGCCCGCGTCAGCAGCGCGCGCCCCAGGCCGCGCCCGCGCCAGGCGTCGTCCACCCACAGCGCCTCGACGAACAGCCATTGCCAGGACAGCAGGCCGCTCATCCCCGCCGCCAGCCGCCCGTCCCCGTCGTGCAGCAGCAGCGCGAAGCGCCGCGCCTCGTACGGCACGGTCCGGTCGTGGAACGCGTTGATCGCCTGCCCGAGCCCGCGCCGCATCTCGACCGACGGCGCGGCGTCGAACGACAAGCGCAGCTCCGCCGGCACGCGGGGTGTGTCGTGCGTCATGCGTGCATCATGGTCGCGTCCGCCGCACCTGCTCAAACCCGCCGATTATGCCATAAGCCGCACGCAGCCGACGCTGCAGAAGGTCGTTCGTCGATGTGCAGCGTTTGCCTGTCGCGCCGGGCCGTGCTTGCGGCCCCCGCCATCCTCCCGTTCGCGCCGTCCCGCGCGCCCGCGCCCGCCGAAGCGCCAATCGAGCCGCGCATGCGGCTGGTCGCCCTGACGCCGGGCCGCCTGACCGTCGCCCTGACGCTCGACGCCTGCCCGGGCGCGTTCGACGAGCGGATCGCCGCAGCCCTCATCGAAAGCCGCATCCCGGCGACGATCTTCGCCAGCGGACTCTGGCTGCAGCGCAACCCGGCGGGCCTCACCCTCCTGCTGTCGCATCCCGATCTGTTCGACATCGAAAACCACGGCGCGCGCCACATCCCGCCGGTGCTCGGCCAACGCACCATCTACGGCATCCCGGTCGCCGGCGATCTCGACGCCATCCGCGGCGAGGTCACGGCGGGCGCCGACGCCGTCGACGCCGCGACCGGCACCGCGCCGCGCTGGTACCGCGCCGCGACCGGCTGGTACAGCCCGTCCGCGACGGTGGCGATCGAAGCGCTCGGCTTCGGCATCGCCGGCTACTCGCTCAACGCCGACGCCGGCGCCTCGCTGCCGCCCGCCGGTGTGTCCGCGCGCATCGCCCGCGCGACCGACGGCGACGTCATCGTCGCGCACATCAACCAGCCGAAGCGGGCGAGCGGCGCGGGCGTCGTCGCCGGCGTGCTGGCGCTGCAGCGCCGCGGCGCGACTTTCGTCCGCCTCGATCAGCAGGCCGGTCTCGCCCGCGCCTGACCGCCCGGCCTGCGGCCGCCTCCGGTTGAACCGAAGCGCTCGCGATGTTTCTCTTGCCGCGCCATCGAGAGGAGCCCCCGCATGTTCGACCGCGATCGCTTCATCGCCGAGTGCTGCGAGGCCGCCGCCGCCGATCCCACCCACACATCCGTGCGCGAGGTCGTCGCCCGCGCGGTGCGCGAGCCGGCGTCCGTGCTGCGCGGCCTCGGCGAGCCGACGCGAGCAGGCGTCGAGCTGCTCTACCGCTCGCCGCAGATCTGCATCTTCAACCTCGTGTGGGCGCCGCTGATGTCGGTCTTCCCGCACAATCACACCATGTGGGCGGTCATCGGCATCTACTCCGGCCGCGAGGACAACATCTTCTGGCGGCGCACCTCGGTCGCCGACGAGCGCCAGATCGAGGCGGCCGGTGCGCGCTCGCTCTGCGCCGGCGACGCCGAGCCGCTCGGCCCCGACGTGATCCATTCGGTGCTGAACCCGATCGACCGCCTGACCGCCGCGATCCACGTCTACGGCGGCGATTTCGTCGCCGCCGAACGCAGCGAGTGGGACGC
>DATEQV010000524.1:0-3140 GCA_035272265.1 Acidisphaera sp. | reverse complement strand
ATCAGCCCCGGCAGCTTCTGCGCGCGCGCCTCGCGTGCCGCGAGATGCGCGGTGCGGCGGACCGTCTGTTTGATCGCGCGCAACGCGAGCGGCGCGCAGGCGAGGATGTCGGCGAGCCAGCGATCGAGTGCTGCATCGAGTGCGGCGCGCGGCACGACCTCGTTGAAGAGGCCCATCGCCACGCCCTCGGCCGCGCGCAGGCGGCGGCCGGTCAGCAGCATGCCCATCGCGATGTGATAGGGCACCTGTCGCGGCAGCAGCACGATGCCGCCGTCGAGCGGCAGCCGGCCGACACGCGGCTCCGGCAGGCCGAATGTCGCCTCCTCGGCGGCGAGGATGATGTCGCAGCCCAACACCATCTCGAACCCGCCGCCGAGCGCGTGGCCGTTGACGCGGGCGATGACCGGGATGTCGAGCGTGGTGCGCAGCGCGATCCCGCCGAAGCCGTTCGGATTGGCGTCGAGCCAATAGTCCACACCGGACTTGCCGACATTGCGCATGTCGGCCCCCGTGCAGAACGCCCGGTCACCGGCACCCGTCAGCACCACCGCGCGCACGCTCGGGTCGCCTTCGAGTGTGCGCCAGATTTCCTCGAGTGCCGCCTCGCTCGCCGCGTCGAGCGCGTTCAGCACCTCCGGCCGATCGATCGTTACGCGCGCGACGTGATCGGTGATATCCAGGCGAACGGTCATGCCACGACGCGGTCCGCGCGCAGCTTGGCGATCGTCGCCGCGTCGTAGCCGGCTTCCGTCAAAATCGCCTCGCCGTCCTCGCCGAGCAGCGGCGGCAGGTGGCGGAGCGCGAACCCGTCGTCGGAGAGATGCACGGGCGAGCCGACGAGGCCGAGCCGGTCATTGCCGCCGTCGGCGTGCACCAACATGCCGTTGATCGCCGTCTGCGGATCGCCGAGCGCCTCGCCGAGCTTCCTTACCGGAGCGCACAGCAGGTCCCCCGCCTCCAGCCGCCCGATCCAGTAGGCAGTGCTGTTCGTCGCCGCCCGGGCCCGCAGGATCGCGTGCAGGGCGGTGCGGTTCTCGACGCAGCGCTCGAAGGTCGCGAAACGCTCGTCGGCGGAGAGGTCCGGAAGTCCGAGTGCCCGCGAGATGTCCTGCAGCGGGTTCGCTTTGAACGCGCCGACGACGACGATAGCGCCGTCGGTCGTCTCGAACACTCCGGTGTACGGCATGGCACCCCACGAGAAATCTCGCCCGCGCATCAGCCACATCGCCGCTTCCTGCATCTGCATCGCGAGCATGCTGTCGTACAGCGACACCGACACGACCTGTCCGCGGCCCGTGCGCTCGCGATGCAACAGCGCGAGCAGGACACCCTGCACCAGATGCATGCCAGCGGAGTAGTCGGCCAGTGCGGTCGGATAGATCGTCAGCGGCTCGCAGGGGTCGCACTTGCGCGCCATCACGCCGCTCATCGCCTGTGCCAAGATGTCCTGCCCGCCCTTGTGCGCGTAAGGGCCCTCGGCGCCGAAGCCGGTACCGAAGGCATAGATGATCCGCGGGTTGATCGCCGACAGCGCCTCGTAGCCCAGACCCATCCGCTCCATGACGCCGGCGCGGAAGTTGTTGACGACGACATCAGCGGTCTGCGCGAGCGTGTGCGCGATCGACAGACCTGCCGGCGATTTCAGGTCGAGGGCGATGCTCCGCTTGTTGCGATTGAGGCTGCAGAACACCGGGTTGCACAGGCCCGCGGGGTCGGGGATCGAGGTGCGGGAGAGATCGCCCGCGCCGATGCGCTCGATCTTGACGACATCGGCGCCGTAGTCGCCGAGCATCTGCGTGCAGCACGGCCCGAGCATCACCTGGGTGAAATCGATCACCCGCACGCCGGTGAGCGGCTGGGCCTGCTGAGGCTGCGTCACGACACTCACGCTTGCATCTCCAGAATCCTTGCATTCGCCGACGGGCGATCGCCCGGATCCGCACCCTGATCGCGCAGCCGCTGCTGCAGCTGCACCACGTCGATGGCCTTCACCGAGACGCCGCCAGCGAGCGCCATCGCCGCGGCAAGGCCGGCCGCCTCGCCCATCGCCATGCAGGGCGGAATCTCCCGCGAGATCTTCTGCGCGGCGGAAGTGGCGGAGTAGTGACGGCCGGCGACCAGAAGCTGGTCGACCGATTTCGGCAGCAGCGCGCGATACGGGGTGTAGTAGTCGCGCCCGCGCGCCACGCTGTCGGGGAAGTGGACGCGGTTGGTCACGTCCTCCTTGGTCACGACGTATTCGCCCTCCAGGAGCCGCGTCTGGCGGACGCCGGTCTGAGGTGCCACGTCGATGACGTAGCAGCGCTCGAAACCCGGCATATGCTGGCGCACGAAAGCGACCATGGCGTGGATGCGCCGCCGCCCCTCGAACTCGGCTTGCGTCAGGTCGGCGACCTTCAAACCGTCGAGCCCCGTCATGTGCGGACAGTTGCACCAGACGATCCCCGGCAGCGGGGTCTTCAGCCACCAGTAGTCCCACGAGCCCGCGATCACGCGCCTGGCTTCGCGATCCACCGCGCGGAAGCGCTCTGGCTCCTCGAACTGGAAGCGTTCGGCCTCGTCCGTATCGACGCCGCCGAGACGGAAGACCGTGGTCACCATGTACGCGCCGTCGATGAACGAGGCACCGGCGCTCGCCGCGACGTCGAGATCGCCGGTCGCGTCGATGACGACCCGGCCCATGATCGCCTGCCGGCCTTCCTTGGTCTCGACGACGATGCCGGCTGCGCGGCCGTCCTCTACGATCGTGCCGGAGAACCAACTGTGGAGCCGCAGCTCGATCCCCGCCTCGCGTACCATGTCGTCGGACGCCCGCTTCCATCCGTCGGGATCGAACGCGACGGCGTAGCAGATCGGGTGAGGCGTGGTGCGTGTGGTGAAATCGAACAGGCCCCAGCGCGACCATTTGCGATACATCGCAAGGTCGTGGCCGCGGTCGCTCGCGGGCGGATAGACGGCGAGGCCCCAGCGATGCATCCGCTCGATCAGCTCGGCGCAGATGCCGCGCACGGTGATCTCGTCGCCGTTGCACATGTCGTCGAGGACCAGCACCATCCCGCCCGAGGCGAGCCCGCCCAGATAGGGATAGCGCTCCACCAAGGTCGCCGAGGTCCCCGCGCGCGCCGCGGAGACGGCGGCGG
>DATEQV010000523.1:0-4142 GCA_035272265.1 Acidisphaera sp. | reverse complement strand
GTCCGCCTCCGGCGGCTCTGCCGGCGGTGCGACCGTCGGACGGTGCGATCCGGGGGGAGCCGGCCCGACCGTCCGTGGCTGGGTGTGCAGCCAGGCCAGCAGGGCGTCGGCCGCCTGCGCCGCCTGCTCGGCGGCGGCTTGTCTCGCCTTGGCGGCGGTCCGGCGGCTCATGCCACAGCCGCCGTGCGCGGCCGGCGGCTGCGGCGCGGGGTGCGGCGGGAGAGGATCCGGCGGATCGCATCGGTGCCGAGGCGGCGATGCTCGACCGTGCCCCAGCGGTCGATTTTCCGGAACACCGGTCCGAATTTAGTGTCGGAGCTGTCCAGCCAGTCGCGCAGCGCCTGCACCGGGCAAACCGCGAGGCTGGGACCGCGGCGGAGGATAATCGGCCCCGCGCGGTCGCCGTCGGCGCCGGCGTTGCGTGGACGGAATTCGGCCGCCGTCGCGGTGAAGCGGATGTGCTCGACGTCGAGGCCGACCAGCGCGGCCCGGCCGAGACCGCCGGCCACCAGCAGCAGCAGAGCGCGGTCGCGTAAGCCGGCGAGATCGCGCGGGCAGCGGACGGCCATGCGGATCAGCGCGGCCGGCTGCTCGGGTGGCGCCCGCCGCGGCGTGGCGCTGCGGCGCGCGGCGCGCAGGAATGCGGTCACGGCCGGATCAGCGGCAGGCGAGGCCAGGCCGGTCTGGCGGTGTTTTGCCGCGATCGCGGCGGCGCGGCGGCCGAGCGCGCCGGCGCCGAGGGTTTCCGCGCCGGCGGTCAGGAACGCCGCCACCGTGGCGGGATCGGCCGGCAGCGTGGCCAGCGCCCGCCCGCGGCACCAGTCCTCGAACGCCGCCCAGTCCGCCGCGTAGAGCCGCAGCGTCTCAGGGCTGGAAGGCCGCCGGTGCCGTGCCGGCTGATCCGCGGCCGGCGTCGGGTCGGCCGTCACCGCCTCTGCGTCTGCTGTCATCCGGCTGGCTCCGATCGGCCGTACTCCGGTTGCCCGCGTGAGACGCCCCCGCCCAGGTGGAGACGGCTGCCGCGGTGTGCGTGCGCCGTGCCGGTTGCGCAGCGACTCTGCGAGCGATTTTAATGGCTTCGACGATAAAGGCAACCGATATAGAGGCGTGGTAAGCAATTTCGCCCGGTGTGTACCTGATAAGATGCACGTCGCGCAGACACGACATGCGCCAGCCATGCGGCATAGACACCGCATCCGTCGCGTCCCTCGCATCGTGAGAATTGCCGCCGCCGGAGGCCGGTTTTCACTCCCCTTCCCTACCCCGGCCCGGCTGCCTGACGAACCCGTCCCGCCACCCGCCTGACAACTCGGCCCCCTCTGCAAACGGCCGTTTACAAACACCTTGTTGATTTGTAAGAGCGCCCTTTGAGAAGGGCGCGACCGCAAGCCATGCGGCCAAAAGGCCGGAAAACCGCCGCACCGTCGGCGCAGGAACCGCCGAGGCTGATGGCGGGCGTTCCAATCCGCCCGCCACCCCCGCACGCATCACTCGTACGCGTATGCCCCGTTCCGGTCGGTGAACGCCTTGGCAATCACCGCCGCACCGTCTTCACCCAGACCCATCTCGTCCTTGATGTAATAATACGCGGCATGCACCACGCGTGCGACGCCGCGCTCGCCGACATAAGGCGTCCCGTAGCTCGTGGTGAAACCGTTGCCGTTCAACCACACTATACCGTCGGCAAATGTCCGAGTTACACCACTCCCCGCGAGTGATGTCGCCCAGTCATACACAGCCATGAATTTCCGATCGCGTTCGTTCATGCGTCCCTCCTTCCACGCGGCCAAAATGCCCCGCGGCAGGGCGCCACAGGAACCAAACTCGCCGTTTACGACCAGGGCGGACAATGCCGAAAACGTTGCGAGCAGCTAAAGATATCGCCGGATTTTTGCTGCAAAGTCTCCTGCGCCGACCAATCAGTGTGCCGCTGTGGCCACTCGTGGTGTGGCCATATGGCAACGCTTTCCGGCTAGATTTTGCGGCAATTTTTGGTGGGTGGAGAACGACCCGACAGCGAGGCAATTTCCAGCCATCCCCCGGTCCTCAGCGCTCACAGGAACGGACCCACTGCCAGCCGATCCTGCCCTTTTCGGCGATGCACTGCAGATGACGGTCGCGCTGTGTGGGCGCGGTCTCAGCCGTCTTGCTCAGCACCGCCGTAGCGCGGAGTGGCACGATGACCAAGGCTTCAGGATCACGGTCGATCACAGCGCGGTAGAGGCGATCCTGATCGTAGGCGCCCTCGCCGGTGAACGAGGCCAAAGGCCCTTCCATCCGGTCCAGCAGGGCGCCGACTTGGGATGCATCATCCACATCGTTCGTCGTCAGCGCGGCGGCAACGATCTCGCCCGTGTCGGCGTCCCTGCCGCCGTGCAGCTTCCGCCAGCATCGGCGTGTCTTCGTGCCGTGCTTTTTGATGCACGGGATCGGCGCCAATGCTGATGCTGGGTCGCAGCTGCGGCACCTCCAGCGTCTCTGCCCGCCGGCTGAGGGTGGAGTGGCCGGGAACCGCCAGGGTGAGACCGAGAAGGCCGGTGATCGAGCCGATCAAGCCTTCCGTCCGGCGCAGAGCGAGATGGAACACCGCCCTCAGCGTCAGCGCCGTCAGGATCGCCAGCGGCGAATACCACGCCTGCCCGCCGCGGGTTGTCCGCGGCGCCGCTCGCCAGCCCGCGATCGCCTCGTAGGTGGTAGGGTCGAGGACTGGCGCGCCGGCTGGCATGCCGGTCGAGACGACCGTGAAGGTCGCCGGCCCGGGTTGACAACCGCGAGCAAGGCGGCCGTCATCGCCGCGATAGCGCCGCGGCCATCCCGGCGAAGGCCGGCGAACGCGGGCTGAACATGGAAGGGTGAACGTCGATGAGTGTCGAGGACGACCCCGCCGGGACTGCGAAAGCCATGCCCGGCTGCGTGGATCAACTGATCATTCCGCGCGCGCATGACATCGGCGGCCTCGAGGTGCGGCGCGCGCTGCCCGCGCTTCAGCGGCAGATGGTCGGTCCCTTCATCTTCTTCGACCAGATGGGTCCGGGCGAGTTCCTGTCCGGCCAGGGACTCGACGTGCGGCCCCATCCCCATATCGGTCTGGCCACCGTCACCTACCTGTTCGTCGGCGCGATCCAGCACCGCGATAGCCTGGGCTCCGACCAGTCCATCGTCCCGGGCGACGTGAACTGGATGACCGCCGGGCGCGGCATCGCCCATTCCGAGCGCACCGCGCAGGCGCTGCGGCAGCGCGGCAGCCGGCTGTTCGGCATCCAGTCCTGGGTGGCGCTGCGCAAGGACGCCGAGGAGACCACGCCCGACTTCGCGCACCATCCCGCCGCCAGCCTGCCGGTCATCGAGGATCGCGGCACCCGCCTGCGGCTGATTGCCGGCGAAGGCTGGGGCGCCCGCTCCCCGGTCGCGGCGCAACCAGGCTTGTTCTACGCCGATGCGGCGCTGTCGCCCGGCGCGGGCTTGGCGCTGCCGGAGGACCACGAGGAGCGCGGGGTCTATGTGGTCGACGGCGAGGTCGAGGTCGCCGGCGACCATTTCGCGCCGGGCCGCATGCTGGTGTTCCATCCGCGCGGCGCCCCGATGCTGCGTGCGGGCGCCAAGGGCGCGCGCTTGCTGCTGCTCGGCGGCGCGACTATGGACGGTCCGCGCTATATCTTCTGGAACTTCGTCTCCTCCTCGCGCGACCGCATTGAGCAGGCCAAGGCTGATTGGAAGGCTGGACGTTTTGCCAAGGTGCCCGGGGACGACAACGAGTTCATTCCACTTCCGGAAGAGCGCGCGTCGGCCGGATCGCGGAAAGGCTGAGCGTCGCGCCGGTGCCCCGGTGCGACGCGGCGGCCTGCTATGCGCGGTCCCGTAACATCCGGCCGCGCCAGTCCATGGCGCCGCAGCGCATGGCGACGGCCGTAAGCGGGCCGCTCGCCGCGCACACGGCGCCGAAGGCGAACACGGACGGGTGGCAAAGCCGCCGGACGGCATTGCCACCCGGGGGCGATCGGTGGGGGAGGCGTTCCGGCCCGCGTCGACGTGCAGGCCAAGCGCCATCACGGCATCAATGGTTGGGTCCGGCCTGGCGTCCTGCCCTAACGGTTCTTGCGGGGAGGCAGCCATGTCACGGGGCGCATCGGCGTGGGCAGTGG
>DATEQV010000522.1:0-2695 GCA_035272265.1 Acidisphaera sp. | reverse complement strand
CAACACGTCATGGCCGGGCTTGACCCTGACCATGCCCCACAACTGCCTCCGGACACAGCGCACTCAGTGATGTAGCGTCCGAGTCGTGGAAGCATCGACGCCGCATCAGCAGTTGACGAGCGCGGAGAGCCTGGCGTGGATCGGCATGCGCGTCACGCAGGACGCCTCGCTGTCGCGCTACCGGCTGGCGCAGGAGGTCTGCGCGCGGCTGGGGTGGCGGGACGCGACGGGTCGGCTGCGCGAGATGGCCTGCCGCAAGCAGCTTCTGGCGCTGGAGCGGCGGGGCCAGATCGCGTTGCCGCCGCCGCGGCGCCGCCAGCCGGTGTGCCGCCCACCTCTCGCCGACCTGCCGGTGTGGCCGGAATACACCGGAACCCTGGGCGATCTTGGTGCGGTCAGCCTGCGGCCGGTCGCGGCCGGAACGGCGGCAAGCCGCGAGTGGAATGCGATGCTGCAGGCGCATCACCCACTGGGCCGCGGTCCGTTGTGCGGGGCGCAGCTCCGCTACCTGATCGTCAGCGAGCGGCATGGCACGCTGGGCGGCCTGGCGGTGAGTGCCGCGGCCTGGCGGCTGCGTGCGCGCGACGCCTGGCTGGGCTGGACCGACGCCGAGCGTGGCGCGAACCTGCCGGGGATTGTCTGCAACAGCCGCTTTCTGATCCTGCCCGCGGTGCGGGTGAAGCATCTGGCCTCGCATGTGCTGGGACAGTTGGCGCGGCGGATCGGGCGGGATTGGCAGCAGCGCTACGGCGCCGCGCCCTGGCTGATGGAGACCTATGTCGAGGCCGCGCGGTCGGGCACCGCCTACCGCGCGGCCAACTGGATCGAGGTCGGCATGACCGCCGGCCGCGGGCGGCAGGACACCGCGGGGAAGGCTGAGCTGGCGGCCAAGCGGGTGTTTCTCTATCCGCTGCGGCCGGCGACACTCAAGCGGCTGTGCCCGCGGCGGACGGTCACCCAGCCCGGCTGGGTGCACCGCGAGTTCGGCGGTGCCAAGCTCGGCGACCGGCGGCTTGAGGCACGACTTCTGGACCTGGCCACGGCGTTCTTCGCCCAGCCGCAGGCCAACATTCCGCAGGCCTGCGGCTCGCCGGGGGCGGCCAAGGCGGCCTATCGCTTCTTCGAGCATGAACAGGTCAGCATGGACGCCCTGCTCGAGCCGCACCACCAGGCCACCATCGAGCGCATGCGCCGCGAGTCTGTGGTGCTGGTCGCGCAGGACACCTCCAGCCTGTGCTACACGATGCGCCCGGAGATGCAGGGCATTGGCCCCATCTCCAACAGCGTCGATGGCCCGCAGGGGCTGATGGTGCACAGCGCGCTCGCCTTCCGCCCCGATGGCCTGCCGTTGGGCATTCTCGACATCGAGTGCTGGGCGCGCGATCCCGCTGAGTTCGGCAAGCACCGCGCGTGCAACAGTAAACCGATCGAGGCGAAGGAGAGCGTCAAATGGCTGCGCGCGCTGACCCCGATCGGCCATGCCGCCGCGCGATGCTCGAACACCCGCATCGTCACCCTGGCCGACCGCGAGGCCGACATCTTCGAATACATGCTGGAGGCGCGCAACCGCGGGCTCGACGTGGTGGTCCGGGCCAGGGAGCCGAACCGCCGCCTGGCGGAGGAAGTGCAGCCGCTGGCGATGCACATGCATCTGCACCCGAGGGCCGGCGAGATCGAACTGTCGGTGCCGCGCCGCGCCCGCCAGCCGGCCCGGACGGCCACGTTGAGTCTGCGATATGCCGCCGTTACCCTGCGGCCACCCGCCAACAAGGCGCATCTGCCATCGATCCCGATGTGGGTGGTGCTGGCGCGCGAGGAAGCCCCGCCCGAGGGCGTCAAGCAGCCGCTGGAATGGATGCTGCTGACCACGGTGCCGGTCGCCGGCCTCGCCGACGCCATCGAGCGGGTGCAATGGTATGCTGCTCGCTGGGGCATCGAGGTGTTCCACCGCGTGCTCAAGAGCGGCTGTCAGATCGAGGACCGCCAACTCGGCACCGCCGAGCGGCTGGAAGCCTGCCTCGCCATCGACGCGGTGGTGGCCTGGCGCATCCATCATCTGACCTGGCTCGGCCGCGCCACCCCGGACCTGCCCTGCACCGCGGTGTTCGAGGACGACCAGTGGAAGGCCGTCGTTGTCTTCAAGACCCGTAAGCCGCCCCCCGCGCAACCGCCCTCGTTGCGCGAGATGATCCGCAGCATCGCCCAGCTCGGCGGCTTCCTGGCCCGCAAGTCCGATGGCGAGCCGGGAACCCAAACCCTCTGGCGCGGCCTCCAGCGCATGGACGACATCACCGCCGCCTTCCGCAGCTTCCGTGCCGCCTTCCCGATGGCGCCCTGAACCTGCCCGCTACGGCAGAACTGCAACCGACCCCACGCAACCGTCTTCTCTCGGGTGCCCCCTTGCCAAAAACCGGCCATTGTACCGCGCGGACTTATGGGGAAAGATCAGGGCTTGACCCGGC
Organism: Acidisphaera sp.; assembly: GCA_035272265.1. Classification (GTDB taxonomy): domain Bacteria; phylum Pseudomonadota; class Alphaproteobacteria; order Acetobacterales; family Acetobacteraceae; genus Acidisphaera. The sequence goes on along the minus strand of DATEQV010000522.1, from coordinate 233 downwards.
CATCCGTCGCGGCACTGTGCTGGAACAGATGGCCGGGACAAGCCCACCGCTGTCCGGTTTAGTCGGATGGCACGACACGGCGTTTACTTGCCGTCATGCCCGGGCTTGTCCCGGGCATCCCCACCGGCACTTGCCACGCGGAAGTAATGCGGCTCGCTTCGACGGAACTGGTGGGGATGCCCGGGACAAGCCCGGCCATGACGGTGAAGGCGGTGCCAATGGCACGACACCGC
>DATEQV010000521.1:0-15922 GCA_035272265.1 Acidisphaera sp. | reverse complement strand
AAGGCCGGCTACCACGATCCGGACCTGTCGCCCTGCCACGAGTATATCGGCTTCTACCTGTGGCTGCGGCACGTGGCGGACGTTCATGTGATCGTGCATCTCGGCGCGCACGGCACGCTGGAGTGGCTGCCAGGGAAGGCGGCTGCGTTGTCCGCCGCTTGCTTCCCGTCGGCGCTGCTCGGCGGCGTGCCGGTGATCTACCCGTTTATCGTCAACAATCCGGGCGAGGCGGCGGCCGCCAAGCGGCGGCTGGGCGCGGTGACCATCGGCCACCTCACGCCGCCGCTGCGGGACGCCGGCGCGCACGGCGCCGCGCAGACGCTCGACCAGATGATTGACGCCTATGCCGCCGCCGACGGGCTCGATCGCCGGCGAGCGGCGTTGCTGCGCGCCGACATCCTGACTCTGGCGCGCGACAGCGGGGTGCTCGCCGAAAGCGGCGTGGCGCCGGGCGACGACGACGACGCGGCGCTCGCGCGGCTGGATGCATACCTGTGCGACGTCAAGGACATGCGCATCCGCGACGGGCTGCATGTCTTCGGCGCCGGCACCTGCGGCGCGGAGGAGCGCACGGCCCTGCTGGCGGCGCTGGACGCGCGCTTCGTCGAACCGGGTCCCGCGGGCGCGCCGTCGCGCGGGCGGCCTGACGTGCTGCCCACCGGGCGCAACCTGTATTCGGTCGATCCCCGCGCGGTGCCCACGCGGGAGGCCGTGGCGCTGGCCGGGCGCGCCGCCGCCGAGCTGCTTCGCCGCCATGTGCAGGATCACGGCGACTGGCCGCGTGCACTGGTACTGGACCTGTGGGGCAGCACCACGATGCGCACCGGCGGCGAGGACCTCGGACTCGCGCTGGTGCTGATGGGCGCGCGCCCGGTGTGGGACGACAACAGCGCACGGGTGTCGGGCGTCGAGATCCTGCCGCTGGCACTGCTCGATCGTCCGCGCGTGGACGTGACGCTGCGCGTCTCCGGCCTGTTCCGCGACGCGTTCGAGGCGCAGGTGGCGCTGTTCGATCAGGCAGCGCGGGCTATCGCCGCGCGCGACTTCGAGGACGGCGCGTTGAACCCGCTCGCCGAGGCCGCGCGAGTTGGGCCCTCGCAGGGGATACGCACCGCGCCCGCCCGGGTGTTCGGTCCCGCGCCGGGCGCGTACGGCGCGGGCCTGCTGCCGTTGGTGGAGCGCGGCGCGTGGCGCGACCGCGACGCGCTGGGGGCCGCGTATCTCGCGGCGGCGTCGCACGCCTACGGGCGCGATCTGGCGGGAAAGGCGGCGCCCGAGTCGTTCGCCAGCCGCGTCGCCGAGGCCCATGCGTTCGTGCACACGCAGGACCACGCGGAGACCGACGTGCTCGACGATGGCGAGAACGCCGCGCACGAAGGTGGCTTCGCGGCCGCTGCCGCGAGCCTCGGCGCCGCTCCTGCGCTCTATCGTCTCGACACGTCACGCCCCGACGCGCCGCGCGCGCGCACGCTGGCCGAGGACCTCGCCCGCGTGGTGCGGGGCCGCGCGGCGAATCCTGCCTGGATCGCCGGCATGAAGCGGCACGGCAGGCGGGGCGCGGCCGAAATCTCGCGCACGCTGGACGCGCTGTACACCTTCGCCGCCGCCACGCCGATCCGCCTGGATGCGCAGTTCGAGCTGCTGTTCGGCGCGACGCTCGGCGACGCCGACACCGATGCCTTCCTGTGTACGGCGAATCCGGATGCGCGCGCCGCGATGTGGGCACGCTTCGAGGACGCGCGCGCCCGGGGCCTCTGGCATACACGGCGCAACGACCTGGGGGGAACCGGCGACGCATGAACGCGATCGTGCGCGGATGGTGTCCCTCGCTTGCACGCCCGATGGCGACCGGCGACGGTTTGCTGTCGCGCGTCAGTCCGCTGGGCGGCGCGATGACCGCCGAGCAGGCGCGCGCGCTCGCCACGGCGAGCCTGCGCCACGGCAACGGCGTGCTCCAGCTCACCAGCCGTGCGGCGATCCAGGTGCGCGGCCTGACTGCGGCCTCCGCCGATCGATTTGCACGTGACATCACGTCGGTCGGTTTCACCGACGCGTCGCGGGTCGTGCGGCCGCCCTTGGCCGGTGACGATCCCGGCATTGCGCCGTCGGCCGCGGCGCTGTCCGATGTGATCGAGCGCGCCTTGCTCGGGTGGTCGCCACTGCCGAAGAAGTTCGCCGTCGCCGTCGACGCGGGCGGCGTGCTGCCGACCGGCGACCCGGGATGCGACGTCGTGGTGCGCTACGCGGGCCGACGCTGGACCGTGGTGCGAGGCCACCGCACCCGGTCTCGCGCGTCGGCCGTCGGCTGGTACGCCTACGGCGGCGCCGAGGCGGGCGCGTTCGTGCTCGGCCTGCCCTTCGGCTCCGTGACCGCCGACGACCTCGCAAACCTGGCGGATCGCATCGGGGCCGGCACGATCCGCCCCACCCCGTGGCGCGCCTTCGCGATCACCGGGCCGGCGGCCCGTGACGCGGCGTCGACGCCCGGCTTCATCGCCGACCCCGATGATCCGCGCCTGCGCGTCTTCGCATGTCCGGGCGCTCCCGCCTGCGCATCCGCCAGCGTGCGCGCGCGGGACGCCGCCGCCAGCATCGCCGCTATGCGTCCCGCCTACACGGTGCACGTCTCCGGCTGCACGAAAGGCTGCGCGCACGCCGGTGCCGCGCGGGTCACGCTGGTCGGCGCGGATGGACGCTACGACCTCGTGCGCGACGGGCGCGCGTCGGATACGCCGTCCTTGCGCGGGCTGACGGTCGCGCAGGCGATCGCGGCGGTCGCCGCATGAGCCTCGACTACGTCCGCGACGGTGCCGGGATCTATGCGCGTTCATTCGCGATCATCCGCGCCGAGGGCGATCTTCAACGCTTCACCGCCGACGAGTCGCGCGTGGCCGTGCGCATCATCCACGCCTGCGGCATGATCGACGTGGCGCATCACATCGCGTTCCATCCTGCTTTTACCGACGCCGCGCGCGCCGCGCTGCGCCAGGGGCGGCCGGTGCTGTGCGATTCGGAGATGGTCGCGCACGGCGTGACGCGAGCGCATCTGCCCGCCGGCAGCGACGTGATCTGCACGCTGCGTGACCCCGCCGTTCCCGCGCTCGCCGCGCGCCTTGGGACGACGCGCTCGGCCGCGGCGCTCGACCTGTGGGGCGAGCGCCTTGCCGGTGCGCTGGTCGCGATCGGCAACGCGCCGACCGCGCTGTTCCGCTTGCTCGAGCTGCTGGACGAGGGGGCACCGTGGCCGGCCGCGGTGATCGGCATGCCGGTCGGTTTCGTCGGGGCCGCTGAATCGAAGGACGCGCTGGCGAATGACGGCCGCGTGCCGTTCGCCATCGTGCGCGGCCGGCTGGGCGGCAGCGCGATGGCAGCCGCCTGCGTCAACGCGCTGGCGAGCGACGCGGAATGACGGGCACGCTGATCGTCGTCGGCGTCGGGCCGGGCGACCCGGAGCTGATGACGGTGAAGGCCGCGCGAGCGATCGCCGCCGCCCCGGTCGTCGCCTATTTCGCCAAGCACGGCCGCCGCGGCCACGCCCGCACCATCGCTGACACGTATCTCGCTCCCGGCGCGCGCGAGCTGCGTCTCGAGTATCCCTACACGACCGAGATCGCGCTCGACGATCCGCGTTACGCCGAGGGGTTTGCCACGTTCTACGCCCAATGCGCCGCGCGTCTTGCCGAGGAGCTGGATGGGGGCGCCGACGTCGCGCTGTTGTGTGAGGGCGACCCGTTTCTGTATGGCTCGTCGTTGCCGCTGCTCGACCGCCTTTCGCAGAGCCATGCCACGACCGTGATTCCCGGCGTTTGCGGCATGAGTGGCTGCTGGACCGCCGCGCGGCTGCCGATGACGCACGGCGACGATGTGCTCAGCGTCATCCCCGGCACGCTGGACGAGGCGAGCCTAGCGGCGGCGTTGTCCGGCTGCGATGCGGCGGTGGTGATGAAGATCGGCCGCAACCTCGACAAGGTCCGCGCCGCCCTCGCGCGCACCGGCCGGGCGGAGCAGGCGATCTATGTCGAGCGCGGCACGATGGCCGGCGAGCGCACGATGAAGCTGCGCGACCTGCGCGATGCACCGGCACCGTATTTTTCGCTCGTGCTGGTTCCCGGCCGGCGGCGGGCGCGGTGATCCACGTGATCGGCCTTGGTCCGGGTGCGTCCGACCTGCTCGCTCCTCGCGCGGCGTCGGCACTGGAGGCCGCGACGGACCTCGTCGGCTACGGTCCATACCTCGAGCGCGTACCGCCGCGCACGGGACAGACCCGACATGCGTCCGACAACCGCGCCGAGCTTGCCCGCGCGCGTCATGCGCTGGCGCTGGCGCAGGAGGAGCGGCGGGTTGCGGTGGTCTCGGGCGGCGATGCGGGCGTGTTCGGCATGGCCAGCGCGCTGTTCGAGGCCATCGACCACGGCCCGCCCGAATGGCGCGCGCTGGAGGTCGAGGTGGTGCCGGGCATCTCCGCGTTGCTCGCTGCTGCCGCGCGCGTCGGCGCGCCGCTCGGGCATGATTTCTGCGTGCTGTCGCTGTCGGACAACCTGAAATCCTGGGAGACGATCGCCGCGAGGCTGACCGCCGCCGCCACCGCGGGCTTCGCGATCGCGCTGTATAATCCGCTGTCACGCGCGCGTCCGTGGCAGTTGGGCGCTGCGTTCGATGTGCTGCGCGTGCATTTGCCCGGGGCAACACGGGTCGTCTTTGCGACCGCCGTCAGCCGTCCCGACGAGCGCGTGACCGTGACCACGCTGGCTGCCGCCGATCCCGCGCTCGCCGACATGCGCACACTGGTCCTGGTCGGCACGCAGGCGACGCGGACGATCGAGCGTGCGGGTGCCGTGCCGTGGATCTACGCGCCGCGCGGGGAGTCCGCATGACGATCGAGCCACGCCAGCGCATCCTGCACGGTTTCCACCATCTCGCAGTCCGGCAGCGGCGGGCGTGCAACCATGACGACCGGCAGCCCGAGCGCGCGCGCGGCGTCCAGCTTCGCCCGCGTCGCTTCGCCGCCGGCATTCTTCGTCACCACCACGTCGATGCGACGCTGTGTCAGAAGCGCGCGTTCGTCGTCTTCGCGGAACGGGCCTCTCGCGAGGATGACCTCTGCGCCCGGCGGCACCAGCTCGACAGGCGGGGCGTCGATCGAGCGCAGCACGAAGTGATGCGCCATCGGCACGAACGGCGCGAGGTCCTGGCGCCCGAGGGTGAGCAGCACGCGCAGCTTGTTCGGCCCCAGGGCTGCTGCAGCCGCGGCGATGCCGGAAACCACCTGCCAGCGGTCTCCCGCCTGCGCGTGCCAGGGCGGGCGCACGAGGCCGAGCAGCGGAACGCGCGCCGTGCGCGCGGCGGCGACCGCATTGGCCGTGATCTGCGACGCGAACGGGTGGGTGGCGTCGATGACCGCGTCGATGCGGTGCGCGGTCAGGTAGTCGGCCAGACCCTCGCTGCCGCCGAACCCGCCGACGCGCACCGGCACCGGCTGCGCCAGCGGCGCACGCGTCCGCCCGGCGAGCGACAGCGTCGCACGCACGCGCCCGTCGCCTGCGACCGCGCGCGCGAGCGCCGAAGCTTCGGTCGTGCCGCCGAGGATCAGAAGACGCATGCGCCATCTCATGCCAGGGAAACGCGGTCGCCGTGAAGCCGTGGCTCTCCGTGATCGGTATCGGCGAGGACGGCGTCGACGGACTGTCCGCGCGTGCGCGCGCGCTGATCGAGGGCGCGGCCCTTGTCGCCGGGGGCGTACGGCATCTGGCGCTGGCCGCGCCGCTGATCCGGGGCGAGCGGCTTGCGTGGCCCAGCCCGTTGCGCGACGCCCTGCCGGCCATCGCCGCACGGCGGGGAACGCCCGTCGCGGTGCTCGCCTCGGGCGATCCGAACTGGTTCGGCGTGGGCGAAACCCTGCGCGGGATCGTCGCGGCCGAGGAAACGCTGTGCATTCCCGCGCCGTCGTCTTTGGCGCTCGCCTGCGCGCGGCTCGGATGGGCGGCGCATGACGTGGCCGCCATGTCGGCGTGCGGCCGCCCGTTGGAAGCGGTCGTGTCGGTGCTGCATGACGGTGCGCGCGTCATCGTGCTGTCGGCGGACGCGCGCACGCCCGCCGCGCTCGCGGCGCTGCTGTGCGAGCGCGGCTGCGGCGCCTCGGTCCTGCACGTGATGGAGGCACTGGGCGGGCCGCACGAATGTATCCGCCGCCTGGGCGCGGACGCGACGATTCCGGATGACATCAACCCGCTGAACCTCGTCGCGGTCGAGGTCGCGGGCCGCTTTTGTCTGCCCCTCGCGTCGCTGTCCGACGACGCCTTTGCCCATGACGGCCAGATCACCAAGCGCGAGGTGCGCGCCGCCACGCTGTCCGCGCTCGCGCCCCGCCCCGGCGCGCTGCTGTGGGACATCGGCTGCGGGTCCGGTTCGGTCGCGATCGAGTGGTCGCGCGCGCATCCGGCCTGCCGCGCGGTCGCCATCGAGCCGCGGCCCGACCGGGCGGAGCGCGCGATGGCCAACGCACGCGCGCTCGGCGTGCCGGAGCTGCGCGTCGTCGTCGGCCGTGCGCCCGACGCACTCGATGGGCTGCCGCTGCCGGATGCGGTGTTCATCGGCGGCGGTGCGCGCGATCCGGGCGTGATCGACGGCGCGTGGCACGCGCTGCGGCCGGGCGGGATGCTGGTCGTCAACTCGGTGACGGTGGAGACGCAGGCGCTGCTGATCGAGACACGCAGCCGGTTGGGCGGCACGCTGACGCGGCTGGCGATCGAACGGCTGGACACCGTGGGCGACAGTCATCTGCACGGGTTCCGGCCGGCGATGGCGGTGATGCAATGGGCGGTGCGGAAGCCGTGGGACGCGTGATCGCCGGCATCGGCTTGCGCGGCGGCTGCGATGCCGATGCGATTCTGCGCGCGCTCGATCATGCATGCGCTATGGCCGGACGGCGCCCGCACGCGCTTGCCGCGCCGGCCTTCAAGGCCGCCGAACCTGGACCGGCCGAAGCTGCGCGCCGGCTTGGTCTTGCGCTCGTGTGGGTCGAGACGGCGGCGATGCAGCAGGCGAATGCATCGTGCGCCACGCAGTCCGCCGCGTCGCTGCGCGCGACCGGTGTTGCCAGCGTCAGCGAGGCCTGCGCGCTGGCCGCGGCGGGTCCCGGTGCGCGTCTGCTCGCGCCGCGCGTGGCGCAGGACGGCGCGACCTGCGCGCTGGCCGAGGCAACCGCCCCATGACGGTGCATTTCATCGGTGCGGGGCCGGGGGCGGCCGACCTGATCACGCTGCGCGGCCGCGACATCCTCGCGCGCTGCCCGGTGTGCCTCTATGCCGGCTCCATCGTGCCGCGTGCGCTGCTCGCACACTGCCCGCCGGACGCGCTGCTGATCGACACCGCGCCGCTCGACCTCGACGCAATCGAGCGCGCCTGCCTGGATGCGCACGCGCGCGGCCAGGATGTCGCGCGGCTGCATTCGGGGGATCTGTCGATCTACAGCGCGGTCGCCGAGCAGGTGCGCCGGCTGGAGCGCCACGGCGTGAAGTGCAGCTTCACGCCCGGCGTCCCCGCCTTCGCCGCCGCCGCCGCGGCACTGGGGCGGGAACTGACGGTGCCGACGGTCGCGCAAAGCGTCGTGCTCACGCGCGTTCCCGGCCGCGCCTCGGCGATGCCGGAGCGGGAGACGCTCGGGGCGTTCGCGGCGACGGGTGCCACGCTCGCGATCCACCTTGCCGGCCATGCGATCGACACGGCGGTCGCGTCCTTGTCGCCGCACTACGGCGCGGACTGTCCCGCCGCGATCGTCGCGCGCGCGAGCTGGCCGGACGAGCGGGTGCTGCGCGCGCCGCTCGGCGAAATGGCGGCGGCGGCCACGCAAGCTGGCATCGAGCGTACGGCGATCCTGCTCGTCGGACCCGTGCTCGATCCAGCCGACTTCGCCGAGAGCGCGCTCTACAGCGCCGGTCACCGGCGGAGGTTCCGTCCGTGATCGACGCTCGCGAAGGGCGCACGCCCGACCAGCGCGCCCGCGCGGTCGAACAGCGCCACCTCGAGCGCGACCGGCGCAGGCCGCAGCACGTCGGCGGCTACTTCCCACGCCCGCGCGGCGACGATGTCGCCGAGCGGCGCCAGCGCGAACGCGGCGGCGACCGTGTTGGCGTGGGCGATCGCGTTCGCGATGCCCTCGCTCGCGCCGGCCTCGCGCGCCAGCGCGGCCAGCGCTTCCATGTCCGCCTCGCCGCGTCGGGAATGCAGGTCGAGACGCCCTTGCCCCAGCTTGGTCATCTTCGCGACGCCGCCGGCGATGGTCATGCGCGCGACCGGATGGGCGCGCAGGTATTTCAGCATCCCGCCGACGAAATCGCCCATCTCGATCAGTGCGATGTCGGGCAGCGCGTGCAGCGCGCGCACGGCCGCCTCGGACGTGCTGCCGGTCGAGCCGGCGATATGCGCAACGCCGGTCGCGCGCGCGACATCGATGCCGCGGTGGATGGTGTCGATCCACGCGGCGCACGAATACGGCACCACGATGCCCGTGGTGCCGAGAACCGACAGGCCGCCGACGATCCCGAGCCGCGCGTTCAGGGTTCGCTTCGCCAGTTCCTCGCCATTGTCGATGCCGACTTCCACGATCATGTCGTGCGCGCCGAGTTCGGCCAGGGCCGCGACGATCATCGCGCGGGGCACCGGGTTGATCGCCGGCTCGCCCGGCGGCAGAGGCAGGCCGGGGCGGGTGATTGTGCCCACGCCATTCCCGGCGCGGAACACGATGCCTGCGCCCGGTTCGGCATGGCGCACCGTCGCGCGGACCAGCGCACCGTGCGTCACGTCCGGATCGTCGCCGGCATCCTTCACCACGCCGGCGCTGGCGAAGCCGTCGCCCTGAGACGTTTCCGCCAGCGCGAACGCCACGCGCTCGCCGCGCGGCAGCGTGATCTCCACGGGATCGGGGAACGCGTCGCCGAGCAGCGCCGCAGCCGCTGCCTTGGCTGCGGCGGTGGCGCAACTGCCGGTGGTCCAGCCCCGGCGCAGTTTTGGTGCGCGCTCCACCTGTGCGGCTCTATCAGGCGTCTCGGCTCGTGTCATTGAGCGCGCCGCACGGACTGATCGTCGGCGCGCCGCGCTCGGGCGCGGGCAAGACCACGGTGACGCTCGCCATTCTCGCCGCGCTGCGCCGACGCGGCGTCGCCGTGCGGGCCTGCAAGAGCGGGCCGGACTACATCGATCCCGGCTTCCATGCCGCCGCGAGCGGCGCGCCGTCGCCCAACCTCGACAGCTGGGCGATGGCGCCGGCACAGCTGCGTGCCGTGCTCGCCAAGGCGGGGCGCGATGCGTCGCTGGTGGTGATCGAGTCGGCGATGGGCCTGTTCGATGGCGTCGAGTCGCCGCCTGGCCGATCCGGCGCCGCGGCCGACCTTGCCGCTGCCTTCGGGCTGCCGGTGCTGCTGGTGCTCGATGTGTCGGGGCAGATGCAGAGCGCCGCGGCGGTCGCGCGCGGGTTCGCGTTCCACGACAAGTCGGTGCGGATCGGCGGCGTGGTGCTCAATCGGGTGAGCAGCGACCGCCATCGCGACGGAGTCGTCGCGGCCATGCGGGGGACCGGCCTGCCGGTGTTGGGCAGCATCCCGCGCACGCCCGAGATTGCGTTGCCGGAACGCCATCTCGGACTGGTGCAGGCCAGCGAGCACGACGCGCCCGATGGGCTGATGCAACGTCTTGCCGAACTGGCGGAACGTCACCTCGACCTCGACGCGATCGTGGCGATGGCCGCGCCGCTGGCAGCCGACGCGCCGGCCGCACCCGCGCTGCCGCCGTCCGGCCAGCGCATCGCGCTCGCCTATGACGACGCGTTCGGCTTCGCCTATCCGCATCTGCTCGACGGATGGCGCACCGCGGGGGCGGAGCTGCGGTTCTTCTCGCCGCTCGCCGACGAGGCACCCGACGAGGGCTGCGACGTGTGCTGGCTGCCCGGGGGCTATCCGGAGCTGCACGCCGCACGCCTCGCCGCCGCGGCGACGTTCCGTGCCGGCGTCGAACGGTTTGCCCGCACCCGCCCGGTGCATGGCGAGTGCGGCGGCTACATGGTGCTCGGCGCGGGGCTCGAAGACGCCGACGGCGTGAGGCACGAGATGCTCGGGCTGCTCGGCCATGCGACCAGTTTCGCGAAACGCCGCCTGCATCTCGGCTATCGGCGTGCGACGCTTATCTCGGACGGCGTGCTCGGCCGTGCCGGGGGCGTGCTGCGCGGGCACGAGTTCCACTACGCGAGCCTGACCGAGCCGGGCAGCGACGCCCCGTTGGCGCAGTTGACCGACGCCGCGGGGCGCGACCTCGGCCATGCCGGGGGGCGACGGGGGATGGTCAGCGGCTCCTTCTTCCACGTGGTTGCAACGGAAACATGATGTTCGACACCTTCGACACCTTCGACACCTTCGACGCCCTCGATCGCGCCTGCCGTGACCTGCCGTCCGGCGAGGACGCGGCGGCCGACGCCGTGCGCGCGCGGCAGGACACGCTGACCAAGCCGCCGCGCAGCCTCGGCCGGCTGGAGGAGCTGTGCGCCTGGCTCGCGCGCTGGCAAGGCCGGCCCGAGCCGTCGCTCGCGCGTGTGCAAGTCCTTGTTTTTGCGGGAAATCATGGCGTGGTGGCGCGCGGGGTGTCACCGTATCCGCCCGAGGTGACGCGGCAGATGGTCGCCAACTTCATCGCCGGGGGCGCCGCGATCAACCAGCTCGCCGGCATCGCGGGCGCCGCGCTGCGGGTCGTCCCGCTCGATCTCGACGCGCCGACCGCCGACATCACCACCGCGGCCGCGATGAGCGAGCAGGCGTTCGTCAGCGCCGTCGCCGCCGGGTACGAGTCCGTCGCCGACTGCGATCTCGTCGCACTGGGCGAGATGGGGATCGGCAACACCACCGCCGCCGCCTGCCTCGCCGCGGCGCTGTTCGGCGGCGACGGTGCGCGCTGGGCCGGGCGCGGCACCGGCGTCGACGATGCCGGCCTTGTTCGCAAGCGCGCCGTGGTCGATGCCGCGCTCGCGCGCCACGCCGGCGTGCGTGGCGATCCGTTGCGCGCGGCGATGGCGCTCGGCGGGCGGGAGCTCGCCGCGATCCTCGGGGCTGCGCTCGCCGCCCGGCAGCGGCGCATTCCGGTGCTGCTCGACGGCTTCGTCTGCACCGCCGCGGCCGCACCGCTGGCGCGGCTCGCGCCCGGCGGGCTCGACCACGCCCAGGTCGCCCATCTCTCGGCCGAAGCCGGGCATCGGGCGATGATCGCCGAACTCGGGCAGCGTCCGCTGCTCGACCTCGACATGCGGCTGGGCGAGGCCTCGGGTGCGACACTCGCGATCCTGCTGCTGCGCGCCGCACTCGCCTGCCACACCGGAATGGCGACCTTCGCCGAGGCCGGCGTGCGCGACCGTAACGGCTGAAACGGGTTCGATGGCGCCGTGATCACCGTTCGCGGGCGCGGGGATCGTCGGGCCCCCGCCGATGCGAACGCGGGTCGAGGAGCCGCCGCGGTACGAGAGCACGTACCTGACGGGTTGCGGTACGGGCGGCGGGGCTTGTTCCGGCACCGCCGGGGCGGGCGCGCGTGCGTCGTCGTCGCGCGTCGCCGATTGGCGGCGGGGCGGGCCCTTGCGCGTGCGTCTGTCACGCGGCGCGGGGCCGTCACGGCGCTGCGCGCCTCGCGATGACAGGGTTGGGTCGTTCGGCGCCGGTACGGCCCCGTCCGCCCGTTCCTTTTCCGTCATGACCGGGCTTGTCCCGGTCATCCACGACTTGCTTTCTTCTGCAACGTCAGCGAAGTCGTGGATGGCCGGCACAAGGCCGGCCATGACGGGGATAGGGGCGGGGACGGGGTCGCGCGCGGCGTCGCGGGCGGCTTCGCGGTCGCGCGCGCGGGCGCGGTGGCGCTGGACCGCGCGGCTCAGAGTGCGGGTGTGGGCGCGCACGAGCTTGGCCTCGGCCGCGCGGCGCTCGACGATGTACCAGGGGCCGGGATCGGCGGCGCGTCGGTCGCGCCAGGGCTTCCAGCCGAGCGTGATCCAGATGACCGGCGGCGGCCCCGGCTCCGGGGTGCGGGCGGCACGTTGGCGTCGGCGGGTTTCCGCCCAGGCGCGGCGTTCGGCGAGCAGGCGCATCGAGGCGCGCGTCGCCAGCCGGTGCAGGCGGACCTCGGCCTGCCAGTCGCCTTGGTTGGCGCGTTTGTAGAGGTCGCTTGCGTCGGTGCAGTGGGCGCAGCGGTGGCGGGTGGTCGGGTAGCGGGAGACCTCCAGGTCGCACCAGGATTCCATGCTGCGATGGCCGGACGGCTTGCGGAACAGCCGCTGGGGCTTGGGCCTGTGCGCGCAGAAGGCGTCCTGGATGATCTCGACGCGGAACATGCGCTCGCGCATGGACACGGCGATCTCGGGTTCGGGCTCGGGGGTTTCGCGCACGCGGGTGCCGCGGGCGTACGGGACGCGAAAGCCTTGGTAGAGCCGCTTGAGGAAGGGCGGCAGGAAATCGAACATCTACCCCTCCTTTCGTGGCCGGGCGTGGAACTCTCGGGAGGGGTAATAGGGAAATATGCTGGATGTTGGCAAGGGGGCTTGGGCGTTATTAGATCGTTATTCCTGGGGCGCTTTCGCACGAGCCGCATCAACACGTCATGCTCCGCGAAGGCGGAGCATCCACGCCTTTGCCGGCCGCGCGAAAGCAAGGCGTGGATGGTCCGCCTGCGCGGACCATGACGAGACCAAGGTGAGTGCGATCACACCTAGGTTGAAGATGCTGTAGAATGACGAGGCACTGCCGAGCGAACCGGATCAACACGTCATGGCCCGGCAGATGGGCCATAACGAGATCGAGACGAGTGCGATCACCGTTAGCAAGTCATACCAAGTCCCGATGGCGGAAACTCATTCAGTCCGTCATTGCGAGCGAAGCGAAGCAACCCAGGGCGACACGTCAGGCGCTGGTCGCGCGGCCCTGGGTTGCTTCGTCGCTGCGCTCCTCGCAATGACGGAATGAAGCTTCGCTTCGCTCGCACTGACGGAGTAGATGGGTTCAGCTTCCCAGGACCTGGTAGAGCCCGATGCGCGGCTTGGCTTCCGCACTGACCTGGCTGACCCGTATCCCGGCCTGGCGTCTTGCGGGTGAGCCGGTGCCGATCGTGCGCGCGCTGTGGGCGTTTCCCGTGGTCGGCGCGCTGGTCGGCGCGGTCGGCGCGGCGGTGTTCGCACTCTGCGCCCGCGTGCCGGCGCTCGCCGCGGTGCTGGCGATCGCGGCGATGCTGCTGACAACCGGGGCGCTGCACGAGGACGGACTCGCCGACACGGCCGACGGATTGGGCGGAGGGGCGGCGCGGGAGAGCGCGCTGCGGATCATGCGCGACAGCCGCATCGGCACGTACGGCGCGCTTGCGCTGATGCTGACCCTGGCTGTGCGGGCGACCGCGCTCGGCGCGATCGCCGATCCGGTCCTCGTGGCGACGGCGCTCGTGGCGACTGGCGCGCTGAGCCGCGCCTGCCTGCTGCTGCTCGTCCTGGTTCTCGAACCGGCGCGGCCCGACGGCATGGCGGCGACCTTGCGCGAGCGAATCCCGGCCGGCATCGCGGGCGGGTTGATGATTGCGGCGGTAATCGTCGGCGCGTCGCTGCGCGGCCACGCCGTTCCCGCCTGCGCCGCAGCGCTGGTCGTGACCGGATTGCTCGGCCTCGCCGCCCATCGCCGGCTTGGCGGCTACACCGGCGATGTGCTCGGGGCCTGCGTCGTGCTGGCGGAGAGCGCGGCCCTCGCGACGCTCGCGCTCAGCAGCGGATGACGTCGACCGTGCCGAACGGTGGTGCCGGCGCCGTCAGGTCGGGCACCACCGCGCGCCAACTCGATCAGGACCTTCAACGGGCCGCCATGGGTGACGATCGCACAGTCGGCGCCCCTCGCCACGATCGCTCCCCAGACGGCGCCGACGCGCGCGATCAGCGCGGCGCCCGTCTCCCCGCCGGGCGGCGCGTTGGCGCATGGGTCTGCGGCCCAGGGATCGAGTTCTTCGCGCGGGATGTCGGCCCAGCGCCGGCCTTCCCACGCGCCGAAGTCCAGTTCGCGCAAGCGCTCGTCGACGAGCACGGACAGTCCCGTCGCCTGCGCGGGACGCAGGCAGCGGCGGGACGGGCTGCTCCGGACCAGCGCGACGCCAGCCGCGGAGATCGCGCCGATGAAGTCCGGCCACGCGTCGGAGGCGAGATCAGCGTCCAGCCGGCCGTAGCACGTTCCGACCGGCAGCGCCGTCATCGGATGCCGCGCCAGCGCGACGATCACGGGGGCAGACGCCTCGCGCTACTGCTGGTCGTAATCCACGACGACGCGAGCGGTCGTGGGGCGGGCCTGGCAGGTCAGCACATAGCCGGCCTGCGTCTCCCATGGTTCCAGCGCGTAGTTCTGCTCCATCTCCACGCTGCCCTCGACGACCTTGGCGCGGCAGGTGCTGCACATGCCGCCCTTGCAGGAAAACGGCAGATCGAGCCCGGCGCGCAAGCCGGCGTCCACGATCGACTCGCCCACCGCCACCGGCACCTCGGTATGAGCCCCGTCCCGGATCAGCGTTGCCATCGCGAACGGCGGCGCGTCCGCCTTGATAGCGACCGGCGCCCGCGGCCGGCCTCCCGCGACCGAGGTGAAGCGCTCGATGTGCACGCGCTCGGGCGGCACGCCGAACTCGGCGAGTGCGCGCTCGATGCTCTCCATCATGCCCGACGGGCCGCAGATGTAGGCGTGGTCGATCTTCGTGCCGCCCAGCATCAGCGGCAGCAAGGTGCGCAGCTTTTCGCGGTCCAGCCGTCCGTTCAGCACGTCGACGTCCTGCTGTTCCTGCGACAGCACGTGGAACACCGACAGCCGGCCGAGATAGCGGTCCTTCAGATCCTCCAGCGTGCCGCGGAACAGGATCTCGCCGGTGGTGCGGCTGCCGTAGAACAGGAAGAAGCGGCTGCGCGGCTCCCGCGCGAGCACCGTCTTCATGATCGACAGCACCGGCGTGATGCCCGATCCGGCCGCGAACGCCACGTGCACGCGCGCGGCGTCCGTCGCGTCGGGGATGCCGAAGCGGCCGACCGGCGTCATCGCCTCGATCGCGACACCCGGCGCCAAAGCCTCCTGCGCCCAGACCGAGAACACGCCGGCCTCGACGCGCTTGATCGCGATGCGCAGCTCGCCGTCGTCAACGCCCGAGCAGATCGAGTAAGACCGCCGCACTTCCTCGCCGTCGAGCGTGGTGCGCAGCGTCAGGTACTGGCCGGCGCGGAACGCGTACAGCGGCGCCAACGCGGGGGGGATGTCGAAGGTGACGGAGATCGCCTCGGGCGTCTCGCGCTGCACCTCCGCCACCCGCAGCCAGTGGAAGCGCGGTCCCGCGCCGGTCGCGTGTTCGCTCAGCGTCTCGGCGGACATGCAGCCCCCAGTGGTATGCGAGTCAGTGGCACTTGAAATAGTCGAACGGCTCGCGGCAGGCGCGGCAGCGCCACAGCGCCTTGCAGGCGGTCGAGCCGAACTCCGACAGGCGCTCGGTGTCGGTCGAGCCGCAGAGCGGGCAGGGGACGCTCTCCACGCCGAACAGCGCGGCGCGGCCGGCGCCCGGTGCGGGCGGCGCGATGCCGTACTCGCGCAGCTTGCGGCGTCCGTCCTCGGTCATCCAGTCGGTCGTCCAGGCGGGCGACAGTACCGTGCGCACGCGCGCACCCGGCAGGCCCGCGCGCGCCAGCGCCAGCTCGATCTCGAAGGCGATGACGTTCATCGCCGGACAGCCGGAATAGGTCGGCGTGATCGCGACCTCGACCGATCCGTCGGCGCCGACCTCGATGTCGCGCAGCACGCCGAGGTCGACGATGGTCAGCACCGGGATTTCCGGGTCGGTCACCGTCGCCGCCGCGTCCCAGGCGCGCTGATAGAGGTCGGACGCGATCGTCGCGGTG
>DATEQV010000520.1:0-6687 GCA_035272265.1 Acidisphaera sp. | reverse complement strand
CTGGTAGGAGCCGGATGCCTTAATTGGGCTCGTCCGGATCTGTGCGGGGGGCGGTCAGTAATGACCGTCCCTACCGCGAACGTCAACTCCCGGGGCCTGCCGCATCAACGGGTTAAGCGTTGCAGAAGTCCGGCGCGAAATCTCCGCTCTTGAGTCGCGACCTGCCGTCGACTCCCATGAGCGACCGTCTGCGTGTCGCCGTTGGACACGTGAAGGCGGCCATTCGGGCCAGCACCCGACAGTCGGTAGCTCTGCCTGAATGTCCCAGAACGGTCGAATGAAGCTGTAGCGGATCGCCTGCTCCGATCGACTTTTGAGCGGGGCGGTTGCCGGCGCGCATCCTCGGCAGGTTGCCGGCGCTGCCCGATCGATCGACGTCGCGCGTGGTCACCGCGCACGCGGCGAGAGCAGTCGCCGCAAGCCGTTCGGCGGCCGGGGCCACGCGGCCCGGGATCACGGCCGTGCGGGCGCTGGGCGGCAAGAAAATCGTGGATGACCGGCACTAGGCATGTCCTCGCGCAGCCCGGAGGGCTGGCCCGGGGGCCGGTCATGGCGTTTGAAACGAATTATACCAAGTCCTGGTGACCGGAACCCATTCACTCGTCATCGCGACCGCGAGCCGAAGGCGCGGCGGGTGGCGATCCAGGGCCGCGTGAGAAACGCCTGCCGCGCGGCCCTGGATCGCCACCCGCCAAGCGGCGGCTCGCGATGACGAGGTGAGTCGTACTCTCTCAGATTTGGTATTAGGCTGAAAACGCGCTAGCAGCCGCCGCTTCCGCCGTCGGAGCTGCTTGTCAAATCCGAACCGCCGTCGGAGCTGCTTGCCGAATCCGAACCGCTGCTGCTCGTTGCCGAATCGGAGCCGGAATCGACTGACGGGACGACGTCCGCCATGGCATCGAACGCGGAACCGACGACGTCGCTGAGATCGTAGCCGTCCGTGGGGTCGGTCCCATCAAGATCGTCGAAGTCGTCGGCGCCGTGGCTCCGCAGCGCGTTCGAGATGTCCTTGTAGTGCGGCTTCAGCTCGTCGATGAGCAGGATGAGGCCG
The DNA here is from genome assembly GCA_035272265.1 of Acidisphaera sp. Classification (GTDB taxonomy): domain Bacteria; phylum Pseudomonadota; class Alphaproteobacteria; order Acetobacterales; family Acetobacteraceae; genus Acidisphaera. The sequence goes on along the minus strand of DATEQV010000520.1, from coordinate 5,636 downwards.
CCGAGCGACGCGACGATCGCGGCCGCCTCCTTCGGGTCGGCGGTCAGGAGGACTGGCAGCGAACGTCCGCGATCGATCGCCTTCCTCAGCCGTGCGCCTTCCGCCTTTCCCGCAGGCGTCAGCTTGCGCCGATGCGTGGTGGACGCGAGGCGGCCCTTGCCCTCATGGCTTTCGAGCAGCCCGCGGGACACCAGAGCGGGCTCCACGACATCGGTCAGGAAGCCTCTCAGATTCTTGCCGTAGAGAGCTCGGGCACGACGCATGAACGTGCCGATCCGGCTGCCTCGACCGGCCTTCACCAGCCCGAGGACCGCCGCAGCGGGCGGCGGGAGACCATCTGCCGGAATCTCGTTGACGCTCACACGCGTGACCTTGCCGATCCGGCCGAACAGACGCGGCAGCATCCGGGTGGTCTTGATCGCCACGACTTTCTGCAGCGCGAGCGAGGTGAGCGTGACCTTGAATACCTGGTTTGCCCGCACGCGACGGGGATTGAGCAACACCATCGCCTCGGCGGGCGAGATCGCGGCGTTCATCGCGGTTCAGTCACCCCGTGCGATCGCCGACCCGGGAGCCGACGCCGGTTGCTGTGTTGCGCGGCGTCGACGTCCCGGGCGCGTTTTCACGCGGCCTGCGTCGCGGACCATGACGACGTCAACATGAGTGCGAGCACACCCGGGCCGACACTGGTCTAGGTGTCGTCGGACGAGCTGCTGCTGGAGGCTTTCGGCAGGTACGGCACCAGCGCGTGCGCGAGGCCGGGCACGGTCAGCGTCTGCAGCCAGATCCGCCCGGGGCCGGTCAGGCGCACCACGAAGATCCCCTCGCCGCCGAATAGCGCGTTCTTCACGCCCTTGATCGTCTCGACATCGAACGTCACGCGATCGTCGAACGCGCCGATATGGCCGGGATGCACCAGCAGCGACTCGCCGCCGGCGAGGTCGCGCTCGACGATCTCGCCGCCGAGTTCGAGCCACGCCGTGCCGGTGCCGGTGACGTGCTGCAGGACGAAGCCCACGCCGCCGAAGATCCCGACCCCGAGCTTGCGCTGCAACGCCGTGCCGATCTGCACGCCGGACGTGCCGCACATGAAGCCGTGCCGGTGCACCATGTAGCCGCGTGCCGGCTCGACCGGCATCGCCACGATCTGGCCGGGGACGTGGGCGGCGAACGAGACGTGGCCGGGTGCGGCGGGCGCGCTGTATTCGGTCATGAACAGCCCGCCGCCGCCGAGCGCGCGCTTGAGGCCGCCGAAGAATCCCGAACTGCCGCCCGCCGCGGTTGTGGTCTTCATCTGGATCGAGGGCGTCATCCACGACATCTGACCGGTCGTGGCGAGGACCATCTCGCCCGCGTTCAGATCGACCTCCAGCACCGGCGTGACGGTGCCCGTGATTTTCGTTTCCACTGCGGGTGTCCTTGCTGGGTGTGACGACTCAACCTGCACGAAGCCTCCCCGAAAGGACAGTGAACCGCTTCAGTGCGCCATGCCCGGCATGTTGCCCATGCCGCCGGCCGCGGCGCGCGAGCCTTCCACCTGCACGGTCACGGCGACCGTGCCGGCGTGCTCGAAGGTCAGCGTCAGCGGAAAGGTCTCCCCGGCCTTCAGCGCCTGATTGAGGCCGACAAGCATGACGTGATAGCCGCCGGGGGCGAACAGCACCGGCTTGTCGGGGCCGACCGCGACGGCGTCGACCGGGCGCATCTTCTTGATGCCGTTGTCGGTGATCGTCTCGTGCAGCTCGACCTGCCTGGCGACGGGCGAGGCGACGCCGGTCAGGCGATCGGGGGCGCCGGTGTCGGTGATGGTGAAATAGGCGACGCCCACGCGCCCGGCGAGGGCGGGGCGCGACCAGGCGTGGTCCACGGTGACGCCGTCCGCATACGCCGCCGCAGGGAACAGCAGCGCGAGCAGCAGGGCTTTGAACAGATATCGCATGTGAATGCTCCTCATTGCGGTTGCATATGCATCGCCTCGCCCGCCGGCGGCAGCGAGGCCAATACCCCGGCCGCCAGCACCACGGCGAGTCCGAGCGCGATTTCGATACGCAGACTCGTGCGCAGACGCCGTCGCGCCTCCTCCGGCCGCCGGTCGCCGAGCGAGCCGGCGAAGACGAACCGGTTGAGCGCGGCGCAGACGAGCAGCACCGCGAACAGCGCCGTCTTGGTCAGGTCCGCCTCGCCATACGCCGTACCCGTCAGCCCTGCCACGCTGCCGATCAGCGCGGCCGCCTGCACCAGCGCGGTGCCGGCGAGCACCAGCACGCTTGCCAGCGCGATCGGCGAGAACCGCCGCGCCATTGCGATGCCCAGCCTCGCGGGCGCGCGCGACACGAGCAGCAGCAGCGGCGGCAGCCCGCCCAGCCACGCGGCCGCCGCGGTCAGGTGCAGCGTCTCCGTCGCCGCCAGCGCCCAGTCGTTGGCCGCCGCGGCGTGGCCGAGGAACGGCTGCAGCATCAAGGCGGCGAAGCTCGCGCCGAGCGGCACCGCAAGCCGGCGGCCGTCCCACGCCGCCGTCGCCACCGCGATCAGCAGCAGGGCCAGCCGCGCGGTGAGGAGCATGCCGAAGCGGGTGTCGCGCATCACCGGCGGCAGTGCTGCGAACGTGTCGGCCAGACCCGATGCGCCGGCGATCGATTGCGTCGCCACGACCAGCCACACGACGCCGGTGACGAAGGCGAGCGAAAGATTGGCGCGGGCGATCGAGGTGCAGGCGCCCAGCGTCGCGCCGCGCATCACCGCCACGCGGAACAGCAGCGCGCCCGCGCCCGAGATCATCGCGGCCACGTGCAGCCCGCGCAGCAACGCAAGGGGCAGGTCGAATTCCGACACGTCAGGGGGCGACGGTGAAGCTGAAATGGCCCTCGGTCTTGTGCGTGTCGACCGACGTGGCGTGCCACGTGACCGTGTAGATGCCGGCCGTCATCGGCTTGAGCGGCACGCTAATCTGGCGCGGGTCGTCGGCGCTCGGCTGCGGGCGCGCGGCTTCGAAGTGGGCGCCGGCAGCGTTGGTGACGGTGACGGTTGTGAAGGCAGGCTCGACGCTCTCGGTGTAGAGCAGGATCAGGTTCTGCGGCGCCGTCTGCACGGTGCTGCCGACGGCGGGGACGGCTTCGCGCAGGAAGGCGTGGGCGGAGGCGGCGACGGGTGCGAGCAGCAGCGCCGCGCATAGCAGGATGCGGTTCATGGGAAGATCGGCTTTCCGATGGAGTTGGGGAAGATGTCGTCGAAGAAGAGGTGGAATTCCGCGACCATGCCGACATGGGTTCCGGTCGTCTGGTTGAGCGGGATCAGCGCCTCGAGCCCGAGCTCGTACCATTCGCCGAGATAGATCACGCCGGGGGCGAGCTGGTAGGTCGGGCCCTGCAGGCTCGGCGAGCTGGTCGGCGAGGTCCAGGTGAACTCGACCAGCGGGATCAGGTTCAGGAATGACGGCAGGCCGTAGTCGTGCACCTGGGACTGCAGGTACGGGATCGAGTACTGCAGCGACAGGCCGCCCCAGAACTGGTTGTTGGTGCCGTCGTTGAAGTTGCCCGACGGCGTGACTTTCAGGCCCTTGTTGGCGATCTGCCAGCCGGCCTCGCCGGTGATCGCGAGCGGCCGCAGCATGCCGATCGGCAGGTCGCCCAGTCCCTTGCCGAAATAGACGGTTGGGCTGGTCGTGCCGGTGTTGTTGGCACCCTGGCTGGTCGTGCCGGCGCCGCCGATTTCCTGCGCCAGCCCGACGCTGAGCAGGAACTCGTGCGGCGCGTTGACATAGACGGTGTCCTTCAGCGTGACGGTGAGGTCCTGCCAGCCGAACTGCGTGCTGTTCGGGTTGTGGAAGGCGCCGACGTTGAAGCCGTAGTTGAAGTTGATGCCGAGAGTCGGCGTGATCGTCTTGTCGTATTCGAAGTTGAAATTGTACTGGGTCGGGTTTCCGGGCGTGTAGAACAGCTCGGGGAACGTCGCCTCGTCGGCGACACCGGGATCGTCCATCGTCAGGGTGACGGGGAAGACGCGGTCTCCGGCGATGGCGTGCGCCAGGGCGGTTTCGGCGCCCAGGCTGGCCGCGGCGAGCACGGCGCAGAACAGTGTGCGGGACACTTGCATGGCTCCGGCATGAGGGAACGCCGGCGCAGGGGCGCCGGCGGCGTCACTCAGGCGGAGGCGGGCGGGCCTCGTGCGTGCGGGGTGGCGAGGGGCGCGGGCGGGGCGTGCTGCGGCGGCTGGACCCAGTCGGCCGGGGTGACGCGGGCGCGCGGCGCGGGCAGCGCGGGCGACGCGGGGATGCTGATCGGCTGCAGGTGCGCGGCGGCGCAGTCGGGGCAGTGCTGGCAGTCGTGATGCGCCGTGCCGCCGCTGCCGCCGTCGCTGTGGCAGATGGTGACGAGGCGGCCGAACAGCTGGGTGACCGTCGCCGCCTGCGCCGACGAGCGCAGCATCGCGCCGGGCGCGGCGCCCTGCGAGACGACGATCGCGAGCGCGATCAGCCATCCGAAGCGGCGCAGGCGGGCGGCGGCATTCCTCACGGGCGGAGGCTAGCGTCGCGCTCGGCCGGCGGCAAACCGGCGGTCGTGCGCCGGTCCAGGCTGTGCGTGGTCCGGTGCGCCGGATCGGCGGGCGAGGTGACGTGGTGGGCGGAAGCGTGCTGCGCCGTGACGTGGATCGCCGCATGTTTCCCGGCGAGTTGCTGCAGCGTGACCTGGCGCACCGCGACATGCTGCAAGGCGACGCGGTGGAGCGCGACGTGGTGGACCGCGACGGGGCGGAGCGCGGCGGGCCGGACGGCGACGGGGCCCGCAGCGATCCTCGGGATGGGGTCGATCGGCGGCGGCACGCCCGGGACGTGCTCGGCCGCCTCGCTGGCGGCGTGCGCGGTTTCGTCCACGGTGGCGCCTCGCGAGGCCTGGATGACGAACAGGCGCGCCGCCGCGGTCTCGACCCGGATGCGGTAGCCCGTGCCGATCGTCGGCGTGTGCGAGTGGTAGTAGGCGACGGCGCGCAGCAGGTCGCCGTGCGTCTCGTTGAGGTAGCTGCGCATGATGACGCCGGCGACGTTGATGTTGAAGCAGGCGTCGGTGATGAGGCGTTCGAGGATGGTGTCCTGCGGCAGGTTCAGCATGTGCGCGAGCGGCCTGATCCAGCGCGTGTTGACCTGCATCACGCCGAGATCGGCGCTGCCGTCCCTGTTCCGGTGCAGCACGCCGACCTGCCCGCCCTCGACCGCCTGGATCGAGGGCAGCACGCGGGGCGGCAGCGCATAGAGCTGCGCCGCCAGCACCATGCAGTCCAGGTACGGGATCGCCATCACGGGAGGGCTGCCACGCGCGCCGATGCCGATACCAGCGAAAAGAAACTGTTCAGCGGCCCCCCTCTAGCGGCCGGTGAAGGCGGGCTTGCGCTTCTGCAGGAACGCGGCGACGCCCTCGCGCATGTCGGACGAGGTGCCGAGGTCGCGCTGCAGCTCCGCTTCGAGCGAGAGCTGGTCGGCGAGCCAGGGGCCTTCGGCCGTGTAGATGGCGCGCTTGATCGCGGCGTAGGCGCGCGTCGGGCCGGATGCCAGCCGCTGCGCGAGGGCGTCGATGCCGGCGGCGAAGGCGTCATCGTCGAGCACATCCCAGATCAGGCCCCAGGCGGCGGCGCGCTCGGCCGCG